>NZ_RWKS01000091.1:0-317 GCF_003985085.1 Sphingomonas sp. TF3 | reverse complement strand
ATGGTGACCGAGGTACCGCCGCTCGCCGGACCCGAGCTGGGCGAGATCGCGGTGATGGCGGGGGCCGCGACATAGCTGAACTGGTCGCTGGCCGAGGTCGCGCTGGTGCCGCCAGGGGTGGTCACGGTCACGTCGACGGTGCCGCTGCCAGCCGGAGCGGTTGCGGTGATGCTGGTCGCGCTGACAACGGTGATGCCGGTTGCAGAGGTCGCGCCGAACTTGACGGCGGTAGCCCCGGTAAAGCCGGTGCCGGTGATGGTGACCGAGGTACCGCCGCTCGCCGGGCCCGAGCTGGGCGAGATCGCGGTGACGGTGGG
>NZ_RWKS01000090.1:0-325 GCF_003985085.1 Sphingomonas sp. TF3 | reverse complement strand
CGAAGCTCGCCTGACGATCGCGTGGCACGTCGATCGCCAGCTTGCCGGTGTCGGTCATCACGGTCTTCCGACCGTAGCCGTTGCGCGTGTTGCCGGCACCGTCCTGGCCGGCCAGGTGATGATCCATCTCCGCGTTCAACGCGCGCTCGGTCAGCGCCTTCTTCAGCGAATCGAGCAGGCCACCTTGGTCAAATGCAGCACTCGCGGCACCGCCCGCCAGCAACTGGTCGAGAAGCTCATTCGGTATCGCAGGTTCTTTGCGTCGGGACATATGGGATCTCCTCTTTACCCATTATGCCCGCCCACACACGGAAATCCTGACAGT
>NZ_RWKS01000089.1:0-347 GCF_003985085.1 Sphingomonas sp. TF3 | reverse complement strand
TCCGCCCGAAGGGCTCATTCATCATTCGGACCGCGGCAGCCAATACTGCTCTGTGGACTACCAGGCCGAGCTGCACCGCCACGGCATCCGTATCTCCATGTCAGGAAAGGGAAATTGCTACGATAATGCGATGGTGGAGACCTTCTTCAAGACGATCAAATCCGAGCTCGTCTGGCGCACCGTCTTCTATACCCGCGACCAAGCCGCGCAGGCCATTGCCCGCTATATCGACGGCTTCTACAACCCCGTCAGGCGCCATTCCGCGCTCGACTATATCAGCCCCGCGCAGTTCGAACGAACCGCGTCACGTTGAGCAAATGCCTCTCCACTTTTGCGGGGCAAGTCCA
>NZ_RWKS01000009.1:0-184006 GCF_003985085.1 Sphingomonas sp. TF3 | reverse complement strand
GTACGATGCAGCGTTGGACACGAGCGTAAATGCAAATTCCACTAAGCTCGATAACGTAAATTGTGGGTTTAATGCCCGCGATGGTCTATGCATCGATGATCAAAAAAGCGGTTTAATTGACGCAAACTGTGCCGATATTTCACGTCTGTCAGTGTATAATAACGGTCGTCATGGCCTCTATGCTGATAAAACCTACTTGGGAACGACGTTCACTGCGGGCCTTTTCGAAGCGAATACCGGATATGGTATCTATTTGGCGGCAAATGCGAATGGCCTAGTATTCATCGGAGGAGATACCGAAGCCAACGTGGCGGGTCAGGTTTATCAGACGGTTCCGCTCGCCAACGATTTCTATGGCCATAGTGTCCAGGGCGTTGTTTGGAATACCCGAAACCAACGCGGTAGTTTCACTCCAACCATATATGGCAGTACCGACGCTGGCGCGGGGGTATATACTATTCGGAAGGGGCGCTATAGAATCAATGGGGAATGCCTGCAATTTGAGGCGATAGTTACGTGGACTGGGCACACCGGGACCGGCAACATGAGGTTTACTCTGCCGCAAGCCTTCCTGCCAAACTCAGTGCTTCCATCGATCCCCGATTTCACACCCTGTACCGTGCTCCCAAATGGCGGCGGTCTGGCCGTACCAAGTGGTGCAATTATTACGGGCGCTATCACCGCTACAGGCCAATATGGCTCCATCTACTATGCCACAGCAGGGGGTTCCGGGCTTACTGCATTTCCAATGTGCGCTGCTGGTAGCCTGCTCATCTCGGGGTACTACGAACTAAACCCCCCCATTGCGCGGTTGTGATGACGAATTCCCCTGCACCCTCCCGCCCGACCTGGAAAGACTGGTCGGCACCCGCCGCAATCGTGCTTACGCTGATCGGCGCGACGATGGCGTGCGGCGGCTACATCAACGAGCAGCAGCAGCACGAGCGCCGGATCACGGCACTCGAAGAGAGCAATAAGCAACTCATCGTGATCAACGAGCGGACGGCCAGAATCGAGGCCAAGCTCGAGATGATCGGGCCGCCCAAATCCGGACCGATGCCATGATCGAGGGCGGCGTCATCCTCTGCCTCGTCGGTTTCTTGCTGGCGCTGGCAAACCCGGTCGAGCGAACGATCGCGCATCGCCGCCATGCTCAGGTCGGGGCATTCGAGGACACGCTGCGCGGCGCGTTTCCGCTCCATCCGCCCACGCCCGCGTTCGACGATCTCGTCTCGCGTGCCGAAACGGCACTGGAACAGGACGCCCTTTCGCGTGGCATCCGCGCCACTGCGGCGACGTACGACCAAGCCTCCGAAGGCGATGCCTGCGGGGGCTGACCCCGCTCACTCTCCCGTACCCCGAAAGGAAATCCGATGACGCTGCTCGCAAAGTGGCGCGCCTGGTTGTGCGCGCGTCTCATCGATGACTGGCACCGCGCCTATACCTTCTCCTCGATCCGGATCGCCGCGATCGGCGCGCTGACCGAGGCGTTCGTGCAGGCCTTTCCCGGCACCGCATCCGACATCTGGAATGCGATGCCGCAGGATCTGCGCGCACTGCTCCCGTCGTGGCTGACCGGATCGTTCCCGATCCTGTTGCTGGTCGCGATCGGGCTCGCGCGCATCACCCGCAAGGTGCCGACCGATGGCAAGTGATGCCGCCGCCCGGCAGCCGGTCGGCAAAGCGAAACTTGCGGCGGTCATCGTCGCAATGATCTCCGGCGTGATCGCGATCGAGGGCGGCTATGTCGATCACTCGGCCGACCCCGGCGGCGAAACCAATATGGGCATCACGCGACGGACGGCGACGCAGAGCGGCTATACTGGCCCGATGCGCACGCTGCCGCGCGCCGTCGCTGAGAGCATCTATTACGATCGCTATCTGGTGCAGCCGGGCTATGCCGCGTTGGTGCCAGTCGACGCGGCCGTCACCGAGGAATTGTTCGATACCACGGTCAATATGGGGCCCGCGCGCCCTTCGACCTGGTTTCAGCAATCGACCAACGCGCTGTGCGGCACGCGGCTGACCGTTGATGGTCGCGTTGGGCCCGGGACGATCGCCGCCTATCATGCGTGCCAGACGCGGCGCGGTGCTGCCGCGCTTTGCATCGCCACGCTCGACGCGCTCGATCGCCAGCAGAGCGCCGAATATGTCCGCCTTGTTCGCGCCAATCCGAAGCTGGGCGTGTTCCTCAAAGGCTGGCTTGCGCAGCGCATCAGCAATGTCGATCGCCACAAATGTCGGGGAGCGCGCGCATGACGATCGTGACGCAGGTCGAGCAGCTGGCCGAGGACGCTTTGCCGCAGGTGCGCGCCGCCAGCTGGGTTTTCCGCGTAATATTCGGTGTCGTCGTCGCTGTGGCGATCGGCGCGGCCTTCTGGTGGATTCTGATCCGCCCTGGACAGATGGCGGCGAAGGTTGGCCAGGCCAAGGTCGACGCCTCGCTGGGCCAGGCCACCGGCGATATCGCCACCGGCGCGATCCCACAAATCAACGATGCCGCCCGGCAAAAGGTCGAGGTGGATGTGCAGATCGAGAAAGGACAGATCGATGTTCGACAAGCGCCCGATGCAGGCGTTGCGGTGCATGGCGTCGCTGATGCTCTGCGTCGCAATCTCTGCCTGTATGACGACCTCTACCGTGCTGACCCAGGCTGCCAGCCCGTGCATGAAGATCCTGCTGGCGTCGGGCCTGCTGGATCCGACGCCGGGGGCGCAACTGGCGCTGATCGACGGTAGCGCAGGCGGCGACGCCGCGTTCAGCCTGGCGCAGACTGGCCAGCTCGTGAAGGCAAACATCGACAAGCGCACGGCCAAGGCGATCGGCACGTCTTGCGACGCCCAGTGGTCCGCTGCCCTCAAGGCTGCGCGACCGCGCAAGCGCTTCCTAGGGTTGTTCTGACCGGTCGACGCGTGGCATAGTGGGCCTGCCGCTCTGAGCTTAGCCGTTAGGAGTGGCCCGCGCGCGCGGTTTGAACGCAGGCACCGGTTCGCCGGGTGGCCTGCAAACTAAAAGACCCTTCGGGGGAATATGCAGGGCGTGGTTCCCTGTGTTCCTGCGCGGCTAACCACCCGGTTCGGGTCGGTTGGCCGCGTAGGAATCGCTTACAGCTTTTGCGGCCAGTGGTCGTTCCATCATCCTGGTGCCGATATCATCGGCCAGGTGCTCGCCGATCGCGCCGATCGGCGGCTTACCAGCGCGCGTAGCCGACGTGCTTCTTTCCCCAAAGGACGAAGCCTGAATGAATGCGTCAATCGCTGTTCGCCCACCCGCGCCCTATCTCGGAGGTAAGCGCAACCTCGCTAAGCGGCTCGTCGCTATGATCGCCGACACCCCCCACCGAACGTACGTTGAGCCCTTTGTCGGTATGGGCGGCGTTTTTCTCCGCCGGCCTGCTGCCGCAGCTGTTGAGGTCATCAACGACTTATCCGGCGACGTCGCCAACTTGTTCCGGGTTGTGCGACGCCATTATGAGCCGTTCGTTGCCGAGCTCCGCTGGTTGATCGCCAGCCGGACAGAATTCGAGCGGCAGCGTGCGCTGGATCCTCGGCTGCTCACCGATATCGAGCGCGCGGTCCGCTTCCTCTACCTGCAGCGCCTAGCATTTGGCGGGCGCGTCGTTGGCCGGACGTTCGGCGTGCGCCGCGACCAGGATTCGCGGTTCAACCTCGCCGCGCTGCGCGCCGAGCTCAAACTGCTGCGCGACCGTCTTGCATCCGTCACGATCGAGCAGCTGGACTATGCCGATCTGATCCGGCGGTATGACGGCCCGGCCACGCTGTTCTTCCTCGATCCGCCCTATGACGAGACGACAGGTTATGGGATCGAGTTCGGCCGCGATAATTATCTCGCGATGGCTGAGCAACTCGCCGACATCTCGGGTCGGTTCATTCTGTCGATCAACGATACGCCCTTCATCCGCCAAGCTTTCGCCCGCTTCGCGATTGCCGAGGTGGAGACGACCTGGTCGTTGTCGTCAGCGCCGGCCGGCCGTGGCAAGAAGGTGACGGAACTGATCATCCGCAATTGATCGTGCGGGTATCGGGCTTTTGAGAGTGGGTATCATACCCGTTCTCGATCCCGAAACCCGCAGTTTTCTGCGGGCCGTAGCAACCGGGGCGGAGGGTGCCTCCGCTATTTCTATCATGGTCGCCAGACTATTGCGAGCCGACCGGGCAACGTGTCGAGGCGAAACTCCTAACACGCGGCCCTTAACTGACCGCTGAGGTCAGACATTTGCCAATGCTTCAGGGCTAATTCGCATGGGTTTCTTCGGCTGAGCGATAACCATCGCCAAAACGTTTGTCAGTGGCACGATGTATTGCGAGCCGTTTCCATCCTGGAAATTCACCAGCGGGTAGCTGCTCGTGATATCTTTCACATCGATCTGCTGACTGAAGCCATGCACCACAACTCGCACGCTTTCGCCATCGGCAAGGGCCTCCCTTAGCCGCACGACGATTTTCATACCGGCTTCCTCTGCGCGATCACTCACGTGCTGTCTCCCTGTTGATAATCGCACACGACCACATTCCAATCGAGGTGTCTATGCTGACCAACGCAGCGGTCAAAGCCGCGCGGCCGAAGCCGCGCGCCTATAAGAGGACAGATGGGCAGGGACTCTATCTCCATGTCGCCCCCACCGGCACCAAATCCTTCCGGTTGCGCTATCGCGACCAGGACGGTCGCGAGCAGACGTTGACCTTCGGCGCGATCTCGCTTGCCGAAGCTCGCGCCAGGCGCGACGTGGCGCGCGTGGCGATTGCGCGCGGCGAGGATCCTCGGAAGGACGCGTCCGCCGTCAACAGCTTTGAGGGCGCGGCGCGGGCGTGGCATGCGCATCGCGCGTTGGGCTGGTCGCCGGTGCACGCCGTCGACGTGATCGAAAGCCTTGAGCGCGATGTGTTCGCCGCGATCGGCGCGATCGCGCTGGAATCGATTACGCGGCCGATGGTGCTCGATGTGCTCGAGCGCGTCGAGGCGCGCGGAGCGATCGAGACGGCGCGGCGGTTGCGCCAGCGGATCGAGGCGGTGTTCGAGTTCGCGCGGGCCAAGGGCTGGACGTCGATCGACAATCCGGCCGATGTGCGCGAGGCGCTCGCGGCCGCACCGGCGAGCGGCAGCCAGGCCGCGCTGGTCGAGGTTGCCGAGCTGCGCGCGCTCGTCGCCGACGTCGATGCGCTCGATGCCGCGCCGATCCTGCGACAGGCATCGCGTTTCCTCGCGCTGACCGCGGTGCGCCTGGCGGCGTTGCGCGGGATGAAATGGTGCGAGGTCGAGGACCTCGACGGCGACGCGCCGATCTGGCGGGTACCGGCGGCGCGGATGAAACTCGGTGCGGCGAATAAGCGCGACTCCGCCAATGATCATATCGTGCCACTTTCCGCGCCCGCCGCTGCGATTTTGCGCGCGGTGCGCGCGAGAATGGCGGTGCCGGGCGAACCATCGAGCTTCGTCTTTCCCGGGCGGGCTGGCGCTCAACCAATTGGTGCCGGCGCGATCGGTGAGCTCTATGTCCGCGCGGGGTTCGGCGGCCGCCACGTCCCGCATGGCTGGCGCGCCAGCTTCTCGACCGTCATGAACGAGCGGCGGCCGGAATGTCGCGCCGATATCGACCGGACCTTGGGGCACGTGCCGAAGGGAATGACCAAGGTGGAGCGCGCCTATAACCGCGCCGAACATCTCGCGTCGCGCCGCGCGTTGCTTGAGGAATGGGCCGAGATCCTGATCGGATAATCGTCGCTGGTCTCGAGGATCGCGCCCTTTCCGACCGCGCACAACGCGCCTCGCCCGGGGCAGGGTGGCACGCTTCATGCTCTCGCCCCCCGATAGCCAAAAGCCCGACCGCCAAGCTGGGCGATCGGGTTGCCGTCCTGGTCGGACGTCAGCACCGGGGGAGGGGGCGATCAATAGCGCACGCCGAAGGCGTTCCTTTTATTTATCTCCTGAGGTGGTGGACTCTCTGATCACTAGAATCGCGAAGCTACGATAAAGCTGGGGCGGCGCGGCGGGCGTGCATGCCCTCGACGGCGCTATTTGCGTAATGCTCGTGGCGCGAGGCGGTCGTGCGGTCGTTTCCGGCCGACTTGGCACGCGCGGCGGCCTGGGCGGCAAGCTCGTGCTCTGTGGGCTCCCTGGGCGGCTGTACCGGGGGCAATACGATGGACGAGATCTTCTCGAGCGCGTCGCGCACGCGCTTGGCGACTTCGCCCGGCAACTTCAGGAAATAGGCGTTGTTGATCTGGGTATTGCGGGCGCTGCCAAGCTCACCGCCGACGATCGGCACCATGCGTCGCCATTTCTCGACGAGGTGCAGCCGCTCGAACTTCTTGATCGCGGCGCTGAGCGTTTGCGTGCAGCACTTTGCCATCGCGCAGATCTGCGAATAGGCGAAGTCGAGCCGCCCCGTCCGATAGTCGCGCGCATCGTGCAGCACCTGCAGGATGACCTTTTCCTTCGGCGACAGGAGCCCCCAGGGCCGCCCCTTGGCCTTATGCTCGTCGGCCCAGGCGAAGATCTGCTGCAGGCGTTCCTCTTTCTCGACGCGTGGGAAGACATTGTGGTGCCGCCAGTTGCGGAGCTCGGCCTCGCCAGCGAGCCGACTGGTCGCAAGCACGGCGCAGCTGCCGCGCCGCTTGCCTTCGAAGCTGAAGCCGACGCCCTTGATCAGGCTGCGAACGGTGTGGTGTTCCGCGCGCGCCTGGTTGGCGGCGGCGAGGCCAGCCGGTTTTGTCGGCGCGCTCACCGCGCACCGCCGATCAGCTGCGTCGCGGACCGTCCAGCAGGGAAGCCGCTGGCGGGAGATCGCCGACCAGCATCGTCGCCCATTCCTCCGCCAGATCGCGACGGCGGGGCATATAAGCGGCGCGATTGTACGTCGCCTCCACGCCCGACGGAACGTGCGCCAGCATCAGATCGATGATAGCGCGATCGCCAACGCGATTCCGTTCCTCCGCCAGCTCGTTCATGATCGTCGAAAAGGTCGATCGCCAGCCGTGCGGAACATGCACGCCCGAATAGCCCGCGTCGCGATAGGCCTTGCTGATCGTGCTGTCGCTGATCGGCCGCCGCGTGCTGCGGACGCTGTGGAAGATCAGCGGGGCACCGCGCGAGAAAGCGATCGCGACCTTCACCGTCTCGACCGCCTCGCGCGATAATGGCACCAGAAATTCGAAGGCTACGTCGCGCTTGCGCTCGACGACCAGCTTCATCTTGGCCGCAGGAATGCGCCAGAGCGGCATTTCCCCGTCGAGATCCTCGAACTCGTGCGGCTCGGCCACGCGCAAGACGCCAGACCGCACTGCAGTGAGCGCGAGCAATCGCGAAGCGAGCTTGGTCAGCGGATGGCCGGGCTGCCCTTCCGTCGCTTCCAGCACCTTCCGCGCGTCCGCGATCGTCCGCACCGCAGGCGACTTGCCCTTGATCAGCTTCTTCATGGCGGGCGCGAGGCCCGCTGCCGGGTCCGACTCGGCAATCCCGCTCGCGATCGCCAGGACGAACACATCCGAGATCCGCTGCCGCGCGCGCCGCGCCGTCTCGATTGCGCCACGTGCCTCGATCACGCGAAGTGCCTCCAGCACGAGTGGCGGGGTAATATCCGAGATTGGCAGCTTGCCGATCTTGGGGAAGACGTCGCGCTCCATCTGGCTCAGCACGTCGGCCGCGTGTTTCGCCGACCAAAGGTGTCTCTGATTTTCGTGCCACTCCCGCGCCAAGGGCTCGAAGGTGATTCCGGCCTTGCTTGCCTGGGCCGCACTTCGCTGGCGTTTGTCGATCGACGGATCCACTCCGCTGCGCACCAGGCGCGCGCCCGCTTGCTGCAGGTCGCGCGCCTCGATCAGCGAAATATCGGGATATGGCCCGAAGACCATCCGCTTTTCCTTGCCGCCAAAGCGATATTTCCAGCGCCACGAGCGGTAGCCCGAGGGCAGCACGTACAAATAAAGCCCGCGAGCGTCTGCGAGCTTGTATGGCTTCTCCCTGGGTGTCGCTCGGCGACAGGCTAGGTCGGTCAACATGCGGTGCCCCCACAAGCCGCAACCGGTGCCCCAGAAGTGCCCCCGAATCGATTGCGCTGTGCTGTCGCTCAATGATGTCGAATGAGACAACCCGCAAGGCATTTGCCGAGGGCGAGCGAGTCGCCTTGGAACTAAATGAGACAACCGGGCACAAAGCCTTGGCGGAAGAGGTGGGATTCGAACCCACGGAGAGCTTGCACCCTCGCCGGTTTTCAAGACCGGTTCCTTAAACCACTCGGACACTCTTCCCGTCGGTCTGCGACAACGGCCAGCCGACTCTCATAGGCCAACCTTGCAGCGGATGCCCCGCTTAGCGGCGACGGGACGAGATGTGCAAGGTTTGTGGTCGGTATCGGGCCTTTAGGGGTTCATGTGGGCAGGCCGGTGTGCCAAGGTCGGAGGATGCGAGGAACCAGTATTTTTGGGCGTCGAATTGGCATCGCGCTGGCCGTTGTGGGCGCGTGCTTCACCATGATCGGGCAGGCAGCGGCGCAGGATGAAGCGGGGTTTCAGGCCTATCTCCAGACCCTGCGCGCGCAGGCGCTGGCGCGGGGGGTGAGCAGGGCAACGCTTGACGCGGTCCTTCCTACGCTGACGCTCAACCAGCGCGTGATCGATCTGGACCGGGCGCAGCCGGGGGCCAATCCCAATGCCGGGGTTCCCAATTTCGCGCCGTATCAGGCGCAGCACCTCACTGCCGCGCTCATCGCCAACGGGCGCAACGCCTATCACGCCGAGCGGTCGCGCCTGCAACGGATTGAGCAGCAGATTGGCGTTCCCGAATCGATCATGGTCGCGATTTGGGGGCATGAGACGAGCTATGGCCGGGTGATGGGCGGCTTCGATCTCCCGCGCGCACTGGCGACGCTCGCTTATGAGGGGCGGCGGCGCGAGCTGTTCGCAGAGGAGTTCATTGCCGCGCTGCAAATGATGGATCGCGGCGTATCGCGCGCGCAACTCCTCGGCAGTTGGGCGGGGGCAACCGGTGGGCCGCAATTTCTGCCATCGGTCTATTTGCGGCTCGCCCGCGACGGCGACGGCGACGGCCGGGCCGACATCTGGTCGAGCCGTGCCGATACGCTGGCATCGATCGGCAATTATTTCGCCAATGCCGGGTGGCGGGCAGGTCAGCCCTGGGGCATCGCCGTGTCGGTGCCCGCGACGTTCGACCGCAGCCAAGTGACCAACCGCTTGCTGTCGCCGCGCTGTCTCAAAGTGTTCGCGCGGCACAGCGCGTGGAAAACCATGGCCGAATGGCGCAGGCTCGGCCTCGTCCCGCTGACGCGCGACTGGCCGGGCGATTCGGTGCTGGCGACCTTGCTGGAGCCCGATGGCCCCGGACGCACGGCCTATTTGCTGACGGGCAATTACCGCGTGATCCTCGATTATAATTGCTCCAATTTCTATGCCTTGTCGGTCGGCCTGCTGGCCGATGCCGTGGAGCGCTGAGATGAGCCTGCTGGTGGCGCTGGTGCTGGCAAGCGGCGGCGGGCAGGCGATGCCGCCGCGTCAGCACCGCAGTGCGCCCAAAATCCATGACGTCACCTCGCCCCCCGCGATCGCCGCCGCCAGCGATTTGCCGCCGGGCGATGGGCCGCGCGGCACCTCGGGCGAAGTGCGGGACGATAGCGTCGGTTTTGCGGCCGTGTCATCGCTGCCGGTCGATCCGCAGTGGAGCGCGGTGACGATGGCGGTCGCGCATCCGAATGTCCCGCCGGGCACACCGGTCGAGATCACCGCGCTCGATACTGGGCGGACGATCCTGGCGCTGGTGGTCGCGCGCGCCACCAGCAGGGCGGTGGTCTCGCTGTCGCCTGCGACCGCGCAGGCATTGGGGGTTGGCGACCGGGCACCGGTGCGGGTGCGGGCGGTGGTGGCCAGCCCACAGGATCAGACGGCATTGCGCGCAGGGCAGCCGGCCTCTGCGCGGCTGGATGCGCCGCCAGCTTTGCTCACGGCGCTGCGTCGCAAAGTGCCGATGCAGCAGGTGGCCCCGGCGGTGCCGCGTGCGATCCCGGCCAAAGCGCCGATGCCCAAAGCGCCAGCGCCCAAGCCGCTCGCCAAGCCAAAGCCGTCACCGGTTCCATCGACATCGGTTCCCCCTACGGCTGGCGGATTTGTCGTGCAGGTCGCCGCTTTGTCGTCGGCGGAGCGAGCCGCTGCGATGGCGCACGCCCTGGGCGGCCATGTTGTTCCGCTCGGACGCCTTTTTCGCGTGCAATTGGGCCCCTTTGGCGACAAAGCCAGCGCACAGCGCGCGCGTGACGGGGCCGCCCGGCACGGTTATGGTGACGCACAAATCATCCACACCGACTAAAAAACGAGACCGGACATGATGCTTTCCCGCCAAAAACTGATCGCCGCCGCTGCCCTCATCGCCGTCGCCGCGACCTGTCCGGCCGTGGCCGCACCCGAGTTCCAGACGCCGGCACCGGTCGCCTATCTGCAGGATCTGTCCTCCGGCGCGATCCTGTATTCGAAGGATGCCGCCCGCCGAATGCCGCCCGCGTCGATGGCCAAGATGATGACGGTCTATGTCGCGTTTCAGATGATCAAATCGGGCGAGTTGAAGCTCGACACAAAATTCCCGGTGCGCCCCGAAACGTGGCGCGCGTGGCATTCGCAAGGCTCGACGATGTTCCTGTCGTCGGGCGAGAATGTCAGCGTCGAGGATTTGCTCAAGGGCATCGTCACGCTGTCGGGCAATGATGCCTGCGTCGTGCTGGCGGAAGGAATTTCGGGCACCGAATCGGCCTTTACCGAACGGATGAACCGCGCGGCGGCCAAGCTGGGCCTCAGCAACAGCCATTTCGGCACCGCCAATGGCTGGCCCGACAATGGCGTCACCTATGTGACCGCGCGTGATCTCGCCAAATTGGCGAGCGCGACGATCCAGGATTATCCCGATCTCTACAAGCGCTTCTACTCGCTGCGCAGCTTCACCTGGGGCAAGACGCTGGGCGGCGAGAAGCCGATCGACCAGGCCAATCGTGATCCGTTGCTGGGTCGGGTGAGCGGTGCCGACGGGCTCAAGACCGGGCACACCGATGAAGCCGGTTTCGGCTTCACCGGCTCGGCGCAGCAGAATGGCCGTCGGCTGGTGATGGTGCTGGCGGGCTTGGGCACGTCGGGCCAGCGCGCCGAGGAATCGGTCAAGTTCATGGAATGGGGTTTTCGCGCGTGGCAGGCCAAGCCGATCCTCGCCAAGGGCAAGCAGATCGAAACCGCCGAGGTGCAGCTCGGCACCTCCAACAAGGTGGGGCTCGTCGCGCCGAGCGATCTTTCCGCGACCGTACCTGCGGGCACCGCAGGCGAAATGCGGCTGACGGTCAGCTATGACGGCCCGATCAAGGCCCCGATCAAGGCCGGGCAGCACATCGCCGATCTGGTGGTGGTAACGCCGGGGATGCCGGCCGAGCGCCTTCCGCTGGTGGCCGCCAACGACGTGCCGCAGGCTGGCTTTTTCGGGCGTGCCTGGGCCGGCTTGCTGAGCCTGTTCGGCGCGTGAGCCGATGACGGCGATCGGGCGCTTCATCTCGCTGGAAGGCGGCGAGGGGGCGGGCAAATCGACCCAGGCGCGCTTGCTTGCCGATGCGCTGGCGATGCGCGGGATCGAAACGCTGGTGACGCGCGAACCCGGCGGCAGCGAAGGGGCCGAGGCAATCCGCGCCTTGCTGATGCAAGGCGAGGTCGCGCGGTGGAGCCCGCATAGCGAGGCGTTGCTGTTCGCCGCCGCGCGCGCCGATCATGTCGAAAAGACGATCCGCCCGGCGCTGGGGGCCGGACGCTGGGTGATTTGCGACCGCTTTCTCGACAGTAGCCGTGCCTATCAGGGCGTGGCCGGCGGGATCGACGATGCGGCGGTACTGGCGCTCCATGCTTTCGGTTCACGCGGGTTGCTGCCGGACCGGACGCTCGTGCTGGAACTATCGCCCGAGCTTGGACGCAGGCGCGCGGCGGTCCGCGATGGCGCTGCAGCGGATCGGTTCGCGGCGCGCGGGGATACGTTCCACGCCGATGTCGCCGCCGCCTTTCGCCGGTTTGCCAAGCAAGAACCCGAGCGCTTCCGCCTGGTTGGGGCCACCGCGGGGATTGACGATGTCGCGGATGCGGTTTTTGCAGCCGTAGCCGACCTGCTGCCATGACGTTACCGCTCGGCAATGATGCCGCGCACCAGGCCTTCGCCGCCGCAATGGCGAGCGGATCGCTGCATCATGCGTGGCTGTTCGCGGGCCCGGAAGGCATCGGCAAGGCGACCTTCGCGCGCGCCACAGCGCTGCGGATGCTGGCCGAAGGGGCGGGGGGCGACCTGCCGCCGGGCTTCGACGTGCCCGAGAGCAACCCGCAACGCAAATTGATCGCGGCGGGATCGCACCCGGATTACCGGGTGCTCACGCGCCAGCCGAAGGAAGGCGACAAGACCGGGCTCGATCTCGCGCGCAGCATCCCGATCGCGCAGGTGCGCGCGCTGGGGCCGATGTTCGCGACGCGCCCGTCCATGTCGAGCAGGCGGGTCGTCATCATCGATGCGGTCGACGATCTGGAACGGCCGGGGGCCTCCAACGCCTTGCTCAAGAATTTGGAAGAGCCGCCCGAGGGCACGATCTTCTTGCTCATCAGCCATGCGCCAGGACGTTTGCTGCCGACGATCCGGTCGCGTTGTCGGCAATTGCGTTTCGATCCGCTCGATGATGCGACCATGACGTCCGTGCTGCGCGAACAGCTTCCCTCTGCGGATCCGGCGGAAGTGGCGGCATTGATCCGCGTCGCGCACGGATCGCCCGGTCGTGCGCTCGGTTTCGCCGGATTGGACCTTGCCGCGATCGACCAGGCGCTGGCGGCGATCGCGCGGGATGGCGACCCCGGCAATGGTCGTCGCGTCCGGCTGGCCAAGTCGCTGGCGCTGAAGGCCGCGCAGGCACGCTACGAGGCGTTTCTTGACCGTGCCCCCGCCTTTATCGCGGGCGTGGCCCCGGAACGGCAGGGCGAACGGCTGCGCATCGCGCTAGACGGGTATGACGCCGCGCGCACGCTTGCCGCCACCGCACGCGCGCTGACGCTCGATGCGCAAGCCACCGTCTATGAGATGGCGGGGATCGTCGCGCGGCTTGCGCGCTGAAAGCGGCACCAAGGCTTCAATTGCGGCGACCGATGCTCTAGGAGGCCGCCATGGCCGACCCTTATTATATCACCACCGCAATCAGCTATCCCAACGGACGCCCGCATATCGGGCATGCCTATGAGGCGATCGCGACCGACGCGATCGCGCGCTATCAACGCCAATTGGGCCGTGAAGTCCGCTTCCAGACCGGGACCGACGAACATGGCCTGAAAATGGTCCAGGAAGCGCGCAAGCGTGACCTGACCCCGCGCGCGCTGGCTGACGAAATGAGCGGCTATTTCAAGGCAATGGCCGAGAAACTGGAGATTTCGTGCGATCGCTTCATCCGCACCAGCGACGCCGACCATTACCGCGCCAGCCAGGCGATCTGGCAAGCGATGGAAGCCGCGGGCGACCTGTATCTCGACCGCTATGAAGGCTGGTATTCGGTTCGCGACGAAGCCTTTTACGACGAGAAGGAACTGGTCGAAGGCGAGGGCGGTGCCAAATTGTCGCCGCAGGGCACGCCGGTCGAATGGACGGCGGAGGAAACCTGGTTCTTCCGGCTTTCCAAATATCAGCAGCCTTTGCTCGACCTATATGCCGCGCAGCCCGATTTCATTTTGCCCGAGGCGCGCCGCAACGAGATTTTGCGCTTCGTTGAGGGCGGCCTGTCCGATCTCTCGGTATCGCGCACCAGCTTCGACTGGGGCGTTCCGGTGCCGGGCAGCCCGGGCCATGTGATGTATGTGTGGGTCGATGCGCTCACCAATTATCTGACCGGGGTCGGCTATCCCGACGATGTCGAACTGTACGAAACCTTCTGGCCCGCGCATCTGCACGTGATTGGAAAGGATATCGTGCGTTTTCATGCAGTTTACTGGCCAGCTTTCCTGATGAGTGCCAACATTCCGCTGCCGCGTGCGGTGTTCGGCCATGGCTTTTTGCTCAACCGCGGTGAGAAGATGTCCAAGTCGGTCGGCAACGTCACCGATCCGATGGAACTGGCCGATCGCTTCGGTGTCGATGCGCTGCGCTATTTCCTGCTGCGCGAAGTGAGCTTCGGCCAGGATGGGAGTTATTCCGAAGAAGCGATCGTAACCCGTTGTAATGCTGACCTTGCCAACAATCTTGGCAATCTCGCGCAACGCTGCCTGTCGATCATTGCCAAGGCGTGCGGTGGCGTGGTGCCGGCGGCGGGCGAACGCACCGAGGCCGAGGACGCGCTGCTCGCCAGCGTCGCTGCGGCGGAGGCCGGGATGCACGATGCGATGGGCGATCTGGCCTTGCACAACGCGCTCGACGCGATCTGGTCGGCAGCGCGCGATGCCAACCAATATTTCGCCGATCAGGCACCGTGGAGCGTGCGCAAAACCGATCCGGCCCGCGCCGACACCATCCTGTATCACGCAGCCGATGCGGTGCGGCGGATCGCGATTCTGGCGCGCTGGGCGATCCCCAATGGCGCGGACAAATTGCTCGATCTGCTGGGGCAGCACGGCGATGCGCGCCACTTCGAAGCACTCGGCCACCCGCTGGCGCCGGGCCTGACGCTGCCGGCCCCGGTCGGCGTGTTCCCACGGCTCGAAGCGCCGGTCGAAGGCTGATGTTCGCCGACAGCCATTGCCACCTCAATTATAAGGGGCTGGGCGAGCAGCAGGATGTGATCCTCGCCCGTGCCCGCGCGCGCGGCGTCCACGCCATGCTCAACATCGCGACGCGCGAAAGCGAATGGGACGCGGTGCTGGCCACCGCCGAGCGCGAGCCCGATGTCTGGGCGACGGTTGGCATCCATCCCAATGAAGCCGACGAGCATCCCGATATCGGCACCGCCCGCCTGGTCGAGCGCGCGCAGCATCCGCGCGTGGTCGGCATTGGCGAAAGCGGGCT
This sequence comes from Sphingomonas sp. TF3, assembly GCF_003985085.1. Classification (NCBI taxonomy): domain Bacteria; kingdom Pseudomonadati; phylum Pseudomonadota; class Alphaproteobacteria; order Sphingomonadales; family Sphingomonadaceae; genus Sphingomonas; species Sphingomonas sp. TF3. The sequence goes on along the minus strand of NZ_RWKS01000009.1, from coordinate 168,997 downwards.
CGATTATTTCTACGAACATAGCGACCGCGAGCGCCAGCGCACGAGCTTTCGCGCGCACATTGCCGCCGCGCGCGAAACGCAACTGCCGATCGTGGTGCACACGCGCGATGCCGAGGAGGATACCGCCGCGATCCTGCGCGAGGAAATGGGGAAGGGGGCCTATCCCGGCGTCATCCATTGCTTCACCGCGAGCGGGGCGTTCGCCGACATCGCGCTCGACCTTGGCTTCTACATCTCGATCTCGGGCATCGTGACCTTCAAGAACGCCAAGGATCTGCAGGAAACAGCCGCGCGGCTGCCGCTCGATCGGCTGCTGATCGAAACCGATGCGCCGTTCCTGGCACCGGTGCCGCATCGCGGGAAGACGGGCGAACCAGCCTTCGTTGCCGATACTGCGGCGTTTCTGGCGAAATTGCGCGGCGAGCCGCTGGAAACGCTGGCAGCGGCGACGGCGGAGAACTTTCACGCACTGTTTACCAAGACTCGCGCATGAAGGTGCGGATCCTTGGCTCGGGCACATCGTCCGGCGTGCCGCGGATCGGCAATGACTGGGGCGCGTGCGACCCGACCAACCCGCGCAATCGCCGGATGCGCGCGTCAATCCTGGTCGAGACGCAGACGACGCGCATCCTGGTCGACACGGGCCCCGACATGCGCGAACAGTTGCTGGCGGCGGATGTGTCGACGCTGGATGCGGTGATCTGGACGCACGACCATGCCGATCACACGCACGGCATTGATGACTTGCGCCAGGTGTTTCATGCGATGCGGCGGCCGGTGCGCGGACTGGCGCGGCCTGATCTTATGGAGACGTTGAAGCGGCGTTTCGGTTATGTTTTTCAGGGTTGGAACGATTATCCACCGACGGTCGCAATCGAGGCTTTGCCCGACAGCATCGTCATCGGCGACATTACGGTTGGCGTGGTCGATCAGCCGCACGGGCCGTTCCAATCGGCCGGATTGCGCTTTGACAGCATCGCCGGATCGATTGGATATGCGACTGATCTCAGTGCGATGACGCCGGATATGGCGAACCTGTATGAAGGTCTTGACCTGTGGATCGTCGATGCGCTGCGCCGCAAACCGCATCCGTCGCACCCGGATTTGAACATGGCGCTAGGCTGGATCGACATGCTCAAACCGCGCCATGCGGTGCTGGCGCATATGGACCAGTCGATGGACTATGCGAGCCTGCTGGCGGAACTGCCGCCGGGCGTCGAGCCGGGCTATGACGGGCTGGAACTGCACGTATGACCGACACCAGCATGGACCTGGTGTTTTACGCGCTGGTGCTGATCCTGCCGGTCAGCGCGCTCGCGGCACGGCGATTGCCGCTGGGCGATACCATCAAGATGGCGCTGGCCTGGGTGGCGATCTTCGGCGTGCTGTTCGTGCTGGTGGTGCTGTGGCAGGGCGCTGTCGGGGCCGGATCGGCGCTGGGGGGCTTGCTCTGATGAAACTGCCTCAATTTAACATAATGTATATTATCGGATTGATGGATGTTGGCCGTCGGTGCCAGTTCCCCGCCCGGAATGGAGCGCACAGATGATCGAACGGCTGGTCGCGATCATGGCGCGGTTGCGCGATCCGGTGTCGGGCTGCGAATGGGATGTCGCGCAGGATTTCGCCAGCATCGCGCCCTATACGATCGAAGAAGCCTATGAAGTCGCCGATGCGATCGCGCGCGACGACATGGTCGAGCTCAAGGACGAGCTTGGCGATCTGCTGCTCCAGGTCGTGTTCCATGCGCGCATGGCCGAGGAAGCTGGTCATTTCGCGCTGGCTGACGTCGTGGCGGCGATCAGCGACAAGATGGAGCGCCGCCATCCGCATATCTTCGGCGGTGTCGCTGCGGGCGGCCATCATCTGTGGGAACAGATCAAGGCCGCCGAACGCGCCGCCAAGGGCCAGGCCGACGTCCCGCCGGGCGCGCTGGACGGCGTAGCATTGGGCCTGCCCGCTTTGCTCCGCGCCGAGAAGTTGCAGAACCGCGCCGCGCGCGTGGGGTTCGACTGGCCCGCTGCCGAAGGCCCGCGCGCGAAGATCGACGAGGAAATCGCCGAGATCGAAGCGGCCACCACCCCGGCCGAGACCGAGGATGAGGTCGGCGACCTGCTCTTCTCGGTGGTCAATTGGGCGCGCAAATTGGGCGTCGATCCCGAGGCGGCGCTACGCGGTGCCAATGCCAAGTTCGAACGCCGTTTCAAGGCGATGGAGGCGGAAGCTGGCGACGCCTTTCCGGGCCTGCCCCTCGCCGACAAGGAAGCCTTGTGGCAAGCGATCAAGGCTCCGCATCAGGAATGACCGCGGTCGCATAAGGGCAATACACCGACCAGCCGAGGCTCGTATAAAGCGCGCGGCCTTGCGCGGTCGCGACCAGCACTTCGCGCGACGCGCTTGAGCGACGCTGCGCTTGCAACAGGCCCATCACCGCCCTGCCCAACCCGCGCCGCTGATGATCCGGACTGGTGACGATCCGATCATAGACGAACACGCCCGACGCTTCCGCCGCATAACCGCTGGCCGCGAGCGCACCGTCTGCGGCGGTGATCGCGACGCGAACGACATTGCCGACGATTTCCACCTCCGGGAGATAGCCGTCGGACAGCGGCGTTTCTGCAAGGGGCGTGGCCCCCGCTGTCATCATCCAGGAAGGTGCACAGATTTGCCACTTCGACGGCAAAAGCGCCCTCAAAACAGCGTCATCCTGGCAAAGTTTCACATAGACTTTCGGCTGCATGATGCTTTGCGCCAAGTCGGCAATCGCCGGGGCCGGGTCCACAAAGACATAGCGGCACCATTCCTGCTCCGACCGCGTATCCACCCGCCAGCCACCGTGATCGGCCACTGGCGTCGGCAGCGCACGCGCGACCGAGCGGGCATGGAGCCAGCCTGCGATCAGGTCGCGATCGACGACGTCAGCGCTGGCAGAACCGTTCATAATCGCGCTCGGCCATGCGGACTTCATAGATCGCCTGCTCGCCCTCGACCGATTGTTCGAGCACCTCGCCATGCGCGTGGAGCCAGGCCGCGCCGGCACCGTCGCCCGCATCGAGCAGGATGGTGTAGCGGCGATGGCTCGACGTCAGCAGCGCGGCGACGGTGTCGAGCAAGGCGGACACCCCTTCCCCGCTCAGCGCCGAAATCGCCGCCACATCGTCGCGCCGCGCGGCTTCGCCCAGCAATTCGGCGCGATCATCGGCATCGAGCATGTCGAGCTTGTTCCACGCCTCGATCCGCGGGACCGAGAGGTCGACACCGATATCGCGCAGCACCGCCTCGACATCGTCCTTCTGCGCAATCGTATCGGGATGCGCGATGTCGCGGACGTGGATCAGCAAATCGGCCGACACCACTTCCTCCAGCGTCGCCTTGAAGGCCGCGACGAGCTGGGTCGGCAGTTCGGAGACGAACCCGACAGTGTCCGACAGGATTGCCTTGTCGATGCCCGGAAGTGCGATCTGCCGCAGCGTCGGATCGAGCGTTGCGAACAGCAGATCCTCCGCCATGACGTCAGCGCCGGTCATGCGGTTGAACAGCGTGGATTTTCCGGCGTTGGTATAGCCGACCAGTGCGATCACCGGCCAGGGCGCGCGCTGCCGCCGGTCGCGGTGCAGACCGCGCGTGCGCGAAACCTGCTCGAGTTCCTTCTTCAGCCGCGCCATGCGATCGCGGATCAAGCGACGGTCGGCTTCGATCTGCGTTTCACCCGGGCCGCCGAGGAAGCCGAAGCCGCCGCGCTGGCGTTCCAAGTGGGTCCAGCTGCGTACCAGCCGCCCGGCCTGATAATCGAGATGCGCCAGTTCGACTTGCAAGCGCCCCTCGGCGGTTGCCGCGCGTTCGCCGAAGATTTCGAGGATCAGCCCGGTGCGATCGATCACCTTGGCCGACAGCGCCTTTTCGAGGTTGCGCTGCTGCACCGGCGTGAGGCTGGCGTCGAACACGACCAGCTCGGCCTCGGCCATGCGCACGGTGGCAGCCAGCGCTTCGAGTTGCCCCTTGCCGATCAGGGTCGAAGGCTGGAGCGCGCGCACCTTGATCGCGACGCGATCGACCACTTCGACATGGATCGCCATGGCAAGCCCGGCGGTTTCGGCCAGCCGGGCATCGGCATCCCGCGACGAAATGCCGGTGTCGGGATAGACGACAACGGCCTTGGCACCCCGCGCGACATCGTCGCGGTCCCGTTCAAAACCTGTAGTCAATCGTTGTCCGAACCTGCTGTTTCATCAGCCAAATTAAGGGGATGGGCGGGCTGAATGGTGGAGACCGCGTGCTTGTAGACAAGCTGCGCCATGCCGTCGCGCTGGAGCAGCATGCAGAACAGGTCGAATGCCGCGATCTGCCCCTGCAGCATCACGCCGTTGACCAGGAACATGGTGACATTGTCTTCGGACTTGCGCACCGCGTTGAGGAAGATTTCCTGCAGCAGCGGCTGCTTCTTCTGCGCTTCGCCGATCGCATTGACGATCGCATCGATATCAACGGTGTTGGCCGGCATGATCGTCGAAATGGCGTGCTTGTAGATCAGCTGCGACTGCCCATCCCGGCGCAGCAGCACCGAGAAATTGTCGAACCAGGTGACGATGCCCTGCAGCTTTACGCCCTTCACGAGGAACATCGTGATCGGGGTTTTGGTGCGGCGCAGGGCGTTGAGGAACAGGTCTTGCAGAGAGGTGTGCTTGTCGGCCATCGGTCGATCCTTTGTTCTTGGCGGGGGGTTCCCGCGGCGCGCCGGTTCCGGCGTCGAGTTAGGTGGTGTACCCGTCCTCTAATCTAGGGATGCACGATCGTTTCGTCCACCGATCCAGTCGATTAATCCTCGCGCACCTCGGTAATGCCGAGCAGCTTCAGCTTCCGGTGCAGTGCCGACCGCTCCATCCCGATGAAATTGGCGGTGCGGGAGATGTTGCCGGAGAAGCGGCGGATCTGCACGCGCAAATATTCCCGCTCAAAGGTCTCGCGGGCTTCGCGCAGCGGCGCGCCCATGATCGCGGTCGCCCCGCCGCCCAGTTCGCCCGGATCGCCAAGCACATCGGGCGGCAGCATATCGAGATCGATCTGTCCGATCCGGTCCCCCGGTGCCATGATGATCGTGCGCTCCACAATGTTGCGGAGCTGGCGCACGTTCCCTGGCCATTCGTAGGATTGCAGCGCCACCATGGCGTCAGGCGCGACGGCTGGCGTGGGAACGCGCCGTTCGGACGCGTAATGCGCCATGAAATGATCGACCAGCGCAGGGATATCCTCGCGCCGCTCCGCCAGCCCCGGAATGGTGACGGGCACGACGTTGAGCCGGTAATAGAGATCTTCGCGGAAGCGGCCTTCGGCAATTTCATGCGTCAAATCGCGTGCGGTGGCGGACACCACGCGCACATCGACCTTGACCACGCGCTGCCCGCCGACGCGGCTGAAACTCTGGTCGGTGAGCACCCGCAGGATGCGGCCTTGCGTTGCCAGCGGCATGTCGGCGATTTCATCGAGGAACAGCGTGCCCCCGTGCGCCTGTTCGAGCAGGCCGGAGCGGACGAGCTGCCCCCCCTCCTCGATGCCGAACAGCTCCTCCTCGACTCGCTCGGGCGTCATCCGCGCCGCACTGACGACGACGAACGGCGCATCGGCGCGCTGGCTCCAGCCGTGCAGCAGCCGAGCAGCCACTTCCTTGCCGACGCCCGCCGCGCCCATGATAAGCACGCGGCTGCCCGTCGCGGCCACGCGCTTCAGCGTTGCGCGGACGCCGTTGATCGCACCGGAATTGCCGGTCAAATCGGTATCGCGGCCCACCACCGCGCGCAGGCTGGCGATCTCGCGGCGCAAGCTCTCGGTCTCGGTCGCGCGTGCCACCATCAGCAGCAGCCGCTCGGCCTCGAACGGTTTCTCGATGAAATCGGCCGCACCACGCCGGATCGCAGCAACGGCGGTATCGAGATTGCCATGCCCCGAAATCATCAGCACCGGGATCGACGGGTCGCGCCGCTTGATCTCATCAAGCAACTCGAGGCCGTCGAGCCGCGAGCCCTGTAGCCACACGTCGAGCAGCACGAGCGACGGCCGCCGCACCGAAATGGCTTCCAGGGCCGAATCGCTGTCGGCCGCGACGCGCGCGCCATAGCCTTCGTCTTCGAGCACACCGGCGACCAGATCGCGAATATCGCGTTCGTCATCAACGACAAGGATGTCCAGGGGCATGGGTTCAGGTCCGGTTCTGCGAGAGTTGCTGGGGTGGCGCTTCGGCGATGCCCCCATCGCCTCCGTCGCCGGTGTCGAGATTGGAGAGCATCGCCGTGTCGAAGCTGACGGTGACGATCGTGCCGCCGCCGGGGCGGTCGGCAAAGGTCATCGTGCCGAAATGCTCCTCCACGATCTTCTTGACGATCGCCAGGCCAAGGCCGGTGCCGCGCGCCCGCGTCGTGACATAGGGCTCGACGATACGGTCGCGCGCGGCGGGCAAGCCGATGCCGGTATCGGCGACGGTGATGGTGGTGCGGCCGTCCCGCTCCTCCAGCGTCATCGTGATGCTCGCCTCGGCTGCGCCCGGATTGGCTTCAACCGCCTCGACCGCATTCTTGACGATGTTGGTGAGAGCCTGGCTAATCTGGCGGCGGTCGCACACCAGCATGATGCTCGGCTCTTCATGCGCCAGGCTGAACACGACGCCGGGGTGCGCGACTTCGTGCAGGAACAGTGTCTGGCGAGCGAGATCGACCAGCGACTCCTCCCGGAACACCGGTTTGGGCATCCGCGCAAAGGAGGAGAATTCATCGACCATGCGTCGCAAGTCGCCGACCTGGCGAATGATCGTATCGGTCAGGCGCGCAAAGGTGGTGTCGTCCGGGTCGATCTGCTTGCCATAGCGCCGCTGGAGCCGTTCCGCGGCGAGCTGGATCGGGGTCAGCGGGTTCTTGATTTCATGCGCGATGCGGCGCGCGACGTCGGACCAGGCGGCACGGCGCTGGTCGAGCAGTTGCCCGGTGATGTCGTCGAAGGTCAGGATCGGCCCTTCGTGTGCCCGCGTGACCTTGACCGCCAGCGTGCGCGCGTCATTACCGGTGCCGATCTCGATGATCGCTTCGCGATCCTGTCCGTCGAGCAGCGCCGCCAATTCGGGCGCGATCAGCTTCAGCGGTTTGCCGACCGGCATATCGTCAGGACCATCCAGCAGCGTGATGGCCGAACGATTGATCAGGCGGACGGTCCCGTCGGGCGCGACCGAGATGACGCCGGCAGTGACCCCCGACATCACCGCCTCGATCAAGGCGCGACGGCTTTCCAGCGCACCGGTCTGCGCTTGCAGGCGCTCGGTCATTTGGTTGAAGGCGCTGGTCAACGTGCCGATCTCGTCGTCGGTTTTGGGCGTCGGCACGCGCGCGGTAAAATCGCCTGTAGAAACCAGATCCGCCGCTGCCACCAGCGCGCCGAGTGGACGCACGATGCGATCGGCAACTTCCAGCGCGATCCATACGGCGATGGCGATGATCAGTAGCGAAATTCCGAGCAACGCAGCGTTGAACTTCAGCTGCAGCGATCGCGAACGCGCGAGAAAGTCGCGATAGCTGGACAGCACTGCCGCGCTGCGCTTCGACTGCGCTTCCATCACGCGGACGTCCGAAATCGCGACGGTCAGCAAATAGACATTGGTCGTCCCCGGGATCGGCACCAGCGTTTTGATGCGGTTGCCGTTCACCGTGGTAATGCTGGGCACCTTCTGTTGGACATCCAGAATGTCTCCACGCGTCACCTCCCGCGCCAGATCGAGCTTGTCCGGGTTCAGGTTGACGATTTCATGAAATTTGCCGTCCGGGGAATATATAAAAAGAAAACCATCCGAAAAGCTTCTGTAAAAAATCTGGTATTTTCCAAAATATTCGGGAAAATCTGGAGATCTTACCTTTTCTGAAAAATTCTCGGAAATATCCTGCGCGGCGGTAACCGTAGCAACCTGCCAACGTTGGAGCATTTGCTGATACGAGGTCGTTGCAACGCCAGTAGCATTTTCGATCATGCTGCGCGCCTGATCGGAATACCAGAATTGCACGCCATATTGAAACAGCAGCGAGGCGAAGATGACCACGAACAGTGTTGGCACCGCCGCAATGATCGAGAAAAGCGCAACCAGCCGTACGTGCAACCGACCACGCCCGCCGATCGGCAAACGCGAGGCACGCCGCATCGCGATGCGGCGCCCGATCAGCACCAGCAATGCAATGCCGGGCAGCAAATTGGCGAGCAACAGTGAAGCCACCAGAGCCGGGCTTAACAGCGCATCCGCGCTACTCCCGCGCGCGATGAACAGATAGCTGGCTGCCGCGATTACAATCGCGATGGCGAGCACCGCCAGCTCCAGAAAGCGCGTGACATGGAACCGGGGCGGCACGCCGCCCCTTAACGGAACCGAAAGCACAGACTCACTCATCGTGACATTCCTACAACGCCCGCGTTGCAAGGAAAACACACAAATGACGCCGCCGATCTCAAGTTCGAACCGGGTGAGCCCGGCTCGTCGCCCGTTCAGGGGGCAATACCGAGCATATCCAAACGTTTGCGCAGCGTGTTGCGATTGATTCCCAAGGCGCGCGCAGCCCGCAATTGGTTCTGGCCGTGACGCGCCAGCAGCGCCTCGATCAGCGGCCGCTCCACTTCGGCGATGATTCGGTCATAAAGCGTTCCATCGTCAAGCGCGGCGGGTTCCTCTATCGCCAGCCGCTCGATCCGAGCGCGAATGGCCGCTTCGATTCCCGCATCGCCAATCATCGGCACCAACGGCAGTGCGCCACCCAACATGGCGCGCATCTCATCGGCATCGATCCGCTCGTCGCGCGCCAGTACGGCAATGCGCCGCATCATATTTTCCAGCTCGCGGACATTGCCCGGCCAGTCATAGGCCTCGATCACGGCGATCGCGTCGGGATCGAGCTGCTTGCGCGGCAAGCCGTCCTCGGCTGCGCGGTCGAGGAAATGGCGCGCGAGCAGCGCGATATCCTGCCGCCGCGCGCGCAAGGCAGGCAGCAGCACCGGCACGACGTTGAGGCGATAGAACAGATCCTCGCGAAACTGGCCGATCGTCACCAACTGCGCGAGATCGCGATTGGTGGCCGCAACGATGCGCACGTCGGCGCGGATCGTGCGGGCACCGCCGACGGTGGTGAACTCGCCCGATTGCAGCACGCGCAACAGCCGCGTTTGCGCCTCCATCGGCATGTCGCCGATTTCGTCGAGGAACAACGTGCCGCCCGCCGCCTGCTCGAACCGCCCGGCCGATCGCGCCTGCGCGCCGGTAAAGGCACCGCGCTCATGGCCAAACAGCTCCGCTTCGATCAGTTCGCGCGGGATCGCGGCCATGTTGAGCGCAATGAAGGGCGAACGGCGGCGCGGCCCCAAATCATGGATCGCGCGCGCAACCAGTTCCTTGCCGGTGCCCGATTCGCCCGAGATCAGCACGGTGAGGTCATTCGAAACGACGCGCGCGATGATGCGATAGACATCCTGCATCGCCGGCGACCGCCCAATCAGCGGCAGCGCGCGATCTTCGGCCTCGATCGGATCGGCCACAGCCCCCGCCCCCCGGGCGAGCGCGCTCTGGACGGTGCGGGACAGCACGTCGAGGTCGAATGGCTTGGGCAAATAATCGAACGCGCCGACTTCGGTCGAGCGCACCGCCGTCGTCAACGTGTTCTGCGCCGACAGCACGATCACCGGCAAGCCCGGATGCGCTTGAACAACGCGCTCGACCAGATCGAGGCCGTTACCGTCCGGCAGGACCACGTCGGTGACCAATACGTCGGGCGCTGTCGCGGCAAGGTGCACTTCGGCCTCGGCGACCGTCGCCACGACGATCACGCGGTGGCCGTCGCGTTTCAGCGCTTGCCCAACCACCGTGCGGATGGCGGCATCGTCATCAACGACGAGGATCCGTCCGGTGCGGGTCATGCACCCCCACGCGGCAGCATGATGCGAAACACGGTCATCGGCGGGGTTCCTTCGCGCGCAAATTGAATGATCCCGCCCATATCGCGCACCAGTTTGTCGACAAGCGCAAGGCCAAGCCCCTGCCCTTCGGGTTTGCCCGAAATGAACGGGTCGAACAGATGTTCGGCAATATCGGCGGGTGGTCCAGGGCCATTGTCGATCACGCAAATTTCGATCGGGAGTGGTCGGCGGGGTTTGCCGGGGGCGGGCGCAATTGCCATGCCGTGGCGATAAGCGGTGGCCAGCGTAATCCGCGCATCGGCCTGGTCGCGCACGGCCTCGCTCGCATTCTTGAGCAAATTGAGCACCACTTGCAGCGTCGCGTCGCGGTCGATCTGGACCGGCGGCAGCGACGGATCGAAGCGTTCCTCGATCACCACATGCCGCCCGAAACCGGCGAGCGCGACGCGCCGGGCATGATCCAGCAGGGGATAGATATTCTCGGGCACAAGCTGCAACGGGCGCGTATCGGTGAAATCCTGCATCCGGTCGATCAGCGCCGCGATCCGGTCGACTTCGGTGGTAATGAGCGTGGTCAGTTCCGCCGCGCCCTTGCCCTTGGACAGCAATTGCGCCGCGCCGCGAATGCCCGAGAGCGGGTTTTTGATTTCATGCGCCAGCATCGCTGCCGCGCCAATTGCGGCGCGCGCAGCCGACGCGCGATCGGCATTGTGCCCCATCCGGCGCGAGGTGGCTGCATGATGCAGCGTGATCGTCTGCCAGCCGGGATAATCGGCGATCCGCGACTCGATATAATCGACGCGCACCTTGCCGCCGCGCTTGAGCGCGATCTCGACATCGAACGCCGCGAAACCGTGATTGTCGCGCGGATTTTCGTCCTCCGGTGCCTTCAGGATCGACGCCAATGGCTGTCCCAGCATCGCGCGCTCGAACAGATTGAGCAGCGCTTCGCACTCGGCATTGGCATGGGCAACTCGTGACTCGGGGTCGACCACCAGCACCGCCACCGGCAGCGCGGCAAACAAGTCTGCGAAATCGGGACCGGCGGCCGTGTTCACGCGGCGGCGCGACTGCACCAGGGCGCGTAGAATTCGGCGAGCATCGCCTGAACGACCTTCGGATCGGCGATCTGGTTCACGCGATTGCGGAATTCGGCAGAGCCATGCAGGCCGCGCGTGTACCAACCGATATGCTTGCGCGCCATATTGACGCCGGTCTCGTTCCCGTAATGACTGAGCATCGCTTCGTAATGCTCTGCAATCACGGTATATTGTTCCTCGATTGAGGGATCGGCCACGCGGCGGCCGCTGGCGAACCACTCCATCACCTGGCCCAGCAGCCATGGCCGCCCATAAGAACCGCGCCCGATCATCACGCCGTCCGCGCCCGACTGGTCGAGCGCCGCCTCGGCATCCTCGATCGAGCAGATGTCGCCATTGGCGATCACCGGGATCGTCACCGCGTCTTTCACAGTGCGGATGAACGCCCAGTCGGCACTGCCTTTGTACATCTGGTTGCGCGTGCGCCCGTGGACGGTGACCAGCTTCACCCCCAGGTCCTGCGCGATCCGCGCCAGTTGCGGCGCGTTGAGGCTGCTGTGATCCCAGCCCATGCGCATCTTGAGCGTGACGGGCACACTGACCGCCTCGACCACGCCCTTGATGATCGCACCGGCATTGTCGAGATCGCGCATCAGCGCGGAGCCCGCATCGCCATTGGTGACCTTACGCACGGGACAACCCATGTTGATGTCGATGATCGCAGCACCGCGATCCTCGCTCAGCTTCGCCGCTTCGCCCATTTCATAGGGCGTGCAGCCGACGAGCTGCATCGATACCGGATCCTCGATCGGGTGCCACGCCGCCTTTTGCAGCGACTGGCGCGTTTCGCGAATCGCCGCCTGGCTCGCGACCATCTCGGTGACGTTGAGGCCCGAGCCATAGCGCCGCACCAGCGTGCGGAACGGCATGTCGGTGACGCCGGTCATCGGTGCCAGGATCACCGGGCTCGCGATCGTCACGGGACCGACGTTCAGAGGGGCAAGAGTACGCGAAGTCACGGGATGGGATCTGCCTGAAAAACGGGCAGCCTATAGGCGAAAGCCCGTCCTGCAGCAAGGCGGGCTGGCGGGCGGCCACGGCTTGGGCTAGGCGCGCGGCATGACTTCGACCAAGACCGCCGCCATCATCGTTGCCGCCGGCACCGGCGTCCGCTCGGGCAGCACCGTTCCAAAGCAATATGCCCGCCTTGGCGGCAAGGCGGTGCTCGCGCACAGCTATGCCGCCTTGCGCAACCATTCCGCGATCGACCGCGTCATCGTGGTGATCGGTCCCGATCAGGAGGCCGCACTATACGAAGCCATCGGTGAGGCAGAGCATGTCACCGGCGGCGCAACACGGCGCATGTCTGTGCTGGCGGGGCTGGAGGCGCTGGCGGACGACGCCCCTGCCCGCGTGCTGATCCATGATGCGGCTCGCCCGTTCCTGGGCGCGGCCGTGATCGACCGGCTGATCGCGGCGCTCGACACGCATAACGGCGCTGTCCCCGCTTTGCCGGTGGCGGACACGCTCGCGCGCGGCGAGAGCGAGCTGGGCGAAACCGTTGCCCGCGATGCCTTGCACCGCATCCAGACCCCGCAAGCCTTTCACTTTGCCACAGCCCTCGCCGCGCATCGCGGCTGGACCGGCGACGAACCGACCGACGACGCGCAAATGGTGCGCGCCGCCGGTGGCCGAGTCGCGCTGGTCGAAGGAGACCCCATGCTCGAAAAGATCACCCATCCCGCCGACTTCGCTGCCGCCGAGGCGCGGCTTGCCACCACGATGCGCTCTCGCACCGCCACCGGCTTCGACGTCCACCGGTTGGAGGCAGGCGAGGAATTGTGGCTGGGCGGCGTGCTGATCCCGCATGACAAGGGTCTGTCGGGGCATAGCGATGCAGATGTCGCACTCCACGCCATCACAGATGCGCTGCTCGGCACGATCGCGGCGGGTGATATCGGCACGCATTTCCCGCCCAGCGACCCGCAATGGCGCGGTGCCGATTCGGCGCAGTTCCTGCAACACGCCGCCTCACTGATCGCGGCGAGCGGCGGGATCATCGATTTCATCGACCTGACGTTGATCTGCGAGGCCCCCAAGATCGGCCCGCACCGCGTCGCGATGCGCGACCGCATCGCAGAGCTCTTGCGGCTCGACGCCGATCAGGTCAGCATCAAGGCGACGACGACCGAACGTTTGGGCTTTACCGGACGTGGCGAGGGGATTGCGGCGCAGGCCGCCGCCACCGTCCGGGTTCCAGGGGAGCGATAACGATGGACACCATCCTGCCCGCCCAATTGGTGGAGGCCGCCCGCAAGGTAGTTGCCGCCAATCTCGCCGCCGGCCGCCGCGTGGCGCTCGCCGAAAGCTGCACCGGCGGCCTCGTCGCCGCCGCAATCACCGAAATCGCGGGTTCGTCCGAAATGTTCGAGAGCGGTTTCGTCACCTATTCCAACGACGCCAAGCTGGAGATGCTGGGGGTGAGTGCCGATGTGCTCGAAACCTTCGGTGCCGTCTCGGTAGCGACGGCGTGGAGCATGGCGCAGGGCGCGCTGGAGGCGAGCGGTGCCGATGTCGCGGTCGCGATCACGGGCGTGGCAGGCCCTGGCGGCGGCACTGAGAAGAAGCCGGTCGGCACGGTGGTGTTTGCCCGTGCCGAACGTGGTGCCGATCCTGGGCATGTCGTCGCCGATCGCAAGGATTTCGGCGACCTCGGGCGTGGCGGCGTGCGGCTTCAGGCGGCGTTGTGCGCGCTCGAACTGCTGCTGCCATCCGAGGACGATACCGCGCCTGAGGCCGAGGAAGCCCCGTAAAGCACGGCGGCGCGGTCCTCGAACGCGCCGATCATCTTGCGCAGGGCGGTGCCAAACACCTGGCCCGCCAACATTTCGAACACGCGATTCTTGAACGCGAAATCGACCGTGAAATCGACCGCGCAGCCGCTCCCGTCGGGCCGGAACGCCCATTCATTGCGCAGATATTTGAGCGGCCCGTCGAGATATTCGACCTCGATCCGCTCGGGCCGGTGTTTCTCGACCTTCGACGTGAAGGTTTCGCGCAAGCCTTTGAAGCCGACGATCATGTCGGCAACCATCTGCGTTTCGCTGTTCGAGCGCACGCGGATCGCCGATACCCACGGCAAAAACTCGGCATAACGGGCAACGTCAGCGACCAGATCGAACATTTGTTCGGGCGTGTAGGGCAGCCGCCGCGTTTCGGAATGGCGTGGCATCAGCGCTGGGCGAGCTTTGCCTCCCGCGCGGCGCGCAGGCGGGCGAAATCGTCACCGGCATGATAGCTCGACCGCGTCAGCGGCGAACTCGCGACCAGCAGGAACCCTTTTGCGCGTGCGATCGCGGCATAGGCATCGAACACGGCGGGGGTGACGAAGTCCATCACCTTGGCATGGCGCGGGGTCGGCTGCAGATACTGCCCCATCGTCAGGAAATCGATCTCGGCCGAGCGCATGTCGTCCATCACCTGATGCACTTCGAGCCGTTCCTCGCCCAGACCCAGCATCACGCCCGATTTTGTGAAGATCGAGGGATCGTGACGCTTCACACTCTCCAGCAGCCGCAACGACGCATAATAACGCGCGCCGGGGCGAATCGTCGGGTAGAGACGCGGCACGGTTTCGAGGTTGTGGTTGTAGACATCCGGACGCGCGGCCACGATCGACTCGACCGCCGCTTGCGTCTTGTTGCGGAAATCGGGGGTCAGGATCTCGATCGTCGTATTGGGCGTGGTGCGGCGCAGCGCCTCGATCACCTTCACGAATTGCGACGCGCCGCCATCGGGCAGATCGTCACGATCGACCGAGGTGATGACGATATGTTCGAGCCCCAGCTCGGCGGCGGCATCGGCGGTGTGCTGCGGTTCGAGCGCGTCGACCGCACGCGGCATCCCGGTCTTCACATTGCAGAAGGCGCAGGCGCGCGTGCAAGTGTCGCCCAGGATCATCACCGTGGCGTGTTTCTTGGTCCAGCACTCGCCGATATTGGGGCACGCCGCTTCCTCGCACACAGTGTTGAGGTTCAGGCGGCGCATCATCGCCTTGGTCTCGCCAAAGGCGGTGCCGCCTGGCGCCTTCACGCGGATCCAGTCGGGCTTGCGTTGACGCGGGCGGGCGAGTGGGGACATCTCGTTCATGCGTGGCAGATAGCGACTGCCGCGCGCCCTTGCCACCCCCCCCTGAGGGCGGATACACGGCCCCCATGACCGATTTTTCAGATCTGATCGGCGGATATCGCCGCTTTCGCGACAGTGAATGGACCCGCCAGCGCGACCGCTGGGCCAAATTGTCCAAGGGTCAAAGCCCCAAGGTGATGGTGATCGCCTGTTCCGACAGCCGAGTCGATCCCGCGCAGGTGTTCGACACATCGCCGGGCGAGATCTTCGTCGTGCGCAACGTCGCCAATCTGGTGCCGCCGTTCGAGCTGGATGGACGACGCCACGGCG
Organism: Sphingomonas sp. TF3; assembly: GCF_003985085.1. Lineage (NCBI taxonomy): Bacteria > Pseudomonadati > Pseudomonadota > Alphaproteobacteria > Sphingomonadales > Sphingomonadaceae > Sphingomonas > Sphingomonas sp. TF3. The sequence goes on along the minus strand of NZ_RWKS01000009.1, from coordinate 153,572 downwards.
TTTCGGCCGCGCTCGAATTCGCAGTGACACAATTGGAGGTGTCTGAAGTTGTGGTCATGGGCCACGGCCAATGCGGCGGCGTGCACGCCGCGATGACCCAGGCCTTCGCCGGCAAGGCCCCGGGCGAAGGCGGCTTCATCGATCACTGGGTCGACATGCTCGACGACGCGCGCGATCGGATCGTGGCGGAACACGGTTCCGGGCCCGAGGCGATCCATGAACTGGAACTGGAAACGGTGCGGGTGAGCATCGCCAACCTGCGAACCTTCCCCTGTATTCCCGAGCGCGAGGCCGCAGGCACGCTGAAGCTTCGCGGGGCTTATTTTGCCATAGCTGACGGCGTGTTGCACGTGATGGACGACGACGGCGTCTTCGCGGCCGCATAACCCGTTCTTTGGGAAAACATATAGGACGATACGGCGTAGGTGTCGCGGTTGCGGTTGCTCCCGCGGCACCGGTCGGCTAGCCGTTCGGCATGAGACCCAACACGCTTCGGCTGCTGCGCCGCTATCACCATTATCTCGGGCTGTTCTTCGCTCCGATGATCCTGCTGTTCGCGATCAGCGGCGCGCTGCAGACCTTCCGGTTGCAGGAAGCCAAGGGCTATGGCGGCACGCCGCCCAACTGGATCGTGTGGCTCGCCAGCGTCCATAAGGATCAGGGCCCGCCGCGTGAACGCAAGGCGGAGAAGCCCAAGCCCGCGCCCGGCACCGCTGAAGCGCAGAAGCCGCGTGCGGAAGCGAGCGCCGGTGCCGCAAAACGCCCCTCACCCCTGCCGCTCAAGATCTTCGTCGTTCTGCTGTCGATCGCGCTCAGCCTGTCGACGATTACGGGCATCGTGATCGCGCTCGCCAGCCGCGCGATGCGGCGGATTTCGATCATCTTGCTGGTGCTTGGCACCGTAGTGCCGATCGTCCTGCTCTGGGTCTAGCCGCGCCGCCCTCCGCCTCAGGCGGCGGGCGTCGGTGGCAGCCCCAGTGCGGTGCGCGCGACCTTCTCGATTTCGGGATCGAGCACGGGCGGAGTCATGTCGACCTGCGCTTCGAGCTGCTCGGCAATCGTGGTCAGCGCCGTGATCCGCGCTGCTTTCTTGTCGTTGCCGTCGATGATCGTCCACCGACCCCAGCGCGTATCGGTGCGCTTGAACATGTCGTGCATCGCATCGAGATAGTCGGCGCGCTTGGCCCGGTTGCGATAATCCTCGAGCCCGGTTTTCCAGCGTTTCCAAGGATGGTCGAGCCGGTCTTTTAGGCGCTTGTCCTGCTCATCCTGCGTCACATGGACGAACAGCTTGACGATCGTCGTGCCCGAATCGGCCTGTTGCGCTTCGAACTCGTTGATTTCGTCATAGCCGCGCTTCCATTCGGCTTCGGTCGCGTAGCCCTCGACCCGCTCGACCAGCACGCGCCCGTACCAGCTACGATCGAACACTGCGATGTCGCCCTTGGCGGGAAGTTTCTGCCAGAAGCGCCACAGGAAATGCCGGTCGAGCTCGTCCTCGGTCGGTGCCTTGATCGGCCACACCTCGAAATTGCGCGGGTCCCAATTGGCGCAAAGACGCTGGATGATCCCGCCCTTCCCCGCCGCGTCCCAACCCTCAAGCAAAACGATCGCGCGCTTGCGGTGGACGATATGCGCGACCTGGATATGCGCGAGCCGGGTTTGCAGCGCGATCAGATCCGCTTCGTAATCGCCCGCATAGGGCTTGCCCGACTCATAATCGGACAGGGAGATCGTCATAGTGCAGAAACCTTCAACCGCAGGCGCAGGATGCGGTCATTCGCCGTCAGAAACAGCGTGCGACCGTCTTCACCAAACGCACAATTGGGGATCGGCGCGCCGGTGGCGATCAGTCCGAGTGGCTCGGCGTCCGGCGTGAGGATCATCATCCCGCCGGGCACGCTGTTGAAATGCGTACCGTCGCGCGCGATCTTCATGCCATCGGGCAGGCCCGGCGCGGCGTTGGCGAGCATCGGCTTGGCGTCGAGCCAGAGCCTGCGCGACGTCGGCATCCCGCGCGCATCAAGCGCATAAGCCATAATCCGCGGTTCCTGCTCATCGGAAACCGACACGAACAACGTCTTGCCGTCGGGTGACAAAGCAATGCCATTGGGCCGCGTGAGCGTCCCATCGACCAGCACCGCCGCGCCGCCGGGTGCCCAGCGATAAACGCCGTTATGCGGCTGTTCCTTCAGCGGCGATTGGTCGCCCCCGACCAGCCCATAAGGCGGATCGGTGAAATAGATCGCGCCGTCCGCCGCGACGCACAGATCGTTGACGCTGTTGAAGCGCTTGCCCTGATAGCGATCGACCAGCACCGTCCGGCGTTTGGTCTTGAGATCGAGCAGCACCACCGCGCGCGATCCACTGCCAGCGATCAGCAGGTTTCCGGCGTGATCGAGCGTCAGGCCATTCGAGCCGCCTTCGCGCACGGTCGCTGGATCGGGCGCGACCGCATCAGAAGGCGAAAGGAATACCGATGTCCCGGTGCTGCGCGACCAACGCCGCATGATATTTGCCGGAGGGTCGGAAAACAGCAGATAGTTCCCACGCGGCACCCATACCGGCCCTTCGGCCCAGCGGATTCCCGTTGCGATCGTCTCGATCGGCGCATTTGGATCAAGAATGCGGTCGAGCCCCGGTGCCAGCCGCAGAATATGCGGCGTGACTGCGGTGCCGGAAGCGATCTCGGCACCGAGCACCGGTGCCGCCAGCAAGCCGAGCCCCGCGCCGATGACGCCACGGCGGCTCCACTGCGCTGCTGTAGCGCTTCCGGGCATCCTCAACCCTCTTGTGCTCGCGCGGCGTCGCCGGTCACGCGGATGTTGAGTTCCTTCAACTGCTTTGGCGTCGCGAAATTGGGCGCGCCCATCATCAGATCCTCGGCCTTCTGCGTCATCGGGAAGGTGATGACCTCGCGGATGTTGGGCTCGTCGGCCAGCAGCATGACGATGCGGTCGACACCCGGGGCCGAGCCGCCATGCGGCGGTGCGCCGAACTTGAAGGCGTTGATCATGCCCGCGAAATTGGTATCGACATCGGCCTGCGTGTACCCGGCAATCTCGAACGCCTTGTACATGATTTCCGGGCGATGGTTACGGATCGCGCCCGACGACAATTCGATGCCGTTGCAGACGATGTCATATTGGTACGCGAGAATGTCGAGCGGGTCCTTTGTCTCCAGCGCTTCCATCTCGCCCTGCGGCATCGAGAAGGGGTTGTGGCTGAAATCAACCTTCTTCGCGTCCTCATCATATTCGAACATCGGGAAATCGACGATCCAGCAGAATTCGAAGCGCTTCTGGTCGATCAGGCCGAGCTGATCGGCAACGCGGGTGCGCGCGAGGCCCGCAAGCTTGGCCGCCTGGGCTTCTTTGCCCGCCGAGAAGAAGATGCCGTCATTCGGCCCGATGCCGAGTGCAGCGGCGATCGCCTGCATGCCCTCTTGCCCATGGTTGTTGGCGATCGGCCCGCCGAACACGCCGTCCTTCTGCGTGGCATAACCAAGGCCCGGGAAGCCCTCGGACTGCGCCCAGCTGTTCATTTCGTCGAAGAATTTGCGGCTCTTCTCGGCTGTGCCGGGCGCCGGGATCGCGCGCACGACATCGCCCGCCTCGACCATCGACGCGAAGCGACCGAAGCCCGAACCCTTGAACTGCTCGGACACGTCGCTGATCACGATCGGGTTGCGCAGATCGGGCTTGTCATTGCCGTATTTCAGCATCGATTCGCGGTACGGAATGCGCTTGAACGGCAGCGGCGAGACGGTGCGGCCCTTACCCTGCCAATTGGCGAATTCCTCGAACACGCCGTGCAGCACCGGCTCGATCGCGGCGAATACGTCGTCCTGGGTGACATAGCTCATCTCGAAATCGAGCTGGTAGAATTCACCAGGGCTGCGGTCGGCACGCGCATCTTCGTCGCGGAAGCACGGCGCGATCTGGAAATAGCGGTCGAAGCCCGCCACCATCAGCAACTGCTTGAACATCTGCGGCGCCTGCGGCAGCGCGTAGAACTTGCCCGGATGCACACGGCTCGGCACCAGATAATCGCGCGCGCCCTCGGGCGACGAGGCGGTCAGGATCGGCGTCTGGAATTCGGTGAAGCCCTGGCCGATCATGCGCTGGCGCAGCGAGGAAATGACGTTGGAGCGCAGCAGCACGTTGGCGTGCAGCCGCTCGCGCCGCAAATCGAGATAGCGATATTTGAGGCGGATTTCCTCGGGATATTCATTCTCGCCGAACACCGGCATCGGCAATTCCTGCGCCGCCGACTGTACCACGACATCGCGCGCGCGCAGTTCGATCTCGCCCGAGGGGAGCGCCGCGTTCACCGTCTCGGGCGAGCGCGCAACCACGTCGCCAGTGATGGTGACGACCGACTCGGGGCGCAACTTGTCGAGCACTGCATGCGTCGGGCTGTCACTGTCGGTAACGATCTGGGTGATGCCATAATGGTCGCGCAGATCGACGAACAGCAGGTTTCCGTGGTCGCGCTTGCGGTGGATCCAGCCGGAAAGCTTGACCGAGGCCCCGACATCGGAGGCGCGAAGCTGGGCACAGGTATGAGTGCGATAGGCGTGCATAAATCTTCTCATGTTCGTCGCCCCGGCGAAGGCCGGGGCCGCTGTGTATCGAAGCGCAACGCCTGACAACGCAGCGGCCCCGGCCTCCGCCGGGGTGACGGCGAATATAGCCGCTGCGCTTCCCTCCCCCACCCACCTTTGTCAACCCGCCCGGCGCTCGCTATGGGGGGCTGTATGCATATCCATCCGCTCATCACCGACAGTGCCACCCTCGCCAATCTCTGCACCCGATTGGCCGAAGCCGACTTCGTCTGCGTCGATACCGAGTTCATGCGCGAGAACACCTTCTGGCCCGAACTCTGCCTGATCCAGATTGCCGACGTGAACGAAGCCGCCGCGATCGATCCGCTCGCCCCCGGCCTCGACATGACGCCGTTGCTGCAATTGCTGGTCAATAATGAGGATGTGCTGAAGGTCTTCCACGCCGGCGGGCAGGATCTCGAAATCGTCTACAACCTTACCGGCACCACCCCGCACCCGCTGTTCGACACGCAAGTCGCCGCGATGGCGCTGGGGCAAGGCGAGCAGGTCGGCTATTCCAATCTGGTCGATGCCTATCTCGGCATCACCGTCGACAAGGGCGCGCGCTTCACCGACTGGAGCCGCCGTCCGCTCGACGCGCGGCAGATCGAATATGCGATTGGCGACGTGACGCATCTCGCCAAGATCTTCCCCAAAATGCTCGAGCGGCTCCGCCGCACCGGGCGCGGGGCCTGGCTCGACCAGGAAATGGAGCGCCTCGGCGACCCCAAAAATTACGCCAATGATCCCGAGGAAGCCTGGCGTCGGATCAAGGTGCCCAGCCGCAAGCCCGAAGTGCTCGGCCGCCTGAAGGCGCTGGCACGCTGGCGCGAAATCGAGGCCCGCAGCAAAGATCTGCCGCGCGGCCGCATCGTCAAGGACGAGACGATCGCCGATCTTGCTGGACACGCCCCGCGCAAACAGGCCGATCTCGCCAAGGTGCGCGGTCTTTCCGCGACCTGGGCGCAGAACGATATCGGCGCGCGGCTGATGGCGGCGCTCGAACATGCCCAACCGATGTCCCCCGAGGAACTGCCCTCGCGCGACGACCGCAAGCCCGGCATGGGCAAGGATGGCGCGCTGGTTGCCGATTTGCTCAAGCTGCTGCTCAAGATCCGCTCCAAGGAAATCGACGTGGCGGCGCGCTTGCTTGCGCGCACCGATGATCTCGACGCGTTGGCCGCGGGTCAACGCAGCGGTTTGTCGATCCTGGAGGGCTGGCGCTTCGACCAATTCGGCCGCGATGCGCTCGACCTGGTCGAGGGGCGGCTGGCCTTTGCAGTGGTGAACGGCAAGTTGAAGATGACGCGCACCGAGGACGCCCCGGTCTATCCGCAATAATTTTGACGATCAGCCAGCCCCGTTTCTTTCGTTCCGGGTTTCATTGACCGGTAACGTTCGCCATGCAAAGTTTCGATATCGAAACTTTTTGTAGCGGGAGAACGTTCATGGCCTTTCCGACCTCTGTCAACGATCAAGTCACCGACTCGGTTACACAAGCCAACGTCAAGGTTCTGGGTGAGAGCCCGGCGATTGCGATGGGAAATCTGTATCAGGCCACCGCGCAGGCGCTGGCCAATGCCGCGCACAATGCGACAGCGGCACAGCAACAAAGCTACGTAACAGCGCAAGCGGCCACGACGATGGGGGTTGCCACCCTATATTCGATCGATACCGCAAGCACGGGAGCCTCCACGGAAGATATTTTGCAGTCGGGTCGTGTGAGGGGGCTTTAACGCCCCACACATTCGTCTCGAACGACCAAATCCGGAGCACGACCCATGGCTTATCCTACCGCCGTCAACAGCCAGATCACCGATTCTGTTTCGCAAGCTGGCGTGGTCACGCTTGGTTCCGCCCCCGCCGTGGCGTTGGCCTCGCTTTATCAGGCAGTCGCCCAGGCGATCGCGATGGCTGCGCACAACGCTACCTTCGCGCAGCAACAGGCCTATATCACAGCCCAGGCCGCCACGGCGCAGGGCGTCGCCCTGATCTACGCCCAGGCCAACACGTTGCACAGTCCCGCCGCGATGGCCCCGGTGGCCGAAAGCCAACCGGCGGCTGGTCCCGTCGCTTCTGGCGTAGCCTGAAAGGCGGACGATAGTGCAAGACCACACCGACACAAATCCAGCGGCCGAGGCTGCCGCGGAACCGTTCGCTACGGTCAACGCGCAGGTGTTGGACAGCCTAGCGGCAATCCAGGCGCTGACCAAAGGCGCAGCCGACAATCCCGCCGCGGCGATGGTCGAACTGGCGAGCGCCCAGGCCATTGCGCTGGGGCAGCTTCAGGCCGTGATCCGCCAGCAAGCTGATGCGACGATCGCATCCGCGACGACGGCGGCGGCTTGTGCCCAAATCCTGGGCGCACCGCTCCCGCCCGGTCCCGGCGCGCACTCGCCGAACTCGGCAATCGTCGCGGTTTACGAGCAGCAGGCGCGGTTGGCCGTCGATGTCTTGAAGGCGCGCGTTGTGCAAGCCGGTCAGGATGCGGAGGCGGCGACCGCCGCGCTCGCGCGCATCGCGGCGGCAGTGGCGGCTCCCTCGCCCAAGCCAGCAGCGGCTGAGCAATGATGCAGAATGCCGACCCGCAAATCAGGCTGGCGCTTAGTATCGCGGTGCAGGATGCCACCGATGCACTGCGCAATTCCACGATGATTGCCACAGCGGCATCCGCAGCCGGGCTGGCGCGCTTTTTTGCAACCAACGATCGCATCTATCTGGAGGCTGCTAAGGAAGGGCAGCATCTGATTACGAAGGCGATCGAAACGCTGCGGATGGTTGTCGCGATCTCCCAGGACTATGTGGGCGAAGATCACCCCTCGGGTTCAGACGCCGCCGCGCCCAAAGCGAGTACCACTTATGATTGAGCAGGATCCATCGCAACCGCACGCCGGGCAAGGCGACTCGCAGCGACCGGCGCAAGATGCGGTAGAAGCAGGGATGGCCGCCGCCCAGCAACAGCACCAGGCCGCGATGGCCGCAGTGCAAGCTGCGATGGAGGCCGCACAACAACAGCAACACATCGCGACGGGCGCTGTGCAATCGGCGATCGAGGTTGCCATGAAGCAGCAACGGGACGCGATCGCGGCTGCGCAAGCACAGGTTGAGGCCGCCATGACCGCTGCGATGAAAGCAATGACGACCGCTTCATCGGAGCCCAGCACCGACCATTGACGCGACCGCAGGCGCTACCGCGCCAGGATCAGTGCCTTGCGCCCGAGCGCGGTAGCAAGCGCCGAGTGCCGACGTTCCACCGTTTCGCTGTAAAGTGCCAGATCCCCCGACGCGACGCTGAGCGTGAGCGTGTTGCCATCATCGGCGAGCGACGAGCGTTGCAGCGGCCCGGCCAATCCACCGCTCATTCGCTGGCCCAGCCGCATCGCCAGCCCCCACAACACCGCGTGGCGCAAGTCCGCCGGTGTCGCGAGAACGCCCAGCGGCGCGGGCGTTTCGGTGCCGCCGCCAAGGCTGGTGTAGAGCGCCTGCGCCACCAGCGCGCGGCCGCGCGCATCGATTGCGACCCAATTGCCATGCAGTGCGATTTCGACCCCGCGTTCGGCGCGAAATTCCGGGTTGGCACGCCAGCCGACATCGGCAAGCAAACATGCCGCAAGCCGTAGTCGCGCCATGTCCGGCGCATCGCGCGTGAACAGCGGCGCGATCCAGCCATCGAGCAAATCGCCATGTTCGGCAAAGCGGCCATGCCGCCGCCCTTCATCACGCGTTGCGACGATCAGCGGGTCCTGCGCGCGCACGCTTTCGTCGAGCGCGCCGTACAGCAGCCCCTCGCGTAAGCCGAAGGCCGAGACGATCGTCGTCTCGATCTGCAAATGCTTGAGCAACACCACCAGCAAGGCGGTCGCATCGCCCAGCGTCGCGGCGCGCCCCGCCGACAGGCCCGGGATCGCGCGGAGCCAGGCCTTGTTCACATGGCTGATCGTGCGCCCCATCCGCGCGACCGCTTCGGCCGACATCGCATATTCGTGGATGACGGGCAGCGGATAGCTGCCCAAATGCATGTCAAGCCGCGCCAGCGCGCGCCAGGATCCGCCCACCAGATACAGCGGCAGCCCTGCGCCCTTGCCGGTCCACCCGGCGGCATCGAGCAAGCGCGCGACCTGGCGCTGGAGAGCGCCCTGCCCTTTGTCGCGCAGCGCGCCGAGCCGCAGCACGCCAAGCGGGAAAGAGACGCGCTCGCCCACCTTGCCGCCGCTGATGCGGATCAACTCAAGGCTGCCGCCGCCAAGGTCGCCGACGATCCCATCGGCCGCGGGGATCGCCGACAAGACACCGTGTCCGGCCGCCGTCGCTTCCTGTTCGCCGGACAGGAGCTCGACCTCGAGCCCGAGATCGCGCGCCGTGTCGAGCAGGACCTTGCCGTTGGTCGCATCGCGCACAGCAGCGGTTGCAACGGTGCGCAGCCGCGTCACCTCCATCTCGCGCGCGACGGCGGCGAAGCGTGCCAGGGCGTCACTGGCAACCGCAAGCCCCGATTCGGCGATCGTCCCGGTCTCGGCCAGGCCGCGACCGAGCCCTGCCATCACCTTTTCGTTGAACAGGATCGCGGGCAAGCGTTCCGGGCCTTGATAGACGACCAGACGGATCGAGTTGGACCCGATGTCGATGATGCCGGTGCGTGGTTCTCCCGTGATTTCGGGTTTCGCCTTGCGGAACAGAAGGGTCGCCATCGGGCGACTAACGCCGGTTTCGCAGCGACAGCTTCGGCACCGACCCGCTTGCGGCGAGCGAGGCACCGCGACCGGACAGCGACGGATTGGTCATGAAATAGCGGTGCAGGTTGAATGGTCGCTCGCCCGGCTGGACGCGCACATAGCTGCCATCGGCCTGCAATTCCCAGCTTTGCTCATTGTCGATCAGATTGGCGACCATCACCTGGTCGAGAATCTGTTTGTGAACAGTCCGATTCTCGATCGGCAGCATATATTCGATCCGCCGGTCGAAATTGCGCTGCATCCAGTCGGCGGAGGAAATGAACAGCTTGGCACCGTCATTGGGCAAGGCCTTGCCATTGCCGAACGCCCAGATGCGGCTGTGTTCGAGGAAGCGGCCGATCACCGATTTGACGCGGATATTCTCGGACATGCCGGGGACGCCGGGCTTCAGACAGCAAATTCCGCGTACGATCAGGTCGATCTCGACCCCTGCGTTTGAGGCTTCGTACAATTTCTCGATCACGGCGGGATCGACCACCGAATTCATCTTGGCCCAGATTGCGGCGGGTTTGCCCTCGCGCGCATTGGCGATCTCGGCGTCGATCAGCCGCATCAGGCGCGGACGCAAGTCGCGGGGCGACAAGCTGATCAGCGTCATATTCTCGGGTTCGACATAGCCGGTGATGTAGTTGAACATCTGCGCGGCATCGCGCCCGAGCCGCGGGTCGGCGGTGAAGAAGCTGAGGTCGGTATACACCTTCGCTGTGATCGGGTGATAGTTGCCCGTACCGAAATGGCAGTAGGTGCGGTATTGCCCGTTCTCGCGGCGGACGACCATCGAGACCTTGGCATGGGTCTTCCAGTCGATGAAGCCATAGACGACCTGCACCCCGGCCCGCTCCAACGCCGACGCCCAGAGCAGATTCTGCTCCTCATCGAAGCGCGCCTTCAGCTCGACCACCGCAGTCACCGATTTGCCGGCCTCGGCGGCGGCGATCAGCGCGTTGATGACGGCGGGCTGCTTGCCGGCACGATAGAGCGTCTGCTTGATCGCGACCACGTCGGGGTCCGCTGCGGCCTGTTTGAGGAAGGCCAGCACCACGTCGAAGGTTTCATACGGGTGGTGGACAACAATGTCCTTGGCGCTGATCGCGGCAAAACAGTCGCCGCCATATTCGCGGATGCGCTCGGGGAAGCGCGGCGAAAAGGGCGTGAATTTCAGGTCCGGACGATCCTCATCGACGATCGCCTCCAAGTCACCGACGCCCAGGAACGCTCCGCTTTCAGTGACGAAGGCATCCGATCCGCCAAGCTCGTCGCGCAGTACCGCGCCCAGCCCCTCGGGCATCCCGCTTTCCAGCTCGAGCCGGATGACCCGGCCGCGACGGCGGCGCTTGATGGCATTGGCGAAATAGCGGACGAGATCCTCCGCCTCTTCCTCGATCTCGATGTCGCTGTCGCGCAGCACGCGGAACTCGGCACCGCCGATGACGCGGTAGCCGGGGAACACCAACGGCGCGAAGCGCTTCACCAGCGATTCGACCGCGACATAGCGGGCCTTCTCCCCCGGCAAGCGGATGAAGCGCGGCATCGGTGCCGGGATCATCACCAGTTCGCGGATCGGCTGCTCGTCCGAAATCCGCACCAGATCGAACATCACCGCCAGCCCCTTATTGGGCATGAACGGGAAAGGATGCGCCGGGTCGAGTGCCTGCGGCGTCAGGATCGGGAAAAGCTGCTCGCGGAATTGCGTCTCCAGCCAGTGCAGGTCCTCGGGCGACAGCGCTTCATCGATCGTGCGCGAACTGAGCACGGCGATGCCGGTCTCGGCCAACTGGCGACGCAGGTCGCGCCACACGTCGCGTTGGCTCGTCACCAGAGCGTCGGCTTCGGCGACGATCGCGGCGAGTTGCTGTCCCGAGGTGAGCCCGTCGCTCGACAAGCGGGCGACATCTTGAAGCTGCTGCCCCTTCAGGCCAGCCACTCGGACCATGAAAAACTCATCGAGGTTCGAGCCCGAAATCGACAAAAACCGCAGCCGTTCCAGCAGCGGGTGCGCCGTATTGCACGCTTCCTCCAGCACACGCCGGTTGAAGGCGAGCCACGACAGCTCGCGATTGAAATACCGGTCGCTGCCCTCGCTCCCCGCAAAGGGGTCGTCGTCGTGGTCCAGGCTCGCAATATGGGCGGGTCGGGTCATGGGTTTTCCATCGATTCGGGTGCGCGACCGGGGATCAACCCCGCTTCCTCCAATGTGGCCCGTGCGAGCGGAATCGACAAGCGTTTGTGGCTTTCCAGCACGACTTGATCGAGCACATCGACCGCGCGTAGCAGCGCAACATGCGTGCGCTCGACCCGGACCACGAGCCATTGAATCAACTCCGGCCGGGCATCGAGCCCGCGCCGCAGGAACTGCCGCTCGAACAGCGCGCGCATCAGGCTCTCGTCCGGATCGCCGATCCGGATCGTCGGGCTTGCGCTCAGCCGCGAGCGTAAATCGGGGAGCTTGATCGACCATTCCGGCGGCGGCGCATCGGCGACGATCACGACCGGGCGGCGATCCTCTTGTGCGCGGTTCCAGGCATGGAAAATCGCCGTCTCGTTCTGCCGTTCGGCATCGTCGATCAAACCGCCACCGGTCTTGGCGGCGAAGATCCGGGCGAGCAGACTCCGGCCTGATTTGCGTGGGCCTGTGACCACCACGGCCATCACCGGCCAGGTGCTCCAGCGCTCGAGCTGCTGCACCGCGCGGGCGTTCGATGGACCAATCAGAAATTCGTCGTCACGCGGATCGGCAGGCCAGTCGAGCGGCAATGCCATTTGGGCCGGCTGCATCCCGTCAACCCGTCGTGTTATCAGCCGGCGGGGCTGCTTGCCCACCTGCGGATGGCTGCCCCGAGCGCCGGATGCGCAGCGTCGAGCCACTGGCAACCACGGTCCAGCCGCGCGCCTCCAGCGCAGCGCGCAACACAGCGGGATCGGCATCGAAGCCGACTCGCATCACCGACACGCCACCGATGGCAAGGCTGGTGGTGACGGCCGAGCGCACCCCCGGCACCACTTGCAATGCAGATTCGGTCGCGGTGACCGAGCCCGCGCTGGGCGTATCGACTTGAATCGTGATCACACTGCCGCTCGCACCCGGTTGAGTGCCAGCCGCGACGTCGCCGGTACCGACATCGCTTGGCGTGTCGGTCGGTGTCGCGGCAACGACCGGCGCAACAAAAGCGAGGCCGGGATCGGTCCCCAGCAGCCCCGCGTGCAGCGCCGCCTGATAGGTATCGTCGATCCGCTTGACCCCGGCGTCGAGCAGCACGGGCAACGCATCGGCCCGGTCGACGCGGAGCGAAAATTGCGTGAGCAACCGGTTATCCGGGCCGTGCCGTGCCTCGAACATGCCGATGATCGGCCCGCCCGGCCATTCCCGACGCAGTGTAACCTTAGGGACGAGCACGTCGTTTGCGCCATATTGATCGAGCACCACGCGCCACCAGCCGCGACCGGGCCGTTCGACCTGGCCGAGCGTCAGCAACAGCGCATCGCCGCCCGTGCCGGTCGGACGAACATAATCGACCGAGCTGTTGCCGGTGCGATAGCGCCGCCACGCATCCTGCCACGCCGTCTTCTGTTCGAAACCGGTGGCGACGCCGCCGCTGATCTCGATCGGAATCGTCAACATCGGGGCCGATCGCGCCGCTTCGGGGGCTATCCCTAAGATCGCCCCGGCCTTAGCGCGGCTGAACAGCACGCCGAGCCGCGCCACATAACGGTTGGGCCCGATCTGCTCATCTTCGACGACGATCCCCGACACCATCCCGTCCAGAGCACCGTCGGATAGCGCTGTGGCGCTTTGCCCCATACGCTGCGCCAGCATCGCCCAGCCCTTGCGCTGCGCGATCCGCCAGCCCGCATAGCGCGCGGCGTCGGCGGTCTTGCCCGTGACGTCGACCGCGATGCCGCTGACCTCATAGCTGCCCGAGCTGTCGGCAGACGCGAGGCCCTGATCGGGATCATCGACTTGCGCGAGCACAAGCCCGCCGGTCGCCACGAGGGCAAGCGCAGCGGCGAACTGCAGGGGGCGGGAAAAGCGGCGGATCGACATGTCGGCGCCCTTTTGGCGAAGGAGGCGTGGAAATCCAAGCAGGATATGGCTAGGCGGGCATCATGAGCGATACGAACTCGGACGCGACGTCCTATACCTATGCCCAAGCGGGCGTCTCGATTGCAGCGGGCAATGCCCTGGTCCGGGCGATTGCGCCGCTCGCCAAGTCCACCCGACGATCGGGCGCGGACGCAGAACTCGGCGGCTTTGGCGGCTTTTTTGATTTGAAGGCGGCGGGTTTCGCCGATCCCTTGCTGGTCGCTGCCAATGACGGCGTCGGCACCAAGCTGAAACTCGCGATCGATCATAATGCGCATGACGGAGTCGGAATCGATCTCGTCGCCATGTGCGCCAATGATCTGATCGTGCAGGGTGCCGAACCGCTTTTCTTCCTCGATTATTATGCCACCGCAAAAATCGACCCTGCGGTCGCCGAACGCGTCATCGCGTCGATCGCCGAAGGCTGCCGCCAGGCGGGCTGCGCGCTGATCGGTGGCGAGACCGCCGAAATGCCCGGCATGTATGCCGCGGATGACTATGACCTCGCTGGCTTCTGCGTCGGCGCGGTCGAGCGGGATCGCGTGCTGACCGGGCAGGACATCGCCCCCGGCGACGTGCTGCTCGGCCTCGCCTCGTCGGGTGTGCATTCCAACGGCTTCTCGCTGGTCCGCCGCTTGGCTGCCGACAAAGGTTGGAAGCTCGATCGCCCCGCTTTGTTCGATGCCGACGTGCTGCTGATCGATGCGCTGATGGCACCCACCCGCATCTATGTGAAGTCGCTGCTGCCCTTGCTGGCCGAGCGGCGGATCAAGGGCCTCGCCCATATCACCGGCGGCGGTTTGCTCGAGAATGTGCCGCGCGTGCTGCCCGCAGGCGTCCACGCGCGGATCGATGCCGATGCCTGGCCGCAGCCACGGCTGATGGCGTTCCTGCAAGCGCAGGGCAATATCGAGCCCGAGGAAATGGCGCGCACCTTCAATTGCGGCATCGGCATGGTCGCCGCCGTCGCGCCCGATCAGGTCGAGGCGGTGACGGCAGCGTTGACTGCGGCGGGCGAAACCGTGTTCACCATCGGCGCGGTCGAAGCGGGCGTGCGCGGTTGCACCGTGACCGGCTCGCTCGAAACCTGGGGCGGCCGCAGCGCCTGGACCGCGACGCACAATCATGGGTGACGCCATCCTGCTCCCCTCCCGCCTGCGGGAGGGGCTGGGGGAGGGCCTGGCCTCCAGCAGCATCGCATCGCGTGAAGACACGCCCCTCCCCCAGCCCCTCCCGCAGGCGGGAGGGGAGTCTTGAACCGCAAAGTCGGCATCCTGCTCTCGGGCCGTGGCTCCAACATGATGGCGCTGGTCGAGCACGCACGCGGCTATGACGTCGCTTTGGTCGCTTCCGACAAGCCCGATGCCGCCGGCATCGCCTGGGCGCGCGAGCGCGGCCTCGCCACCTTCACCCAATCGCCCAAGGGCATGCCCAAGGCCGACTATGAAGCCGCGATCGACGCTGCGCTGCGCGCCGCCGGGGTCGAGGTGATCGCGCTCGCTGGCTATATGCGCCTGCTGTCCGACGCCTTCGTCGCGCGCTGGCGTGGGCGGATCATCAATATCCACCCCTCGCTGCTGCCCAAATATAAGGGCCTCGACACCCATGCCCGCGCGATCGCGGCGGGCGATGCGGTGGCGGGCTGCTCGGTCCATGTCGTGACCGAGGAGCTCGATGGCGGCGAAGTGCTCGGCCAGGCCGAAGTGCCGATCCTCCCCGGCGACACATCCGACACCCTCGCCGCGCGCGTGCTCGCGGCCGAGCATGGCCTTTACCCCTCGGTTCTGGCAGACTTCGTCACGCGATGAGCCCCGATCCCGACCTTCCGCTCGCCAAAGTCCGCGCGCTCGCCTTGGCGTTGCCGGAAACGGTTGAGCGGGCGTCGCATGGATCGCCGGGCTTCCTGATCGAAAAGGGCAAGTTCTTCGCCTATTTCTGGCATAACCATCATGGCGACGGCGAAACCGTGGTGATCGTCAAGACCACTGGCCGCGACGAGCAAGCGATACTGATCGAGCTGGACCCGGAGTGTTATTATAGCCCGCCCTATCTCGGGCCATCTGGCTGGATTGCGATGCGGCTCGATCGCGAAGAGGTCGACTGGGACCGCATTGGCGACCGGATCGCGATCAGTTGGGAATTGGTGGCGCCGCGGCGCTTGCTGGAAGCGGGTGGACGATGAGCGACGACATCACGAAAACCCCGCCCCCGCACGACCCCGCAATCCAGGTCGCGGCGACCGAAGCCGTCGCCCAGGCGGAAGCCGCAGCAACGCGGCGGCGCTGGATCAACCTCGGCGAATTTATCGCCGTCGCCGGATTGCTGATCGCGGGCGGTAGCCTGTATCTCAATTGGTCCGATCACCGCGCCGACCAGGCCGACAAGCAGGTCGCCGCGGTCAAGGCGCAGCGCGACTCCTCGCGCTTCGACGTGCGCGCGGTGCCTGCGGCCAACGGCACGGCTTTGCTGCTCCAGCATGACGACCGCCACCCGATCCGCGATGCCACCGTTACCTTCCCGAGCGAGCTCGGCATCGGCAGCAAGGATACCGTCGGCGATACGATCGAGCGCGGCTGGTTCGAGCATGAAGTGCTGAAGGCAACCGATGGGGCCACGGAAAAGAAAACCGGCCGCCTGCCCGTCCTCATCGCGCTCACCTATTGGGACGGCGACACCCCGCGCACCACGCGCGGCATCTATGATATTGGCTGGAAGGCAGAGGGCGGTTTCCCGTTCGGCCGTTCGCTCAAGCTCGAAAGCCTGCACCTGCACGAACTCGGCGGCACGCAAGCGAGCCTCGATGCGGTGTGGGCCAACGTCAAGCCGAAGCCGAAACCCTAGACGAGAGGTCCAGCGCGTAAATCGGATCGATATGCACTTCGCTGCCGACCTGAAATTCGCGCGTGCCGATGACGCGGAAGCCGTGCCGTTCGTAAAAAGCGCGCGCCCGCGCATTTTGCTCCCACACGCCGAGCAACAGCCGGCGCGCGCCGATCCGCGTCGCATCCTCGATCGCGCGCGCCATCAGCGCAGGCCCAAGGCCGGTCCCATGTGCCTGCCGCAACGAATAGATGCGGCGGAGCTCCATATCAGTCGGCTCCAGCGCAATCGGGAAATTCGGTGCGGTGAGAACGGCGTACCCGAGCGGTGCGTGGCCCGGCTCGATCTCGGCAACGGTCACGATGGTCGCGGGATCGGCGAGCCACACCGCAAAGGCCTCAGCGCGATTGTTCTTGAGACAATGCGCGAGCAAGTCCGCGCCCTCCAAAGACGGCGCATAGGTATCCAGGAAGGTCGCATTGGCGACAAGCGACAGCAGGTCGGCATCCGCCACACCTGCCTGTCGCACGCGCCATTGCATCAGATGATCAGCCGACGATTTCTTCGGGCTTGAAGAAATAGGCGATTTCGATCGCCGCATTCTCGTCCGAATCCGAACCGTGAACGGTGTTGGCTTCGATCGATTCGGCCAGTTCCTTGCGGATCGTGCCCGGCTCGGCATTGGCGGGGTTGGTCGCGCCCATGATGTCGCGGTTACGCTGCATCGCGTTCTCGCCTTCGAGAACCTGCACGACGACCGGGCCCGAGATCATGAACTCGACCAGCTCACCGAAGAACGGGCGTTCCTTGTGGACGGCGTAGAAGCCTTCGGCCTGCTCGCGCGTCATGTGGATGCGCTTGGAGGCGACGACGCGCAGGCCGGCTTCCTCGAGCATCTTGGTGACGGCACCCGTCAGGTTGCGGCGCGTGGCGTCGGGCTTGATGATCGAAAACGTGCGGTTCGCGGCCATGACCGTGAAGCTCCTGTGTTGATAGGTGGGGGATTTGGAAAGTCGCGTGTCCCTAGTCGCGGGGGCGCGGCAAAGCAAGTCTCTGGGCAAGTCTCTGGGCAAGCCTCTGGGCAAGCCTCTGGGCAACCCTCAGGCCGCTTGCTCCCAACGGCCATTGTCATTTTGCTTCCAATACCGCCGTTCGATCCCGGGACGATCGGTCAGCGCTTTCCACGCCACCCGCGCCGCGCCGATGCGGTCTTCGTCGAAGAAATGGAAAGCGCGGTCGAAGCCCAGCGCTTCCTCGCGCCACAGGCCATCGGCAATCGCGATGTTGCGTGCGGTGTTCGCCGCGACCGGCTGCTCGGCAATCAGGATCGGTTGCGCCGCATCGCCCTCCCCGTCGGCCTGTGCATGCGGCAGGAAACTGTCGGCGGCATAGGTCCACAACAAGCGGTCGAGCGCGGCGCGCTGGTCGACGCTCTCCGCCACCACCAGCAACCGCCCGCCCCCCTCGACCACACGCTCGGCAATGCGCGGCAGCACGCGGTCGAGCGGCTGGAGCGTCAAATGGTAGAAATCGACTTGCACCTACTCCCCTCCCGCTTGCGAGCTCGGGGTCGACAGCGCCCCGCGCTGTCGAGGATGTGCTGGGGGCACATCCGACCCCGAACTGGGCTGGGGGAGGGAAATCCATCGCTGGCACCCGTTCGACCCGAAACACCGCCCTCCCCTAACCCCTCCCGCAAAGCGGGAGGGGAATTGGCGCTCAGCCCTCGAAATTGTCCGCAACGAACCGGTCGAGCAAACGCACGCCATACCCCGTCGCGCCCTTGTCATAGGTCGCACCCGGCTTGTCCGCCCACACCATGCCGGCGATGTCGAGATGCGCCCATTTCACGCCCGGCTCGACGAAGCGCTGGATGAACTGCGCCGCGGTGATCGACCCTGCCCCGCGCGGGCCCACATTCTTCATGTCGGCAATCGGGCTGTCGATCAGCTTGTTATAGGCATCCGACAGCGGGAAGCGCCACAACAGGTCGCCCGAGGCCTTGCCCGCCGCCAGCAATTGATCGGCCAGCGCATCGTCATTGGCGAAGCAGCCGGCATGTTCATTGCCCAGGCTGACGATCATCGCGCCGGTCAGCGTGGCGAGATCGACGATCGTCTTGGGGCGGTGCGTGCGCTGCACCCAGGTGATGACGTCGCACAAGACCAGCCGCCCTTCGGCATCGGTGTTGAGCACTTCGATCGTCTGGCCCGACATGGAGGTCAGCACGTCGCCGGGGCGAATCGCGTCGCCATCGGGCATGTTCTCGACCAGGCCGCACACGCCGATGACGTTTGCTTTCGCCTTGCGCCCGGCAATCGCCTTCATCGCGCCGACCACCGCGCCCGCGCCGCCCATGTCCCACTTCATGTCTTCCATGCCGGGCCCGGGCTTCAGCGAAATGCCGCCGGTGTCGAAGGTCACGCCCTTGCCGACCAGCGCCAGCGCCGGGTCACCCGCGCCCGCGCCACTCCACTTGAGCGCCAGCAACTGCGCCTGCTTGGCCGACCCCTGCGACACGCCGAGCAGGGAGCCCATGCCCAGTTCGCGCATCTCGGTTTCGCCCAGCACGGTAATCTCAAGGCCCAGCCCCTCGACCTCGGCGCGCACCTTGGCGACGAAGGTTTCGGGATAGATCACGTTTGGCGGCTCGGCCACCAGCGTGCGCGTCAGCTCCAGCCCCTCGGTCAGCGCCTTCTGCTTGCTCCACGCCGCATCGGTGCCCTCGGGCGAGCCATGCAGCACGATCGTGCTGAGCGTCGGCTTGGATTTCTCGGGCAGCTTGGTGCGATAGACGTCATGCCGCCAGCCGCGCTGCGCGGCCGCCGCTGCGAAACGCGCAGCCGCCTTTGGCGTGGCTCCGGCGCTGGCGAAATCGACGCTCGCGGTCTTAACGCCCGAAGTGAGCAAGCGCGCGGTCAATGCGCCGCCTGCCCGTTCATACTCGGCCTCGCCGGCCGCGCCGGTGCCCAGCAGCAGGACGCGGCGTACGCCACCGGCACCATCCGCCACGAAGGTCTCCACCACAGCGGCCGCTTCGCCCTCAAACCGGCTTGCCTGCGCCGCCGCCTTCACCAGATCGAGCGCAGCGGCGTCGATCAGTGTGGTCGCGAGACGAGCAAGCCCGTCTTTCTCGACAAGAAGGGCAATGGCGGCGGCCGACGCTGGCGCGGCGCTGGAAAATTCGATCTGCATTACGGGGAGGCCTCGGTTACGAAAAATGCGATGAGTCGCGTGTTCTTAGGACAGCGACGCGTCGCTGGCAAAGCGGCCACGCCGAATTCACCGCAGCACGATTGCAGCAAAGCGGCGTCGATGCGATAGGGCGGGATCGACCAGCGGCAACCGGGGTTCAACCGGGGCCTTCTCGCAACAGGGTGCTTGTTCCGACGTGAAGCGTGCCGTTCTCCTTGTCACTTGTGTGTTTCCCGCTGTGCTGCTCGCCAATCCGGCGTTGGCGCAGGACCTCCAGACACGCCCAGTAACCCCGCCGCCGCCCTCCGCTACGCCGAGCGCGCCCGATGACCAGGTCCAGTTCACCGCGACCAACCTGGAATATGACAGCAAGGAGGACATCGTCACCGCAACGGGCGATGTCCGTATGTACCGCTCCGGCGACCGCCTGCGCGCCGACAAGGTGGTGTGGAACCGAAAGACCGGGAAGGTCCACGCGAGCGGCAACATCGCGGTCGTCAATCCGGGTGGCGATACGGCCTATGGCGATTCGATCGAACTGACCGATGCGCTGAAGGACGGCGTCGTCGACAATATGTTGCTGGTGCTGGAAAAGGGCGGACGCCTGGCGGCACGCAAGGGCACGCGCTCGCTCGATGAAGTCGTCGTGCTGGAGGATGCGGCGTACACGCCGTGCGCGGTGACCGATTCCAGCAACTGCCCGAAAGAGCCGACATGGAAGATCACGGCGGTTCGCGTACTCTATCGCCCCGATCGCGGCCGGATCTATTATACGGGCGCGCGCATCAACCTGTTCGGCTTGCCGACGCTGCCGCTGCCCGCCTTTTCCAATCCTGTCGGCGAAGGCAACAATAGCGGCCTGCTCTCACCCGATTTCCGCTACGGCCGAGTCAATGGCTTCGAATTTGCGCAGCCGTATCACTTCGCGCTGGCCCCCAATAAGGGGCTGACCATCACCCCGCGCTTTTTCAGCGCGGTGCTGCCGATGCTCAAGGCGGAGTATCAGGAACTCAACACGCTCGGTTCCTATTCGATCAAGGCGTACGCCACCGCCAGCCCGCGCAGTGCCGATCTGCTCACCCCGACCGCGCCCGGCACGCCCGATTCGTTTCGCGGCTATCTGGATGGGGTGGCCCGCTTCCAGCTCGATGAGAATTGGAGCGTCAGCGGATCGCTGCGCTTGACCACCGATCGCACCTTCCTGCGTCGCTATGACATTTCGCAGGACGATCGCCTGCGCACCACCGCGAATGTCGAGCGCATCGATACCGACAGCTATTTCTCGATCGCCGGCTGGTACGTCCAGACGATGCGCGTCGGCGATCGCCAGGGCCTGCAACCGATCGCGCTGCCCGAAATCGATTACCGCCACCGTTTTACCGACAGCTTGCTGGGCGGCACTTTCGAACTGCAAGCCAACAGCCTCGCGATTTCGCGTCCGGCGGGCCAGGATACGCAACGCGCCTTTGCCAGCGCGCAGTGGGATCTGCGCAAATTGACGCCCTGGGGCCAGGAGGTGACATTCACAGCGTTCGGTCGCGGCGATGTGTACAATGCCAACGACACGCTGGCCACGACGGTGGCGAGCTATCGCGGCAATGAAGGAATCAGTGCGCGCGCGATCGGCGCATTCGCAATCGACGTGAAGTGGCCGTTCATCGGCACCTTCCTGGGCGGCACGCAGCGCCTGACCCCGCGGTTTCAAGTGGTCGCTTCGCCGCAGACGACCAATCTTGCCGTGCCGAACGAAGATTCCCGGGCAGTCGATCTCGAGGATTCCAACCTGTTCGCCCTGAACCGCTTCCCGGGATACGACCGGTTCGAGGATTCGACTCGCTTCACTTATGGGGTCGATTGGTCGGCCGATCTTCCCGGTTTTTCGATTTCGACCAATATCGGTCAGAGCTATCGCCTGAACAATCGCGAAACGCTGTTTCCCGATGGGACGGGGCTTTCGGGCCGGGTCTCCGACATCGTCGGGCGCACGGAAATTCGCTATCGTGATTTCGTCTCGATCACGCATCGCTATCGCCTCGACAAGGGCAATCTGGCGATTCGCCGGAACGAAGTGGACGCAAGGGTCGGCTCGCGCAGCACCTATGTTCTCATCGGCTACCTCCGGCTCAATCGCAACATCGACCCGACGCTGGAGGATCTGCGCGACCGCGAGGAAGTGCGCTTGGGCGCACGCGTGCAGGTCACCAAATTCTGGTCGGTCTTCGGATCGACCGTGATCGACCTCACCGACCGCAACGAAGATCCGCTGTCGCTGGCCAACGGTTTCGATCCGGTCCGGCACCGCTTGGGTTTCCAATATGAGGACGATTGCCTCCGCCTGGGGGTGACGTGGAAGCGCGATTATCAGGACACCGGCGACGCGCGTGCCGGCAACAGCTTCCTGTTGACGCTGGCATTCAAAAATCTTGGCCGCTAAGCACTGGTTCAGGCGGCCTGTTGCACGGCCTTTTCCAAGGGCTCGTTGGGCTGAGCAGAAACGCAGACCGCGCGGGATGGGATTTTAACTACGTGAAGACTGATATCACCAAGAAGACCGGCGCAACCACCACCGGCCTCGGTTCGCTCGGCCGCCGTTTGGCGCTCGGTGCGGCACTCGTCGCGCTTGTTTCGAGCAGCGGCGGTTCGATCGCTCAGACCGTACCCGATGATGCGACGCCCGCCGTGGGGCTCGACATTCCGAAGAACCTGCAGATTTTCGGCAAGGTCGATCCAAACGTTCGCAAGCCGACTGCGATCGTCAACGGGGCGGTCATCACCGGCACCGATATCGACCAGCGCGTCGCCTTGCTGGTGGCGGCGCGCGACCTGAAGCTGTCGCCCGAGGAAATGGCGCAGTACAAATTGCTGACCGCGCGCCAGTTGATCGACGAAACGTTGCAGATCCAGCAGGCCAAGACCGCCGAGGTCAAGATCGCGCCCGATGAGGTCAACAAGAGCTATGAGACCGTCGCGCGCAACTTCGGCAAATCCGTCGCCGAAATGCGGGCCTATCTGCGCGGTATCGGTTCCTCGGAGCGGTCACTCAAGCGCCAGATCGAAGCCGAGCTTTCGTGGAACCGCTATTTGCGGCGCAAGGTCGACATCAATGTCGGCGACGAAGAGGTCAACGCCATCATCGAGAAGCTGAAGAAGCAGCAGGGCACGACCGAATATCACGTGCGTGAAATCTACCTGAAGGCAGATCCGGATCGCGCGCAGGAAGTGTTCAACCAGGCGCAACAGATTATCGGTTCGATCCAGAAGCGCGAAAAGGGCGAGGACACGTTCGGCTATTATGCGCGCCTGTCCGACGCCACCACGCGTGCGACCGACGGCGATCTCGACTGGTTGAGCGAAACGCAGTTGGCGCAATTGCCGCCGACGCTGGTCGAGGCGATCAAGTCGATGACGCCCGAGCATCTGGCTGGCCCGATCGAGGTGCCGGGCGGTTTCTCGATCATCTACCTGGTCGACACGCGCAAGGTCGGCGTCGCCGATCCGATGGACGCCAAGCTGACGCTCAAGCAGCTCAGCGTGCGCTTTGCCGAAGGCACGACGCAGGCCCAGGCCGATGCGCGCGTTACCGAGTTCGCCAAGCTGAGCCAGACGATTCACGGTTGCGGTGAAGTCGCCAAGGTTGCGACCGCGCTCGGTGCCGACGTGGTCGACAATGATTCGGTGCGGATCAAGGATCTGCCGGGACCGCTGCGCGAGATCATGCTGAAACTGCAGGTCGGCGAATCGACCCCGCCCTTCGGGTCGGCGAAGGACGGCATCCGCTCGCTGGTGCTGTGCGGGCGCGACGAAGCGACTGGGCCGCGCATTCCCGGCGTCGAGCAGGTCCGAACTTTGATGGAAAATTCACGCGTGAACCTGCGCGCGAACCAGTTGCTCCGCGATTTGCGACGCGACGCGATCATCGAATATCGCTGACCGGGGAGAAAACGCCATGCTCGCGCCGCTCGCCATATCGATGGGGGATCCGGCCGGGATCGGCCCCGAGATCATCGCCAAAGCCTGGGCGCAGCGCGTTGCGGAGGGATTGCCGCCGTTCTTTGCCACGGGCGACGCCAGGGCGATCGCGGCGGTGTGGGATGGACCGGTAGAGCCGATCTCGCACCCGGAAGATACCAACCGCGTGTTCGAGACTGCGTTGCCGGTGCTGACGGTCGAGGATGGCGGCGAGATCATGCCCGGCATTCCCGATGTCGAGGGTGCACGCTGTGCGCTGCGCGCGCTGGAGCTCGCGGCGGGCCTGGTGCGTTCCGGTGCCGCGCGCGCATTGGTGACAGGGCCGGTGTCGAAGGCGCAACTCTATAAAATCGGGTTCAATCATCCCGGTCAGACCGAGTTCGTGGCCGAACGTTGCGGCATAGCGGGCGAGAATGCGGTGATGATGCTGGCTGGCCCTGACTTGCGCGTCGTTCCGATCACCACCCACGTTCCGCTTGCTGCAGTGAGCGGATTGTTGTCGATCGAACTGCTCGTATCGAAAGCGCGCGCGACAGCGCGCGGGCTGATGCGCAATTTCGGGATCCTCAAGCCTCGCATCGTCTTTGCCGGCTTCAACCCCCATGCCGGGGAAAGCGGTGCGATCGGTCGCGAGGAGATCGACCTGATCGCCCCCGCGATCGAGATCCTGCAAAGCGAAGGGATCGACGCGACCGGGCCCTTTGCTGCCGACACGATGTTCCACGCCCGCGCCCGCGCAACCTATGACGCGGCGATGTGCTGCTATCACGATCAGGCGCTGATCCCGATCAAGACGCTGTATTTCGATTCGGGCGTGAACATCACGCTCGGCTTGCCGATCGTGCGCACATCGCCCGATCACGGGACTGCGTTCAACATTGCCGGCAAGAACATTGCCGAGCCCGGCGCGACGATCGCCGCGATCCGGCTGGCGGGCGAGGCAGCCGAGCGCCGCGCTGCCGCCGACGCGTGAGCCAGCCCGCTTCGGTGCCCCCGCGCCCCGACCTTCCACCACTGCGCGACGTTATTGCACGCTACGGTCTGAATGCGAGCAAGGCGCTTGGGCAGAATTTCCTGCTCGATGCGCAATTGCTGGCGCGGATCGCACGGATTCCCGGCGACTTGAACGACGCCGAAGTGCTGGAGATTGGCCCCGGCCCCGGCGGCTTGACCCGCGCCTTGCTGGCGGCGGGTGCTCGCGTCACGGCGATCGAACGCGATCATCGCTGTATCCCCGCGCTGGCTGAACTGGGCGAGGCGTTTCCCGGCAAGCTGCGCGTGATCGAGGGCGATGCGCTGGAGATTGACGCCGCATCGCTGTTCGAGGGCAAGCCGCACATCGCCTCCAACCTGCCTTATAATATCGGCACGGCGTTGCTGGTACGCTGGCTGTCGGCGGAGTGGGCTCCGTGGTGGCAAAGCCTGACCTTGATGTTCCAGCGCGAGGTGGCCGACCGCATCGTCGCGCCAACCGACGGCGAGGCGTATGGGCGGCTTGCGGTGCTCGCGCAGTGGCGGTCGCGTGCCACGCTGGCGATGCCGGTCCACCGCTCGGCTTTCACCCCACCGCCCAAGGTGATGTCGGCGGTGGTGCATATCGTGCCCGGAGACGCGCCTGAGGGCGTGCGCTTCGCGACGCTGGAGCGGCTGACGGCCGCTGCGTTCGGGCAGCGTCGCAAGATGCTCCGGCAAAGCCTCAAAGGCGTTACTGGTGCGCTTGAGGCGCTGGAGCGCGTTGGCATCGACCCAACGCGGCGCGCCGAGACCGTCAGCGTCACCGAGTTCGTCGCCTTGGCGCGCGCGCTGGGCTAGTCGCTCCTCCCCGTTCCAGGGTTCAGTCTTTCTTGGGAGCTGCCGCCGGTGCCGCTGCTGCGGCCGTTACGATGGGTGGCCCCTTCGCGATCGATGCCGTCAGCGCGGCTACCTCGGGACAAGGCCGCTTGCCACACACCGTCTTGATCCGCGCGAGATTTTCGCGCGCGCGCGCGACTGCGCCTTTGGCGACCAGCGCCTCGCCCTGCCCGCTCAAGGCAACGACGTCATTGGGATCAAGCGATAACGCCTCGCGATACAAGCGGATCGCCTTGCCCGGCAGGCCGCGTGTCTTGGCCACTTCCGCGAGCGTCACGAACGCACCGCGATTGCGCGGATCGACCGCAAGCGCGCTTTCCAGCGTGTCGGTCGCGGCGTCGAGATTGCCCGCCGCCTGCAGCGCCCGACCGCGCGCGAGCAGCGCCATCGACCGCCCGTCGATCGTATCCTCACCGCGTTGTCCCTGCACCGCAGTCGCAACGGTGAGCAGCGTCAGCGCAGCGGCGACGGCGACAGACGTATAACGCATGAGATACTCCAGCTTTGGCACGACGACAGAGCTATCACGCGTGTTGCAATCGCGCGACAAAAAACCCGTCGGTCGCATCGTGTGCCGGAGTCAGCCGCGTGCCCGCGCCATGCGCGCGTCCTGCTCCCAGATCGACCGACTGCGCGCGCCACCCCGGATTGGCCGCGAGGAATGCCGCCACTTGCCCAGCCCCTTCTTCGTCGAGCAGCGAACAGACGATGTAGACGAGGGTGCCGCCCGGCTTGACCAGCGTCGCGCCGACTTCGAGGACATGGCGCTGCGTTTCGACCAGCCGCTCGATCCTGTCCGGGGTCAGCCGCCAGCGCGCCTCGGGATTGCGCCGCCACGTGCCGGTGCCCGAACAGGGGGCATCGATCAGCACGCAATCGGCGCTGCCGAGCCAATCGTCGAGCATCTCGACTTCGCGTCCGGGATTGAGCAGCCGCGTTTCGATGATACCGGCGCGCGCGCGTTCCGCCCGCGGGGCAAGGCGGGAGAGGCGGGCGCGATCAGTATCGGTGGCGAGCAGGGCCCCCTGCCCGCCCATCGCCGCCGCAAGCGCCAGCGTCTTGCCGCCTGCGCCTGCACACAGATCGACGATACGCTGGCCCGGCTGGGCCCGCGCAGCGAGCGTGACGAACTGGCTGCCTGCATCCTGCACTTCGATCGCACCATGATTGTAGGCCGGGAGTTGTTCGACTTGCGTGCCAGAGGGCAGACGCAACCCGTTTGGCAACCCGGCAATCGGCTCGGCTCCCTCAATCTCGATCACTTCGTCGATCACGCGGTTGATCCGCGCATCGAGCGGCGCGCGGTCGATCAGGGCCGGAAATTCGGAATCATCCAGCCCCGATTGGCGCAAGCGATCGAGGATCCAGTTGGGCGCGATGCCGGTCTTGGCCGGGGTTTCGCTCGGTCCGATCACTGCCGGGCCGTGGCCGACGCCGTCAAAGGTCGCGGCAAGTTCCGGGTCCGCCTTGGCCAGCGCCAGCAACGCCGCGCGGCCCGAGGCCGGACGTTCGCCGAGTGCCCGGATCGCGGCATAGACCAATTCGCGCACCGCGCGCCGGTCCTTCGATCCAGCATAACGCCGCGTCGCAAAGTAGCGCGCGACGATCGTATCCGCCGCCGCCCCCGAATCGCGTGCGCCCGCGATGATCTGGTCGAGCAGTTCGATCGCGGCTTGGGTGCGGGCAGATGGGGTCATTCTTTTTATCCCTCTCCCCGCTTGCGGGGCGTCGGCGGCCGGTCATGCCCCCGGCATGACCTAAACAGTGCGGGGCACTGTTTACCGCCAACGGGCAAGCGAGCGAAGCGAAGCGCGGGAGAGGGGCAGCAACGAAGGGCGCGCAACACTGCCCCTCTCCCCGACCCTCTCCCCTGAAGGGGAGAGGGAGAAAATTAGCGCGTCGGGTAATTCGGCGCTTCGCGCGTAATATCAACGTCGTGGACGTGGCTTTCCTTCAACCCCGCACCCGTAATCTGCACGAAGCGCGCGCGCTCCTGCAGGTCCTTGAGCGTGGCCGAGCCGGTATAGCCCATCGCCGCGCGAATCCCGCCGACGAGCTGATGGATCACGTCCTTGGCCGGGCCCTTGAACGCCACCTGGCCCTCAATGCCCTCGGGCACCAGCTTCATCTGGTCCTTGATGTCGCCCTGGAAATAGCGATCAGCCGATCCGCGACCCATCGCGCCGACCGAACCCATGCCGCGATACGATTTGTACGCGCGCCCCTGATACAGGAAGGTCTCTCCCGGCGCTTCCTCGGTGCCCGCCAGCAGCGACCCGATCATGCACGCCGAAGCACCCGCCGCCAGCGCCTTGGCGAGGTCGCCCGAGGTCCGCAGGCCCCCGTCGGCGATCACCGGCACGCCCGCCTTCAGGCCGATTTCGGCGCAATCCATCACTGCCGTCAATTGCGGCACGCCGACGCCTGCGACCACGCGCGTGGTGCAGATCGAGCCCGGCCCGATGCCGACCTTGATGCCATCCGCGCCCGCATCGATCAGCGCGCGCGTTGCCTCGGCGGTGGCGACGTTGCCCGCAATCACCTGCACCGAATTGCTGAGCTTCTTCACCCGCTCGACCGCGCGCGCAACGTCGCGATTATGGCCATGCGCGGTGTCGATCACCACCAGATCGAGTTCGGCATCGACCAGCGCCTCGGTGCGGGCAAACCCCTTGTCGCCCACCGTCGTTGCGGCGGCGACGCGCAAGCGCCCGGCAGCATCCTTGGTAGCGTTGGGATAGGTGACAGCTTTCTCGATATCCTTGACGGTGATCAGGCCAACGCAGCGATATTGCTCGTCCACCACCAACAGCTTCTCGATCCGGCGCTGATGGAGCAGACGGCGCGCCTCTTCCTTGCCGACGCCGGTCGAGACGGTCGCGAGATTCTCGTGGGTCATCAGCTCCGACACCGGCTGATGCGGGTTTTCGGCAAAGCGCACGTCGCGATTGGTAAGGATGCCGACGAGTTTGCCATCGGCCTCGACCACCGGGATACCGCTGATGCGGTTGCGCACCATCAAAGCCTGCGCCTCGGCGAGCGTCGCACCGGGCGCGATCGTGATCGGGTTGACGACCATGCCGCTTTCGAAGCGCTTGACCGCTCGCACTGCGGCGACTTGTTCGTCAATCTCGAGATTGCGATGCAGCACACCGATGCCGCCCAATTGCGCCATCACAATCGCCATGTCCGCCTCGGTCACGGTGTCCATTGCAGACGACAGGATCGGGATATCGAGCGCGATACCCTTGGTCACGTGCGTCGCGGTGTTGGTCTGGCTCGGTACGATGTCGGATTCCGCCGGCACCAGCAGGACATCGTCGAAGGTTAAGCCGAGTCGAATGTCCATGGGATGCCGTGTCCTGCGCGTAGTGGGGAGCGAGTCGTGGCGGTCCATGTAAACGCCGACCCGCCGATACGCTAGGGGTGTGGAAGAACGTCTTGCGACTGACCTGGCCTGCGTACCCCATCCCGGTCGAGCGGCGGCCGCGTATCGCTGACCGGCACCGGCGCCGTCCCGCGCAGCCAACGGCACCGGGCTGAATGATCGCCGAACGGCCCTTACAGGTGGAAACCTGCGTAATATCCGAACCTCCCGACGGTCGCGTAGCCCGCTATCATCGGAGTTCCCTGCTCAACGATCGTGAACCTGCGTCTGTCAGGGCAGAACCAAGGCACCCGTGCGAGGAGTTTCGGACCATGAAGGCGATGGTATTGAACCGCGCGGGAACGCCGCTTGAGTGGACCGAGCTGCCCGATCGTGCACCCGGCCCCGGCGAAGTCGGGGTGAAGGTGCTTGCCTGCGGGGTTTGCCGCACCGACTTGCACGTTGTCGATGGCGAATTGCCCGACCCGAAATCGCCGATCATTCCCGGTCATGAGATCGTCGGTCGCGTCGACGCGATCGGTGCGGGCGTCGCAGACTTAGAAATAGGGGATCGGGTCGGCATCCCCTGGCTCGGCCACACTTGCGGCGTGTGCCTATATTGCCGGGAGCAGCGGGAAAATCTGTGCGATGCGCCACAATTCACGGGGTATACCCGGGATGGTGGGTTTGCGACCTCGGTGATCGCCGACGCACGCTTTGCTTTCCCGCTTGGAGAATCCGGTAGCGACGTGTCGCTGGCACCGCTTCTTTGCGCCGGGTTGATCGGCTGGCGGTCGCTTAAGATCGCGGGCGACGGCAAGCGGTTGGGAATTTACGGTTTTGGTGCGGCAGGCCATATCGTCGCGCAAGTCGCAAAATGGCAGGGACGTGCGGTCTTCGCCTTCACGCGGCCGGGCGACACACGAACGCAGGACTTTGCGCGAAGCCTGGGCGTGATTTGGGCGGGCGGGTCCGACGAAAGTCCGCCCGAACAGCTGGACGCCGCGATCATCTACGCGACGGCAGGTGATCTCGTTCCGATGGCGCTAAAGGCGGTCCGCAAGGGCGGGCGCGTGGTGTGCGCCGGGATTCATATGAGCGATATCCCGAGCTTCCCCTACGAAGCTCTCTGGGAAGAACGCCAACTCGTGTCGGTCGCCAATCTCACGCGGCAGGATGGAATCGATTTCCTCGGCCTTGTCCCCAAAATCGGGATCGCCGTAAAGACCACGGTCTACTCGCTCCAAAACGCCAATACGGCGTTGGACGATTTGCGGCATGGCCGGTTCGATGGTGCCGCGGTTTTGGTCCCGTGACACATCATCCGGATTTACAGGAAAAATGGTGGAGCCGAGGGGGATCGAACCCCTGACCTTTCGCATGCCATGCGAACGCTCTCCCAGCTGAGCTACGGCCCCATCGCGTTTTCGAAGGTCCGTAAAACCGGACCTTCAGCGGGAAGGCGTCGCCCCTACCGAGGCGGCGCGCCCTTGGCAAGCGGCCAATGTGCCGCTTGCCAAAAAAATCATCGATTACGCCTGGAAATCAATGATCGTCGTCACTGGTCGGCGCTTCCACGCCGAGATCGTCATCACCGCCGAGATCGACCTCGTCGTCGGGCGAGGGCTCCTCGTCTTCACCGGTGTCCAGATCCTCGTCGTCACCGGCGAGATCGTCGTCCTTCTTGATCAGCTCCGGCTTGGCCTGCTCGAACGGCAGCGGCTGCTTCGACTTCAGGATCGGCTCGGGCTCCCAATGTGCGCCGCAGTTGATGCACGTGACGGGATCGTCCTTGCCCAGGTCATAAAAACGGGTGGCGCATTTCGGGCACGTACGCTTCGTGCCCCATTCCGGCTGGATCATATGCCGAGTTGACCTTCTTCAAGATGATAATGAGATCTTGCGACCGCGACGCCGCAAAGTGGGGCGCGCCTTGCCATAGCGCAAGCGCACTGTCAAAGCGCGGGGCCGATGGCACATCCTACTCCCGCTCCGCTTGAAGTCCAACCCTCTGGTCCGCTCACCGGTCGCGTTCGCGTTCCGGGCGACAAGTCGATCAGTCACCGCTCGCTGATGTTTTCGGCGCTCGCCGTCGGCACCAGTCGCGTCACCGGCCTACTGGAGGGCGAGGATGTTCTCGCCACCGCCGCCGCCTTGCGCGCAATGGGCGCAAGCATCGTCCGGGGCGACGATGGTGTGTGGACGATTGACGGCGTCGGCGTCGGTGGCCTGCTGCAGCCGACCAATGCGCTCGACATGGGCAATTCGGGCACCTCGACCCGACTGTTGATGGGGCTGGTCGCCAGCCATCCCATTACAGCCACCTTCATTGGCGACGCCTCGCTGTCCAAACGTCCGATGGGGCGCGTGATAACGCCGCTGTCGCAAATGGGCGCGGAGTTCACGTCGAGCCCGGGCGGCCGCTTGCCGCTGATGCTGCGCGGGATCTGCCCGGCCATCCCGATCACCTACACCCTGCCCGTCGCATCGGCGCAGGTGAAATCGGCGGTGCTGCTGGCCGGGCTCAACACGCCGGGGATCACCCGCGTGATCGAACCGATTGCGACGCGCGACCATAGCGAGCGGATGCTGCGCGGGTTTGGTGCAAACGTGACGGTCGAGCCCTCGCCGCGAGGCCGCATCATCTCGATCACTGGCGAGGCCGAGCTTGTCCCCCAGCAGATCGTCGTGCCGGGCGACCCCTCCTCCGCTGCCTTTCTGGTCGTCGCGGCAACGATCGTGCCGGGGTCGGATATCGTGGTCGAAAATGTCGGCCTCAATCCCACCCGCGCCGGACTGTTCACCGCGTTGCGGATGATGGGCGCGAGCATCGAGGAACTGGATCCGCGCGATGTCGGCGGCGAACCGGTCGCCGACCTGCGCGTACGCCATGCGGCGCTTACCGGCATCGAAATCCCGCCCGATCTCGCGCCCAGCATGATCGACGAATATCCAGTGCTGTTCGTCGCCGCAGCCTTCGCCAGCGGCCGCACCGTAGCGCGCGGTGCCGACGAGTTGCGCGTCAAGGAATCGGACCGCATCGCCGCGATGGCCGCCGCCCTCACCGTGATCGGCGCGCGTGTCGAAGAGGTCGAGGACGGCATGATCATAGACGGCACTGGTGGCGATCCGCTGCCGGGTGGCGGTACCATCGCGACCCTGCTCGACCACCGCATCGCGATGAGCATGACGGTCGCTGGCCTGCACTGCCGCCGCGCCAATGACGGCACCGGCGTCACGCTCGACGATGCCAGCCCGGTCGCGACCAGCTACCCCGCTTTTTTCGCCCAGATCGCGCAACTGCAGGGCGGCGCGGGATGATCGACTCGCATGCCGCCGACATCCTTGGTTTCGTGGGCGCGTTGACCATCCTCGCTGGCTTTGCTTATCAGACGCTGCGCAATGCCGCGCCTAACCTCTTGTCGAACGGTTTGAATTTTCTCGGCGCATCCTTGCTGGCGGTGTCGCTGATGGTGAACTACAACCTCCCCGCGCTCGCCCTTGAACTGGCCTGGGCCGCCATTGCACTTCTTGGATTGGTTCGCATTTTGAGTTTTCGCCGATGATTATTGCTGTCGATGGACCCGCCGCGTCCGGCAAGGGCACGATCGCGCGCGCGCTCGCCCAGCATTATGGCCTGCCGCATCTCGACACCGGGCTGCTCTATCGTGCGGTCGCGGCGAATGTAGAGCGGTTGGAACTGGACGGTTCGATCGAGGCCGACGCTGTCGCCGCGTGCGATTTTGACGATGCCCTGCTCGACGATCCGATCCTGCGCACCGACGCGATCGGTTCGCTCGCCTCGATCGTGTCGGCGCATCCGCTGGTGCGCGCGGCATTGTTTCACCGGCAAAAGCGTTTCGCCTATCAACCCGGCGGCGCAGTGCTCGACGGGCGCGACATCGGCACGGTGATCGCCCCCGATGCCGATGCCAAGCTCTTCATCCGCGCGACGCCCAATATCCGCGCCAAGCGCCGCCATGCCGAGCTGCGCGCGCACGGTTCGACGATCAGCCTCGACAAGGTGCTGGCCGACATTCGCGCGCGCGACCTGCGCGATTCGACACGGTCCAACGCCCCGCTGGTTCCCGCCAACGACGCGGCCTTGCTCGACACCAGCTTCCTCTCGATCGAAGCCAGCGTGCAGCGCGCGATCGCGATCGTTGACGCCAGGCTTCAGGCGAAATCTGCTCAGGCTGAAGGATAGTCCCTCGCGCTCACTGCGGGTCGGCGGGCTTCGCTTCCCTGGCCAGCCGGGCGTCGAGGATGCTCGTGTAGCTGGCACTCAGTTTTCGGCAGGCGGCGGGATCTATGAACGGATTGGGCGTCGGGTGTCGCTCGAACTGCGCAAACGTCACATCCCCGCCGGAATTGTCCGGATGCGCGGTGAACAGAATATCGCACGGCAATGCGCCGACCCGGGCAATCGTCTGCCGGAACGTGGCGACGATGGCGCGGTGCGCCGGATCCGAGAAACGGTAGCCGTCCACCGATACCGGGTTGATGCTGGAGGCGAACACTATGTTCAGGCAGCGCCCAGCCTCGCAGGACCGCCACCGCCAACTCGTGCTTCCGGCGGCATGGCCGGGCGTGGCCACTGCGGTGACGTCGACTTTCCCCAGCCGGACTGCCTCGCCATCCTTCACCACTCGCAACGGGCCGGTAACGGCAGGAAGATTGGGTAATTGCCCGAATTGCGGGTCATCGGCATCGCTATGCCCCTGCCGAAGCGTTTTGGCGGCCGGCGCGCTGGCTATTATTGTCGCGCCGCTATCACGCGCAAGCGCGGCCAGCCCGCCGGCATGGTCATAATGCGGCTCGGTGCTGAGGATGAATTTCACGTCGCGCAGCTTGAAACCGAGCGTGCGAATATTGGCTTCGACCGCCGCGACCGATTGCGGGAGCGCCGCATCGATCAGGATCAGCCCCGCCCCGGTATCGATCAGCGCGACGTTCATCTTGCGGAAGCCGACCAGATAGGTGTTGCCGTAGATGCGCGTGGGTGGTTGTAGTGCCAGCCAGCGCGCGGCGTAGTCGGCGGCGATCGGCCGGGTCAGCGGATCGTCGACGGCCTGCGCCACGGCGCTGCCGCCGATCATCAATAACGTGCCTATTGCAATCGCCGATCGATAATGCCGCATATCGCTCCCCTGTCTCTCCCGCATTGGTATAGCCAACGGCACCGTGCCTCAACGCCCCCCTACGGCTTGCCCGCAGTGGCATCTCACGCTATAGAGCGGTCGTCCGGTGAGCGGTGTTCACGGAGGCTGGCGCGACAGGCATGTCCTCTCGCGCCCTTTTCGCATTCGCGCGACTTGGCCCTCCCTGCCCCCAATCAACGGATGTCGGGCTGCGCATACGGCCACCCCGACACCATTGGCCAAGACCGCCGGAGACAACCGGCTGGCCGGAACATGATTTAGGAATACAAGACTTTATGGCCACTCAGGCAAACCCAACCCGCGACGATTTCGCCGCCCTTCTCGAAATGACGCTCGGCGGTGCCGACAGCTTCGAAGGCCGCGTCGTCAAGGGCACCGTCACCGCGATTGAAAACGACCTCGCCGTCATCGACGTCGGCCTGAAGTCGGAAGGCCGCGTTCCGCTGCGCGAATTCGCGATGCCGGGCCAGAAAGCCGATCTCAAGGTCGGTGACGAAGTCGAAGTGTTCGTCGACCGCGTCGAGAACGTGCACGGCGAAGCGATGCTGTCGCGCGACCGCGCCCGTCGCGAAGCCGCCTGGGACACGCTCGAAACCGAATTCGCCAAGACCGCCCGCGTCGAGGGCGTCATCTTCGGCCGCGTCAAGGGCGGCTTCACGGTCGACCTCAACGGTGCCGTGGCCTTCCTGCCGGGTTCGCAGGTCGACATCCGCCCCGTGCGCGACGTCACCCCGCTGATGGACATCCCGCAGCCGTTCCAGATCCTCAAGATGGACCGCAAGCGCGGCAACATCGTCGTGTCGCGTCGCGCGATCCTCGAAGAAACCCGCGCCGAGCAGCGTTCGGGCCTGATCCTCAGCCTCGCTGAAGGCCAGATCATCGACGGCGTCGTCAAGAACATCACCGATTACGGTGCGTTCGTTGACTTGGGCGGCATTGACGGCCTGCTGCACGTCACCGACCTCAGCTACAAGCGCGTCGGCCATCCGTCGGAAGTCCTGAACATCGGCGATACCGTCCGCGTTCAGATCATCCGCATCAACAAGGACACGCAGCGCATCTCGCTCGGCATGAAGCAGCTCGAGAGCGATCCGTGGGAAGGCGCTGCCGCCAAGTATCCGGTCGGCGCGAAGCTGTCGGGCCGCGTCACGAACATCACCGAATATGGTGCGTTCGTCGAACTCGAGCCGGGCATCGAAGGCCTGGTCCACGTGTCCGAAATGTCCTGGACCAAGAAGAACGTCCATCCGGGCAAGATCGTTTCGACCTCGCAGGAAGTCGATGTCGTGGTCATCGAGGTCGACCCCGACAAGCGCCGCATCTCGCTCGGCCTCAAGCAGGCGATCAGCAACCCGTGGGAGGCCTTCGCCGAAGCGCATCCGATCGGTTCGACCGTTGAAGGCGAAGTCAAGAACGCGACCGAATTCGGTCTGTTCATCGGCCTCGACAACGACGTCGACGGCATGGTCCACATGTCGGACATCGCCTGGGGCGTGTCGGGCGAAGACGCCCTCAACCTGCATCGCAAGGGCGAGGTCGTTCAGGCGATCGTGCTCGACATCGACGCCGAGAAGGAGCGTATCTCGCTTGGCATGAAGCAGCTTGAGCGTGGTGCTCCGGCAGCCGGTGCGGCAGCGGCAGGCGGCAACGCTTCGTCGGGCCTCAACAAGAATGCCATCGTCACGGTCACCGTGCTCGAAGTCCGCGATGCGGGTCTCGAAGTGCAGGTCGGCGACGACGGCGCGACCGGCTTCATCAAGCGCACCGATCTCGGCCGCGATCGCGACGAGCAGCGTCCGGAGCGGTTCCAGACCGGCCAGAAGTTCGATGCGATGGTGACCGGTTTCGACCGTTCGAAGAAGCCGACCTTCTCGATCAAGGCGATGCAGATCTCCGAAGAGAAGCAGGCCGTGGCGCAATACGGCTCGTCCGACTCGGGTGCGTCGCTGGGCGACATCCTCGGTGCCGCGCTCAAGGCGCAAGGGGCCGACAGCAAGAAGTAAGGCCAAAGGACGGGGTTATTCATCCAAATGGAGTAGCCCCGTCCTGTCCTTTCACGTCGTTTCGTGGCTATCGTTCATGATGGACTTACGATAAATAAAGTCCGAAGCGGCCACTTCATTCCATTGGAGCAAGGCCGCGGCGGCAAGGAAACGACGCGATGATCCGATCTGAACTGGTGCAAACATTGGCAGCTGAAAACCCCGATCTGTCGCTGCGCGACATCGAGGCGCTGGTCACCACCTTTTTCGACGAGATCACAAAGCGACTGGCACTGGGCGGGCGTGTTGAACTCCGCGGCTTCGGTGCCTTTTCGACCCGCGCCCGCGATGCGCGCACCGGACGCAACCCCCGCACCGGCGAATTGGTCGATGTCGGCGCGAAGCGCGTCCCCTATTTCAAGCCTGGCAAGGAAATGCGCGCGCGCCTCAACGTCTAAGCGACTTGACGCAACCCGCGCGGTACGCTTGGAATTTCCGCACATGCGGACGTGGCGAAATTGGTAGACGCACGGGACTTAAAATCCCTCGCCCTCAGGGTGTGCGGGTTCGAGTCCCGCCGTCCGCACCATATACATCTCTGAAACGATGCACCCTGCCCTCGCAGGGTCAGCCGGTGCATGTCGGTCGGCTTGAGCGCGGACCGGGACAAACCCCATAACGGGCGCACGGTCCAACCCGACATAGCAGGTTCGCCGTGCACCCATCGGTGCGGCTATGCCGTCTTGCTGCCCCATAGCGCGTAGAACAGCACATAGACCTCGCACGCAGCGGTCAGCAGGAACGAGGTCTGCAGGCCATAGCTGTCGGCCAGCCAGCCCTGCACCACGACCAGAGCACCGCCTGCGATCGCCATGATCAGCAGGCCCGATCCCTCCTCGGTCAGCGGCCCGAGGCCCTTGATGCCGAGCGTGAAGATCGTCGGGAACATGATCGAGTGGAACAGCCCGACCGAAATCAGCGCCCACATCGCGACATGGCCGGTGGTGAAGGCGGCGATCAACATAACGACCGTCGCACCGATACTGGCGACCGCCAGCGCGTGTCCGGCCTCGATGCGCTGCATCGCGAACGCCCCGACCAAACGGCCCACCATCATCCCGCCCCACAACAGGAACAGATAATTGGAGGCCTGCTGGTGCGTCAGGTTGCCGATCTCGGGCTGCGACACGAAGTTGATGAACAGGTTGCCGACGCCGATCTCGGCGATCAGGTAAATGAAGATCGCCGGAATGCCGAGCACGAGATTGCGGTGCTGCCACAGGGGATGATGCGCGATGCGATAGCCGAGCGACTTGCCCGAGGGGGGTGCTTTGGCGGCGCGCTGCGTCGCGACGCCCATCGGCGGCAGCGGATAGCGCGCGATGATGACGGCCAGCACCGCAAGAACAACGGCGACGATGACATAAGGCAGCACGACCGATTGCGCGTCGGCCAGCCGCTCGGCCGGGGTCAAGGCGGCAGCTCCTGCCGCAGCCGTTCCCGACGTCGTGCGGCCAAGGATCAGATAGCCGCCGAACAACGGCGCGAGCGTCGCCCCTGCCGAATTGAATGCCTGCACCAGGTTCAACCGCGATGACGCGGTCTCGGGCTTGCCCAGCACCGAAACATAGGGGTTGGCAGCGACCTGTAGCAGCGTGATCCCACTGGCGATTACGAACAGGGCGAACAGCGTCACTTCATAGGAAGGAAGCTTCGCCGCGGGCACCATGATCAGCGCGCCCACCGCCATCATCCCCAAACCAATCACCATCGAGCGCTGATAGCCGACCCGTTCGATCACCATCGCCGACGGGATCGAGGCGAAGAAATAGGCGATGAACCAGACCGATTCGATCAAGGTGGTCTGGGTGTAGCTCAGCGCGAACACGCTGCGCAGGTGCGGCAACAGCGTACCGTTGATGACGGTGATGAAGCCCCACATGAAGAACAGGCTGGCAAGCAGTGCCAGCGCCCGCCCTGCTTTTGGTCCGCTCGCGCTTTCCGATATCCGCGCCGTTGGGGCCACCATCGCCATTACCTGTCTCTCCTGAATCAATCCTCTATTGTCTGAGTATATGTGGCCAGCGAGCGCGTCAAACGCCGATCGCGCGACGGATGGCGCACCATCTCAGCGCGCGCCCGCTATGGTCGATTCAATCGTCGAAGGGGTCCGTATCGCGGCGGCGGCAGCGCAGGAATGCGTCGGCGACCAGTCGCAGCGGAGTGCGATCGACATCGCTCTCGCCTTTTGCGATCAGCGCGGCAAAATGATGATAGAGCGCGGCATATTCGGCTTCGGGGGCACTTTCCCGCGCCATGCCGTTGATCGTCAAGCGACTGCCGCCATGCGTCAGCATCAGTGTGCCGTCATCGGTATCGACGACGATATCCCATGTCTGTGGGCCGGTCTGCCGCCAATCGAACACGGCGTGGACCGGTGCACCGCTCATCCCGATCATGTTGAGCTCGGCGGCGATCGGCGCGGCACGGTTTGCGGGGAAGTCGAGCGTGCCGTCGTGCAAATAGAAATGGCGCGGCAGGATCCGCGTCGCGATCGACAGCGCGTTGATGCCCGGATCGAACACACCGAGCCCGCCCGGCTCCCAGATCCATTGCTGCCCGGGATGCCAGCGCCGGACATCTTCTTTCCAGGTGATCTCGACATGGTTGATGCGCCGCTCGGTGAGCCACGCGCGGGCGTCGTGCACCGCAGGCGCAAAGCGCGAATGCCATGCCGCGAACAGCGTCGTGCCGGCAGCGTCAGACAAGCGCGTCAGCGCTTCGACTTCGGACAGGGTCGCGCCAGGGGGCTTTTCCAGCAGCACATGCTTGCCCGCGCGGATCGCCTGCACGGCGGCATCGAACCGCACCTGCGGCGGCTGGCACATCGCGATCGCGTCGATCGCGATGTCGGCATTGAGCATGGCCTCTACCGACGCGAACACCGGCACATCGGCGAGCGTCCCGGCCAGCGTTGCCGCCGCGACCAATTCGAACTCGGGCGACCCGGCGATCGCGGGCAAATGCTGGTCATGGGCAATCTTGCCGAGCCCAACGATGGCGACGCGGATCGGGCTCACAGCGTTTTTACCGACACGGGCGTGGCGGGTTCCGCGCCGATCGGGTTGCGCACGGGATAGTGGAATGGGGCCGCAGCGATCTCGAAGATGTCGCCCGGTTGGGTGTGAACCGCGTCGCTGAACGACAGCGTCGCCGTGCCGAAGAAATGGACGTGTACGTCGCCCGGACGCCGAAACAGTGCATATTTGAAATGGTGATGCTCAAGGTTGGCGATGCTGTGCGACATGTTCGCTTCGCCCGATACGAACGGCTTTTCCCATAGGACAGTGCCATCGCGAAGTATCTTGCTGGTGCCCTCGACATGTGACGGCAACGGCGTGATCAGCAATTCCGGGCCGAGCGCCGCGGGCCGCAATTTGGAATGGGCGAGCCACAGATAATTGCCGCGCTCCGTGACATGATCGGAAAATTCATTGGCGAGCGCAAACCCGAGCCGCACCGGGGTGCCATCCTCATCGATCAGGTAGATGCCGGCAATTTCCGGCTCCTCCCCCGCATCGAGCGCGAACGCCGGGGACGGTAGCGGCGCGTCGGGCGCGATCAACGCACTGCCATCGCCCTTGAAGAACCACTCGGGCTGGGCACCGACCGCGTCTCCCTCGGGCTTGCCGCCCGCCACCCCCATCAGGAACATCTTCATCGAATCGGTTTGCTGCGCGGCATCATCGATCGCACGGTGCATCTTGTCGCGCCCTTCGGCCGAGCCGAGGTGTGTCAGGCCCGTGCCGGTCATCAGCAAATGCGCGGTATCGGGGTGGTCGATCGGTGCGAGCACGGTGACGCGCGACAGATCGACCGGTTCGCCCTCGCCCAACGCACCGATCATCTCGATCAGGCTGTGTCGCTCGGCAAGCGCGCGGCGCGCCAATTCCACCACCGTTGTGACCCCCGGAACCGTTCGCAGCATGTCGCCCTGCGCGACGACCACCGCACGGGCGTCATCTGGCTGGCGGATCTGAATCAGCGAAACCGTCACTCTATCTCTCCGTCGTTCGGGCAGTCGGCATAATCGCGCAAGGTGCCCTTTGCATCTATTTTGTCTGAGTATATAGCAAGTTCAAACTGGTCAACGATGGGAGAGTTTATGCGGCGCCACGGTCTGGGTTGGACGAAGACAACGCTACTCGCAGCGCTCGTAACGTGCGTCGCGACACCGGCCTTCGCCGCGACGGCGGAACGACGCCCCTTTGGCACACTGGCCGACGGGACCGCAGTCGAAGCCGTGACGCTGAAGGGCGCAAACGGCGTCAGCGCGACGATCATTTCTTTCGGCGCGACCCTGCAAGCGTTGAAAGCGCCCGACCGAGACGGCAAGATCGCCGATGTCGAACTCGGCTATGACGATCTGCAAAGCTATGTCGATCGTCCCAATTTCTGGGGTGCGAGCGTGGGCCGCTATGCCAACCGCATCGCGGGCGGACGCTTCATCCTGGACGGGAAGACCATTCAGCTTGCGCAGAACGATAAGGGCAACTCGCTGCACGGCGGCACCAAGGGCTTCGACAAACGGCCGTGGCGCGTGGTCTCGGTAACCTCCGGTCCTACCGCGCGCGTGACGTTTGCGCTGACAAGCGCGGCGGGTGACCAGGGGTATCCCGGCACGCTCGCGGTCACCGCCAGCTATGCACTCGACGATGCGGGCAACCTGACGATCGACTATGATGCGACCAGCGACGCGCCGACGATCGTCAACCTCA
Organism: Sphingomonas sp. TF3; assembly: GCF_003985085.1. Classification (NCBI taxonomy): domain Bacteria; kingdom Pseudomonadati; phylum Pseudomonadota; class Alphaproteobacteria; order Sphingomonadales; family Sphingomonadaceae; genus Sphingomonas; species Sphingomonas sp. TF3. The sequence goes on along the minus strand of NZ_RWKS01000009.1, from coordinate 113,028 downwards.
CCAACCACGCGATCTTCAATCTCGCCGGGGAAGGCGCGCCGCAGGGTGCCCTGCAACACCGGCTGACCATCCCCGCCGCCCGTTACACCCCGGTGAATGCGCAACTGATCCCGACCGGCGTGCTGAAGCCCGTCGCGGGCAGCGTGTTTGATTTCACGCACGGGCGCGTGCTTCAGGATGGCATACGCGACGGCACCGACCCGCAAATCGTGTTCGGCCGCGGCTATGATCACAATTTCGTGCTCGATGCCGGGCGGACCAAGGAGCCCAAGCTTGCCGCGCGGCTGGAAGATCCGGCCTCGGGTCGCGTGCTTGAGGTGTTGACGACCGAACCCGGCGTTCAACTCTACACCGGCAATTTCCTGGATGGCACGCTGATCGGCAAAAGCGGGCACCTGTACCGCATGGGCGACGGCATCGCGCTTGAGCCGCAACTCTTCCCCGACACGCCCAACCAACCGGTGTTCGGCTCGGCGCGCGTCGATCCCGCCAATCCCTATCACCACCGGATGGTCTTCCGGCTGTCGACCACGCGCTGACGCGCAGCGACGCGACCCGTTCGGACGGGCGACGTGCGATCTACGCCGTCGCTCGCGCCGCCCGGAAGGCGCTAACCAACGCACGCCCGCGCGCGCCGGTGTCTTCCGCCGAACGACCCGGCGCATAAAGCGAGGAGCCGATGCCGAAGCCCGTCGCCCCGGCTGCACAATAAGCGGCCATCGTCTCGGCATCGATGCCGCCCACCGGGAACACCGGCATCGCCTTCGGCAACACCGCCCGCATCGCCTTCAAGCCTTGCGGACCGGCGACTTCGGCAGGAAAAAGCTTCAATCCATCGGCCCCCGCGTCAATTGCGGCAAAGGCTTCGGTTGGGGTGAAGAAGGCGGGCAGCGACACCAGCCCCAGCGCCTTGGTCGCGCGGATCACGTCGGTATTGCAATTGGGCGAGATCACGATCTGCCCGCCTGCATCCTGGACGCGTTGCACATCGTCCGGGTGCAGCACCGTCCCCGCCCCGACCAGCGCGGTATCCCCCAGCGTATCGACGATGGCGCGGATGCTCACAAACGGCTCGGGTGAGTTGAGCGGCACTTCCAGGCACCGGAACCCGCAATCGCACAGGGCGCGGGCGACCGGCCCCGCCTCGCCCGGCGTGAGCCCCCGCAGGATCGCGATGAGCGGAAGCTCGTCCAGCAAGTCGTCGAAGGTCATCGGATCTCCTTTCCAATCGTCCACAGTCCGGCGGCGGTGGCCGCATCGCCATCGACGAGGTCGATGTCTGTTCGCCCGGCAAGGGCGAAGGCGGTGCGATAGCGCGCACTGAGCGCTGGATCGCCGATCATCGTGATCGTGCCAGGCGCTGCCCCCATCATCGCGCCGATCTCGGCCCCGATCAGCAGGCCCGACAGATACGCCGCAACCTCCCGCGTAGAAAGCTTCCCCAGCAGCACCTCCGCACGCGCCGAGAATAGCAGCATCGACACCGCCGGATCTGCCAGCGCGCGGTTCACGCCACGGGCAAAGGCACCCGCGGTGTCATGCTCGCCCGGATCCTCTGCCAAACGACCCAGCAACGAATGTCGCAGCAATACGGCGTAAAGCTCGCCGGTCATCGCCGTACGAAAGCCCGTTACGCGCCCGGCGTCCAGCATCGCCCATTTGCTGTGCGTTCCGGGCAGCACGACCACCCCGTCACGCACGCCCGCACCCAGAATCTGCGTTTCCTCTCCGCGCATCACGTCGCCCAGTCGAACCGGCTGATCGACCGAGAGCCCGGGCACGATGTGGCACTGGCCAAGCGCGGTATCGAAGCCCTGCGTCGCCGCTGCGAGCGCGACCGGATCGGCCGGGCATGGCAGATAGGCGGCCTCGTGCCAGCCATTGCGGCTTCCGATCATGCCGGCCAATACGATCACCGGCCGATCGCCGATCCACCCGTCGATCAACGTGCCCAAGACCGCCTCGAACGCGCCATCCTCGATCGTCGCGATGCCACGCGATGAGACGCGCCGTTCGATCACCTTCCCCGTTGCGTCGAAGCGAAAACCTCGCAGGTTGGACGTGCCCCAGTCGATGCCGATCAATCCCGTCATCGCGGCAGCACTTCCCGCGCCACACGATCCATGATTGCAACGTCCGCCATGACACCTCCGGGTTTTCGGGGAACACGCCCACTTGAGCAAAAACCGCTGTGCGGCGTCATGTTCGACTCCCCACCGGCTGACAAGTCCGCCGCGCAACCTCGTGCAGCATTCGGCGTTGAGCCGGGGGACAGTTGCAGCGTACGTATTCATCCCCTCCCCTAATTCTATCGACAAGGCGCGCAGACATGGCCGAGCACAAGGACCTTCCCCACGCTTCCGGTCCCGCTGGCGGCTGGGGTTCGCTGCGGGGAATCGCGCACGCCTATGGCGACGCCTTGCCCAGCCCCGCCGCCTTGCGCAGCCTCGGGCGAATCAACAAGCCCAAGGGCGTGATGTGCGTGTCCTGCGCCTGGCCCAAGCCCGCCAATTATTCGGCGTTCGAATTTTGCGAAAACGGCGCGAAGGCGACGCTGTGGGAGCTCACCAGCGCACGCTGCACCCCCGCCTTTTGGGAAGAAGACAGCCATACCGTCACCGCACTGCGCGACTGGAAGGATCATGATCTCGAAAAGACCGGCCGCCTGACACACCCGCTGCGCTACAATGCCGCGACCGACCGCTATGAGGAAGTGTCGTGGAACGAAGCCTTCGCCGCGATTGGCGCGACGCTGAACGCGCTCCCCAAAAATAGCGCGGTGTTCTACGCTTCGGGCCATGCCGGGCTCGAAGCCTCCTATCTCTACGCGCTGCTCGCGCGCGTTCACGGCACCAACAACCTGCCGCAAAGCTCCAACATGTGTCACGAGACCACCTCGGTCGGGCTGACCAAGGTGATCGGCTCGCCCGTTGGCACGATCGTGTGGGAGGATCTCGCCGAAACCGACGCCTTCTTCGTGTTCGGCCAGAACCCCGGCACCAATAGCCCGCGCTTCCTCCACCCGATGAAGGAATTGAAGGATCGCGGCGGCAAGATCGTCACCTTCAACCCCGTCATCGAACAAGGCCTCGTCTCCTTCGTCGATCCGCAAAGCCCGGCCGCGATGCTCACCGGCAAGGAGACCAAGATCTCCGACCAATATCATCAGGTGAAGGCCGGCGGCGACATCGCCGCGATCCTTGGCCTGTGCAAATGCGTGGTCGAGGCCGACGATGCCGCCAGGGCGGCGGGCACGGCGGAAGTGATCGACCACGCCTTCGTTGAACAGCACACCACCGGCTTCGACAGCTTCATCCAGTCCTGCCGCGACGCCGACTGGGCCGAGATCGAGCGCGAATCCGGCCTGAGCGAAGCCGCGCTGCGCGAGGCCGCCGAAGTCTATATCGCCGCCGAAAAGGTGATCGGCGTGTATGGCATGGGCCTGACGCAGCACGCGCACGGCGCGCTGAACATCGCGATGCTGGTCAATTTGCTGCTGCTGCGCGGCAATATCGGTCGCCCCGGCGCCGGCTGCTGCCCGGTGCGCGGACACAGCAATGTGCAGGGCCAGCGTACCGTCGGCATTGCCGAAAAGGCACATCTCGTCCCGCTCGACAAATTGAAGGAGCTGTTCGGCTTCGATCCGCCGACCGAGGACGGCATGAATATCGTCCACGCCGCCGAGGCGTTGTTCGAGGGCGAGGTGAAGGCGTTCATCTCGCTCGGCGGCAATCTGGTGCGCGCCGTGCCCGATCAGCAACGGATGGAGGCCGCCTGGGCGGCGCAGGACCTCACCGTGATGGTTTCGACCAAGCTCAACCGCAGCCACCTGTTCCCCGCCAAACAGGCCTATATCCTGCCCTGTCTCGGCCGCTTCGAAACCGACGCGCAAGCGACCGGGCCGCAGACCATCACCAGCGAGGACAGCTTTTCGATGATCAGCGCCTCGATCGGCTATCGCCCGCCCGTGTCGGAGAGCGTAAGGAGCGAGTTGGCGATCGTCGCGGGTATCGCCAAGGCGACGCTACCGCCGCTGCCCGCGCTGCAATGGGACGCCTGGACCGGCGATTACGCGCTGGTACGCGATTTGATCGAGCGTACCTATCCCGACGATTTCCGCGATTATAACAAGCGCATGTATCAGGCCGGCGGCTTCTATCGCGGCAATGGCGCGCATGAGCGGGTGTGGAAGACGCCCGAGGGCAAAGCGGTGTTCACCACGCCCGGCGCGCTCAATTCGGTCGGCTTCCAGGATGCACCCGGCCGCTATCGCCTCATCACGATGCGCTCCAACGATCAGTTCAACACCACGATTTACGGCTATTCGGATCGGCTGCGCGGGCTCGAAGGCTCGCGCGATATCGTGCTGATGTGCCCGGAGGACATGGCCGAAGCCGGGCTCACCGACGGCCAGACGATTACGCTGGTGACCGACGTCGCCGACGGCCACGACCGCCGCCTGACCGGCCTTACACTGACCGCCTACCAGCTCCCGCGCGGCACGATCGCGGGTTATTACCCCGAGTGTAACGTGCTGGTGCCGATGCAGCACCATGACGAACTGTCGGGCACGCCCGCTTCGAAATCGGTGCCGGTGCGAGTGGAGGCGAGGTGATGGCCGCTTCGCGTTCGCTGGCCAAGCCGCGCTTTTGCGCATAGCAACAGACCGATGGTTTCCAGCAAAGATACTTCAAAAAGCGACGACGATCTCGGTGCGGCCGACGCGACCGACCTTCATCGCACGGTGCGCGAAGAGGGCGAGACGGCGGTCAACCGTCCGGCCGCCGCCTTGTTGTGGTCGGGCCTTGCAGCGGGCATCGCGATCAACGCTTCGCTGTTGTTCGAGGGTGCGCTGTACGCGCATTTGCCCGATGCGCCGTGGCGGCCGACGGTGGTGTCGCTCGGCTACCCGATTGGATTTTTGATCGTCGTGCTCGGACGGATGCAGTTGTTCACCGAAAGCACAATCACCGCAATGCTGCCGCTCGCGACCAAGCCGTCGCTCGCGGCACTGGGGCGGACGCTTCGGCTGTGGGCGCTAGTCATCCTCGCCAACCTTGCAGGCACCGCATTGGTCGCGTCGGCAATGGCGGGCGGGCTGATCGGGGACGATGCATTACGCGCCGCGATGATCGCGGTTTCGGCCAAGGTGATGACGCTTGGCGCGGGCGCGACCTTCCTCAACGCCATCCCGGCTGGCTTCTTCATCGCGATCCTCGCCTGGACCCTGCCCGGGGCCCGCGCCCAGTCCTTTCTGATCATCAGCGCGATCACCTATCTCGTCGCGCTCGCGGGATTCAGCCATTCGATCGTCGGCTCGTCCGAGGTGTTCCTGCTGATCTTCAGCGGCAAGGCATCGGCGCTCGCGCTGATCGCGGCGTCGTTGATCCCGGCCATCCTCGGCAATCTGCTCGGCGGAGCCGGCATCTTCGCCCTGCTTGCGCACGCGCAGGTGCGCAGCGATGCGGAGGCGAAATGAGGCTGCCATGCGTTTGCTAGGCGCGATCCTTGCCGGGGGGCAGTCACGCCGCTTCGGCACCGACAAAGCGGTGGCGCAGTGGAACGGCGCGCCGTTGCTCGCGCACTGCGTCGCCGCGCTGTCGCCACAGGTCGATCATGTGGTGCTGTGCGGACGGGAGTGGGAGGGCCTGGAGGGCGTGGCCGACCGGCCGGAACCCGGCCTCGGGCCATTAGGGGCGCTCAACGCCGCGCTGCATTATGGTGCCCGTCACGGATATGACGCGGTGCTGACCGTGCCCGTCGATGTCCATCCCTTGCCGACCACGCTACGGCGCTTGCTGGAGGGGGAGGACGCAGCCGTGCTGAACCGGCAGACGGCGATCGGCTGGTGGCCAACCGCGCTAGCCGCCCGGCTCGACGCGCACATCGCCGCGGGCGGGCGCTCGCTCGAATCCTGGATCGCACTTGCGGGAAGCCGCCGGGTGGATGATTCGAACCTGGATCTGGTCAATATCAACCGCCCCGACGATCTCAGCCAATTGACTATGGCGGTTCGCGATGTCCCGGTGCTGCGCGTCGCCTACGATGACACACCGGGTGACTGGATCGATCGCGCGGTCCCGGTCGAAGCGCCGATCGCGCTGGAATATAACGGGATCGGCTATGCCGTGATGATGGGCACGCCCACCGATCTGGCCGACTTTGTCGCGGGCTTCACGATCAGCGAAGGCCTGGCGACGCTCGACGAACTCACCGAACCAAGCATCGTTGCGGTCGATGGCGGCTGGATCGTGCGCGCCGAACTTCCGCAACGCTCCACCCCTCGCGTCCTCGCGCGCGCGCGCACCCGCGTGTCGGAAAGCGGCTGCGGCATTTGCGGTATCGACAGCATCGCCGCCGCGCTCGCCCCGCTTTCCCCCGTCACGGCCAGAATATCGCTGGAGCGTACAGCCATAGCGCGGGCGCTCGGCCAGTTGCGCCACCATCAACGGCTCGGCCGTGCGACCGGCGCGACTCATGCTGCGGCGTTTTGCAGCCCGTTCGGCGATATCGTGCTCGCGCGCGAAGACGTGGGCCGCCACAATGCGCTCGACAAATTGATCGGAGCGCTTGCGCGCCATGGCATTTCGAGCGCCACGGGCTTCGTGTTGCTATCGGCGCGGTGCAGCCAGGAGCTGGTGGAAAAGACGGTCCGCGCGGGTTTCCCGATGCTGATCACCATCAGCGCCCCTACCAGCCTTGCGATCGATCGCGCGCGCGAGGCAGGGCTGGCGCTCGCCGTCATCGCACGGGACGACACGATGTTGATCGCGCACGATCCGCACCGGTCGTTCGGTTAAACCGGGCACACAACCGATCTAAACGACCGGGTGGCGCGGGCCGCGACCGGGTGGCACAAGGATGGCCATGACCCGCCTACGCCTGCCCCTTTTGATGGTTCGCCCTATCGCCCTGGTCTCGCTCGCCGCGCTCGCCGGGTGCGGCCCGCGTGGTGACGACGGCCCGGTGACGGTCAGCGCTATCGGCAGCAATCCCGTACTGGCCGACCCGGCGCGCGGTGCGCTGGACACCCCTGCCAGGCTCCTGCTCGACGCGACCGCACAGGGCCTCGTCCGCTTCGACGCAAGCGGCCAGATCGAACCGGGTATTGCCGAGCGCTGGAGCGTGATCGACCAAGGCAGAAGCTACATCTTCCGCTTGCGCGACAGCGAGTGGAATGACGGGGAAAGGGTCACCGCTGCCGAAGTGGTGAAGGTGCTGCGCCGTCAGCTCGCGCCCGGGTCGCATAACGTTTTGCGCCCTTATCTGACCGCAATCGACGAAATCGTCGAGATGACGCCCGAGGTGATCGAGATCCGCCTGAAGCGGCCGCGTCCGGACCTTCTGAAACTGTTCGCACAGCCCGAACTTGCGATTTTTCGCATTCGGCCACCCGGCGGAAGTGGGCCGTTTCGGGCGACCGCGCAGCGCGGTCGCAGTGTCTTGCTGCGTCCCGCGTTCGACCCCGCGCGCAGCCCGGACGACGACGTGGTCGAACCCTCTGCCGCCGCCAGTATCCATTTGATTGGCGAACGCGCGGCACGCGCCATCGTTCGCTTCGAGCGGCGCGAGGCGCAACTTGTCACCGGCGGTACTTTCACCGATTGGCCGCTTGTCGAGCTTACCCAGATCGCGCCCATCAACCGACGGCTCGATCCATCGGCTGGCGTGTTCGGCCTGGCGATTGTCAGCCGGGAAGGCGTGCTCGCTGATCCCGCCAATCGCGCGGCCATCGCTCAGGCATTTGACCGCGCGGCCTTCGCCGCCGCCATTGCCCCCGATTGGGCACCGGTATCGCAATTGCTGCCCGAGCAACTCGATTCGGCGGCCCCCCCGGCAAGCCCCGCATGGGCGCAAGCCGAAAGCGGCCCGCCCCAAGAGGCCGTGACTCGCATCGCCCAATGGAAGGCCGCGCATCCGGGCGAAATCGCGCTGCGCGTCGCGCTCCCCGACGGCCCGGGCGCAACCTTGCTCTACGGCTATATCGGCGCGGCGTTGGTATCGCTGGGAATCGCGCCCGAGCGGGTTGCCGCCGATGCACCGGCCGACCTCCGCCTGATCGACGCGGTCGCGCCCTATGACAGCGCCCGCTGGTACGTGGCAACCGCGTGCCAATTGTGCAGCGAGGCGACCCAAACTGCGATCGACGCCGCCCGCGATGCGGATTCGCCGCGGATGCGCGCGCAGCAAATTGCCATTGCCGATGCAGCGCTCGCCAATGAGGTGGCCTTCATTCCGATCGCGCGTCCGCTTCGTTGGTCGCTGGTGAGTATCCGATTGAAAGCCTGGACCGGGAACTCCCGCGCGTGGCACCCGTTGAATCATCTCCGCAGCGACACCAATTGAGATGACATGGCCGACACCACAACTCGCATGAGCCCCCCGCCCCTCGGTGCGTTCGCTTCCAGCTATGCCGGGCGCGATCCGGCGGCGGTGCGCAAGCGGATCGAGGCGATGGAGCATTTGCTCGAAGGGCTGTTCACGGTGCCGTTGCTCAATCGCAAAATTGGCCTCGACGTGATCCTGGACCTGATCCCGATCGGTGGCGACGCGATCGGGGCAGCGATGGGCGCGTGGATGGTGTGGGAAGCGCGTAACCTCGGCATGTCGAAGCTCCAGATGGCGCGGATGTTCGGCAATGTCGGGATCGATTTTCTGCTGGGCATCATTCCGGTGGTGGGTGCCGTTCCCGATTTCCTGTTCCGCTCGAATACGCGCAACCTGAAGATCATCAAACGCCATCTCGACAAGCATCACCCATCGACCGCCACCATCGTCGGCTGACCGCGCGGTGGCGGGAAGGCGATCAGCGCTTCCCGCGCCAGACCTTCACCGTCGCGGTGTCGGCAACACCGCCCGAACCCGCCTCGCAGCGCGTATAGGCAAAGCGCTTGTCGAGGCACAGCCATAGCTCGTCGAGCCACCCGCGTTCGTTGACGGTGACACGCACGGCGTTGGCCGGTAGCCCCGGATTGGCCGCCGCGATCGCTTCCGCCAAGTGTCCGGCGTTCAGCGGCTTGCGCGACAGGGCGTCCATGTCGGGATAGTGGAGCTTGGCGTAAAGGTCGGTCGATTTGCTGAAATAGGCGTCAGCTGTGGTGCCCATGCACGTGCCGTGCTTGGCCCATTCGTGTTGGAGCAATTGTGGCGAGGGCGTCGAGCAGACGTGCTGCTTGATCAGCGCCGCGGGCAACAACGCCGTGGACGTGCAATATTGCGGCCACTCCTTCCCCACGCCGTCGGGCCACAAACCATGCAACGTGAAGCCGAACCGGTTGCCGCTCTGGCATTGGAATTTGGCAGAGGGATCGCGGAAATTGTTGTGGCAATATTCCGGTGCCCAGGTCAGCGCGAGCGTATAGCCGGTGATCGGGCGCAGTCGCTGCGGCTGGCTCGCCGAGGCGACGTCGGGGTGCGGGCGCGGCAGCGTGGTGGGGACAGTGCATTGATAGCTTTGCGCCTGCACTGCCACCGGCAGCATCGCCAGCACGCCACATCCGATCGCCAGAGAAATCCGCATCGTCCGCACCCTCATGCTGCCGTGAAATCGAGCCCGATATCAGCCGCCGGAGCCGACTGCGTCAAGCGCCCGACGCTGACATAGGTAACCCCGGTCGCGGCGATCGCGCCGATCGTATCGAGCCGCACCCCGCCCGACGCTTCGGTCGGCACGCGCCCGGCAACCTGCGCCACCGCCGTGCGCAGTGTGGCCACGTCCATATTATCGAGCAGCAGATGCGTTGCCCCCGCCGCAAGCGCCGGTTCGATCTGGTCCAGCGCATCCACCTCGACGATGATCCGCGCGATCCCTGCGGCCTTCGCCCGCGCAATCGCCGGACCTACGCCGCCTGCGACCGCGACATGATTGTCCTTGATCATAGCGGCGTCCCACAGGCCCATGCGGTGGTTGGTCGCCCCGCCCATCCGCGTCGCATATTTCTCCAGCGCGCGCAGGCCAGGTATGGTCTTGCGTGTATCGAGCAAAGTCGCGCCGGTGCCCGCAATCGCCTCGACATAGGTGCGTGTCATCGTCGCGATGCCCGACAGATGCTGCACCGTGTTGAGCGCCGAGCGCTCCGCCGTCAGCATCGCCCGCGCGCGTCCCTGGAGGCGCAACAGATCGGTGCCCGCCGCCACCGCTTGCCCGTCCTCGACCAGCCGCTCGATCTCCACATCCGGGTCCAACGCGCGGAAAAACGCCTCGGCGATCGGCAACCCCGCGACGACGATCGCATCGCGGCTGTCCATCACCCCGGTAAACCGCGCATCCGCCGGGATCACCGCAGCAGAGGTAATGTCCCCGCCCGGCCCCAAATCCTCGGCCAGCGTCGCCTGCACGAAGCTTGCGAGGTCGAAACGGTCGAGCTGAAAGGTCATGCCTTTACAGGACCCAGGTCGCCCTGCCCCACCGTGCCGCTGGCCATGGCGAGCATCGCGTCGAGGCTCTTCTTGGCTTGTAGCCGCAGCCCTTCCTCAATTTCCACGCGCGGGGTCAGGTCGCGCAGGGCGAGGTAGAGTTTCTCCAGCGTGTTCAGCGCCATGTACGGGCAGACATTGCAGTTGCAATTGCCGTCCGCGCCGGGCGCGCCAATGAAGTTCTTGAGCGGCGCGGCCTTTTCCATCTGGTGGATGATGTGCGGCTCGGTCGCGACGATCAGCGTGTCGCCCGCCATGGCATCGGCATAGGCCAAAATGCCGCTGGTCGAGCCGACATAATCGGCATGGTCGAGGATATAAGGCGGGCATTCGGGGTGCGCCGCGACCGGCGCGCCGGGGTGCTGCAATTGCAGCTTGAGCAATTCGGTTTCGCTGAACGCCTCGTGCACGATGCACACGCCCGGCCACAGCAGCATCTCGCGCCCGGTCTTGCGCGCCAGATAACCGCCCAGATTCTTGTCCGGCCCGAAGATGATTTTCTGGTCGAGCGGGATCTGGCTGAGGATCTTTTCCGCCGAAGACGATGTGACGATCACGTCGGAGAGCGCCTTCACCTCGGTCGAGCAGTTGATATAGGTCAGCGCGATATGATCCGGGTGCGCGGCGCGGAACGCGGCGAACTGGTCGGGCGGGCAACTGTCCTCCAGGCTGCACCCGGCATCCATGTCGGGCAGCACCACGATCTTGTCGGGGCTCAGGATCTTGGCGGTCTCGGCCATGAAGCGCACGCCGCAAAAGGCGATGACATCGGCATCGGTCGCCGCTGCCTTGCGCGACAGATCGAGGCTGTCGCCGACGAAATCGGCCAGATCCTGGATTTCGGGCTTCTGGTAATAATGCGCCAGGATCACGGCGTTGCGTTCCTTGCGCAGCCGGTCGATCTCAGCCCTCAAATCGAGCCCGGTCAGGCTTCCGCCGATACCACCACGTGCGTCCATCACCATGCTCCCGCGTTTGTGGGCTGCACATGGACGCGCGGGGCCGCGCGATCAAGAGAGTGGCGGGAATGGCGGATAGGCCAGCGGCGCAACCGATGCGCCCGGCGATCCTGCCGTCGCCGCGCGATAGAGCGCGGTTCCGAGCGGACTGTAGGTGATCGCTTCGGACAGCACGGTCGATCCGATGATCGCTGCAAGGCCCCACCACCAGGCCGGATGCACTTTACCGGTACGACGCAGATCGAACACCATGCCAACGATGGGGAGGATCAGGACTGCCAGAACATCAACCTCATAAGCGTAAGGGATCAGAAACGGCATCGGCAGCAATCGCCCGTATGCCGGGCCCAGCAGCAACGCCATTCCGGAAAAATGCAGCCGTCGATGCCATTCCGTCTGCCGCCGCCGCACGATCGCTGCGGTCGTCAACGCCGCGAACGTCAGGATCGTCACCGGATTCAGCACCAGAAACAAAGCAGGCGGGAAGAAGAAAGGCGCATGGCCGAGCCGTACGAGGCGCACCGTCACGATCGTGCCAAGCACAACCATCGCGACGATCCAGCCCGCCCCGATCCAGCCAAGCCGACGATGCAGCGCGATCGAGCCCCGCGCGACCAGCGCATTCTGCGTCACATACAACACCACCCAGCCCATGAAGACCACGGCATGGGCATGGACAATCGGCGGCGAGGCGAAGCTGGAGCGCCCCGTGACGATCATCAACGAGAAGCCCGCGACGACGATCGCCGCCATAATCAGCGAAGTGATGAAAAAGAAACGATCGTCTTTCGCGACCGCGGAATGTGGTTCTGCTAAAGATGCCATATTCGCCCCCCGACGAAACCGAATCGCTGGGGCTCTATACCATTGGATTGGCGCTGGAGGAACCGCGTCACGCCTTATTGGCGGTTTGCCAGAACTTCGGCGATCGACTTGGTCGTATCCCACACTTCGCTGCCGTCGCGCCCCTCATCCGCGAAGCGCACCTTGACGGTCGCGTCGAAACCGGCCGCTTTGAGTGGCAGCGCAAAGCTCCGCTCGACCGCACGGCGCGTGGCGTCGCGGGCGAGGCGAATGGGCACCGCTTCGTGCGCCTGGCGTACGAGTTCCTTTTGACCGGCAGCGCGGTTTGCCGCCTCGAGTTTCGCATCGGCGTCGGTAATTTTGGACAGGATTCCGCCTTCGCCATATTCACGGATCTGCGTCATGTCGATCTGCGGTGCCGATGCTTCGACCGGCGGCAGTACTACGCCGAGCGTGCGGGTCTTGGCGTCCCACGTTACGTCGCGCGCGTTCAGTTTCGCCATATCGACGTGATATTCCACGGTCCCCGGCATGATGAGCGTCTTCTTCGCCTGCAAGCCGAATTGCGTCTGTGTCGAGGTCGACACCGCGACGAACCGTGCCGCGAAGGCCGACAGGCGGTTCTGCTCGCGCAGTCCCTGCAGCGACCCACTGGCGATGGTCACAGGATCGGGCCCGGCGAGCTTGTGCTCGACCATCGCGCCGATGCCCCACACCAGCGCGAGGATGAACACGGTGATCAGGGCCAGCGCCGCCGCAAACTTTCCGACGAAAGTCATTCCTTTACGCTCCACACATCACCGTCTGCACAGACTTCGCCACGCTGCGCCAGATCGATCAAATGCGCCAAAACCGATCGCTCGGCCGCTGGAAACAAGCGCGGGTCGATGCCGACGTACATCCGCTCGACCATCACGGCGATGGTCGCCGACTGGGTGCGGAGCAGCCGCAGGATCTGCCCCTCGCGCTGCTTGCGATGGCCGAGCATCCCGCGCACCAGCCGCTGCGGATTGGTAACCGGATCGCCATGCGCGGGATAATAGATACGGTCGTCGCGCGGCAGCAGCTTTTCCAGGCTTGCCATATACGCCGCCATATCTCCGTCGGGCGGCGAGACGATGCTGGTCGACCAGCCCATTACATGATCGCCGGTGAACAACGCCCGGCTCTCGGGCAGCGCAAAGGCGAGATGGTTGGAGGTGTGGCCCGGCGTCGCGAGCGCGGTCAGTGTCCAGCCGTCGCCCGCAACCGAGTCGCCTTCCGTCAGAATACGATCGGGCGCGTACTCCCGATCGAAAGATGCATCGCTCCGGACACGATCGTCATCGAGCGCGAGCGGCGCGCATCCAACGATCGGCGCGCCCGTTGCCGCCGCGAGCGGGCGCGAGCCGGGGCTGTGATCGCGGTGAGTGTGGGTGATCACGATCGCCCGGACCGGACGCCCGGCGATGGCGTGGACGATCGCCGCGATATGGTCTGGCGTGTCCGGGCCGGGATCGATCACCGCGAGGTCGCTGGTACCGACCAAATGTACTTGCGTGCCTGTCGAGGTGAACGGCGACGGATTGGGGGCAAGCAATCGCACGACGAGGGGCTCGAGTTGCTCGGGCACACCGGGAAATTGCTCGCTCATATCGGCCGAGATGGCGGGTCGTGCGGGCAGACGCAAGCCCGTACGACCCTGCCCGGTCATTCCACCTTGGCAATGTCCGCCTGGATTTCGGCGATAGCGGTGTCGATCCCTGCCAAGGCCTGCGCGCGGGCCTCCGCCCCCATCTCGGGGGACCGCAACATCTTCTCGCGCGCCGCACGCAAGCCCGCCAAAGCACCGGCGTAAGCCTTGCGTTCGATATCCTTGCTGTTCGCGGCTATCGCAGCGCCCTCCGCCGCCACTTTTTCGATACGGTTCGAACAGATGACGATGAGCTTCTTGCCGTCCTTTTCACGATGAAGAACCATCTGGCGCGGGTCGCCCTCAGAGCTGCAGCGCGCCGACGTGACCTCGGGAATGGTCTCTATCCCCGACATATTCTCCATCCCGGAGAGGTTTTCCAAGGTCACCTTGCCGTCCTTGTCGCGGCGGATGACGCGCACGACTTTGCGATGGTCTTTTCCATCCTCCGCGATGGTGGTGGTCGTGTCGGTCATGGTGGTGGTTGTCGTGGCGCGCGGCGGGGCCGGAGGCACGGGCGGCTCCGAAACATCAGCGGGTGCGGGTGCCGCTGCCTCAGCAACGGGCGGCGGCGGCACGGACGCTTGGTCGAGGCGCGCGATATCAACCCCGGTCGCCGTCTCCACCGACTTCCGCACTTTGGCGACGGCGGCCGTTCCCGAGGCGGTCAGGCCCAGCCCGGCGACGATGAGCAGCGACAGCGCCCCTGCCCCGGTTACCAGACGTACCGGCGATATCTTGGTGGTCGTCAGCATCCTCAATCTCCCTTTCAAGTCATTGATGGTGTGAAGGTGGCAGGTCGCCGACACCGCGCCACCCAGGAAGGTCGGGTGCGCCGCCTTTAGGATCGCGCAGGCATAGGTGTGCCGTCGCATCGGGTTCATGCCCGCGAGTACACGCGCGTCGTTGGCGATTTCCTGGTCGGCCCGAAAGGCGCGGAACGCACGCCAGGCAATCGGATTGAACCAGTGCAGGGCGAGCACGACCAGCGCGACCCAGTTCGCGATAAGGTCGCCGCGCGCATGATGACCAAGCTCGTGCGCCAGCGCGAGATCGCGCTCTTCAGGTTCGTAGCGCTCGGCGAAATCGCGCGGAAAGGCGACGTAACGCCGCAACACGCCAAAGGCGAGCGGGCCGGTGGCCGCGTCGGTTTCGATTACCTGAACACCGTCCAGATCGTCGGTAGCCGCCCCCTGGTCCAGCATGCGGCGACAAAACCGCACATGCCGTCGCCAATGCCACCCGAAAAACGCCACCGCCCCAGCGATCCACAATATCGCAAGTACCGGGGCAAGCATCGCCCCAAAGGGCTGCACCGCCGGACCGACGGACCCTTCGCCAATCGGATCGACGAAGAGAACGGTAACTTGTTGGCTGGCGCGCAGAACCGGGGCGACCGCCGCCGCGTGCCAAGCGCTCGGCAATGGCGGCAGCAGCAAGCGCAGCACCGGCAGCAGCCACAGGGCGTAAGCGATATCGGCCCCGAATGCCTTGCGCACCGGAGCACGCAGTGCCAGCACCGCCACCATCAGCACGGTCGACGCGATCAAACCCTCGATGAGCCAGCCGATCATGCCTTGAGCTCCTTCAGCAATGCCTCGATTTCGGCGATATCCTGTGCCGTCAGCGCATCCCGCTCGGCGAGGTGCGCGACCAGCGGGCTCAATTTGCCGCCGAACAGGCGATCCATCAGCTTGCGCGATTCGCCCGCAACGTAATCTTCCCGCTGCACCAATGGACGATAGCGATAGCGTCTGCCGTCCTCCTCATGGGCGATGATGTTCTTCGCGAGCAACCGCCCCAATAGCGTCTTGACGGTGTTGGAGGTCCATTCGCGCGTCGCCGGGATCCGTTCCGCCACGTCCTGTGCGGTCAGCGGGCTTTCATCCCACAGCACCTCCATCACCGCATGTTCGGCATCACTGATTCGCTCGGCCATTCGACTCGCCTCCGTACTGACTACGGATGTAATCATATTGTTTACATGCGTAGTCAAGAGGCCCCTTGCAGTCCCCCGACCCAGCGATAGAACAAAAAAAACAGGAGAGTTCGGGTGACCCTAGCCACGATCGCGGACGGCCTGCGTTTCCCGGAAGGCCCCGTCGCCCTTCCCGATGGCAGCGTCGTGCTGGTCGAGATTGCAGCGGGCAGGATCAGCCGCGTTCGCGCCGACGGAACGATTGAGACGGTGGCAGAGCCGGGCGGCGGCCCCAACGGCCTGGCGCTCGGTCCCGACGGGATGCTCTATTGCTGCAACAATGGAGGATTCGAATATTTTGAGCACCCCGCCGGGCTGCTGATCCCGCACGGGCAAGCGCACGATTATTCCGGCGGCCGCATCGAACGGATCGATCCCGCGACCGGGGCCGTCGAAATCCTATACCGCGACGGAGACTTTGGCTGCGTACTGCGCGGCCCGAACGACATCGTGTTCGATTCCCACGGCGGCTTCTGGTTTACCGACCACGGCAAGACCCGGCACCGGGAGCGTGACGTCACCGGCATTTTCTATGCGAAGGCAGATGGAACTCATCTCGAAGAGGTCATTTTCCCCAGCGAAAACCCCAACGGCATCGGCCTCTCCCCGGACGGCAGGCGGTTGTACGTCGCGGAAACCTACACGTGTCGGCTGATGGCCTTCGATATCACCGCACCCGGCAAGGTGGACCCGACCGTCGGGATCGGCGGAGCCGGCATCCCGTTGTACCGCCCGGCTGGCTATACGTTCTTCGATTCGCTGGGGATCGAGGAATGCGGTAACATTTGTGTCGCGACGATCGGCGAAAGCGGCATTTCGGTGATTTCACCGGCGGGGGCGCTGGTCGAATTCGTCCCGACTCCGGACCCTTTCACCACCAACATCTGCTGGGGTGGGGTCGACCGGCAGACCGCCTATATCACCCTGTCCGGTACGGGACGGCTGGTGCGCATGCCATGGCCGAGGCCCGGCCTTGCGCTGGCGCATTGAGACCAACATGGCTAGGGCGATAGCGTGATTCGGCACGGTGAAAGACATGTGGTCCAGCGTATCGGCTGGTTGCGGGCGGCGGTGCTCGGCGCAAATGACGGCTTGCTGTCGACAGCCAGTCTGATCGTGGGCGTGGCTGCCGCCGCGCAGAGCCAGAGCGCTATTCTTACGACCGGGATCGCCGGCCTGGTCGCCGGCGCGATGTCGATGGCGGCCGGCGAGTATGTTTCAGTCAGTTCACAAGCCGACACAGAAGGTGCGGAGCGCGCGCGCGAAGCAGCCGAACTCGCCGAAGACCCCATGGCCGAGGCCAAGGAACTTGCCGCGATCTATCGCCAACGTGGGCTCGACGCGGCGCTGGCTGCGCAAGTCGCCGAGCAGTTGATGACGCATGACGCGCTGGGTGCCCACATGCGCGATGAGCTGGGCATCCACGAAGCGATGGAGGCAAAACCGGTGCAAGCCGCCATCGCATCGGCCGCCAGCTTTGCCGTTGGCGCGATCTTCCCGGTGTTGATGGCGTTTCTTTTCCGGGGCACCGCGCTGGTCGAAGCGGTCGCGGTGGCGACACTGGTGCTACTGGCCGTCTTGGGCGCAACGGGGGCCTATGTCGGCGGCGCGAACCTGTGGAAAGGGGCATTGCGCGTGCTGTTCTGGGGCGCGCTGGCAATGGCGGTGACGGCCGGGATCGGGCATGTGTTCGGCACCAGGGTTTAAGCTGTACCGCCCACCAGAATCAGCGGCTTGACCGTCTGCCCTTCCCCGCCGTACTCGACGCCCAAAATCGAAAGGCACCGCCGATGCGCAAGCTTTATCCCAATGCCGCCGCCGCTCTTGAAGGAGTGCTTCATGACGGCATGACGATTTGCGCGGGCGGCTTCGGTCTGTGCGGCATCCCCGAGCGGTTGATCGACGCGATCCGCGACGCGGGCACCAAGGATCTGACGATCGCCAGCAACAATGCCGGTATCGACGGTGAGGGCCTTGGAAAACTGCTGCGCACGCGCCAGGTCAAGAAGATGATCTCGTCCTATGTCGGCGAGAACAAGGAATTCGAGCGGCAGTATCTGTCGGGCGAGCTTGAGGTCGAATTTTGCCCGCAAGGCACGCTGGCCGAGCGCTGTCGTGCTGGCGGGGCCGGTATTCCGGGCTTCTACACCAAGACCGGCGTCGGAACGCTGGTTGCAGAAGGCAAGGAAGTGAAGACCTTCGACGGCGAGGAGTATATCCTCGAGCGCGGCATTCGCGCCGACCTTGCGATTATCAAGGGCTGGAAGGCGGATGAAAGCGGCAATTTGATCTTCCGCAAGACCGCGCGCAACTTCAACCAGCCGATGGCGACTGCGGGCAAGATCTGCGTGGCCGAGGTCGAGGAGATCGTTCCCGTCGGCGCGCTCGATCCCGACTGCATTCATTTGCCTGGCGTCTATGTCCAGCGGCTGATCGTCGGCGCGCCCTATGACAAGAAGATCGAATTCCGCACTGTTCGCGAGGCGGCGTGATGCGACCGTCGCAAGTTCGCTCTTCTGCTCCCCTCCCGCTTGCGGGAGGGGCTGGGGGAGGGCTTGAACCCCAGATCGCGCTCGACAGACACGCCCCTCCCCTAACCCCTCCCGCAAGCGGGAGGGGGATGGTGCTCGCGCTCGCTTTGATGGTGTCCGCGTGCACGACTGTACCGCAGGCGACAGTTGCACCAGCCCCCGTGGTGGCCCCCACTGTCACACCCGGCATGCAATTCCTCTACGGCTCGGGCGAAGCCGCCGCGCTCGATCATCAGGCGTATAACACGCTGGTCGATGCCGTGCGCCGCCGCCTGGCGAGCGAAAAGGCCGACCCCAAGGCGCTGAGCGACCGCACCTCGGCGGTGCTCACCCCCGATGCGACGCTCGACCAGCCGGCCACCTTGCCGTGCGGAGACCGCCCTCGCGCGGTCGTGTTCGACGTGGACGAAACGCTGCTGCTCAATCTCGGCTTCGAATATGACGATGCGACGCATCCGGGTGCGCCCTATGACGAGGCGCACTGGCTGCAATGGGAGCAGGCCGGGGTCGACCGGGTCGCAGCCGTGCCCGGCGCTGTCGCTGCGGTCAACGAACTGCGCAACATGGGCGTAACCGTGGTGTTCAACACCAACCGCAGTGCCGCCAACGCCGCCTTCACCGAGGCCGCCATCGCCCATGCCGGTCTGGGCTCTGCCAAACACGGCGAAACGCTGTGGCTGAAGGGCGACCTCGGCAGCGGCTCGGGCAAGGATTCGCGGCGTCGGGCGATTGCCGCGCGCTATTGCGTGGTGGCGATGGGCGGAGATCAACTCGGCGATTTCTCCGACCTGTTCACCGGCACCCCGCAACAGCGCCGAGCGGCGGTCTCCTCGCCCGCCATCCACGGCATGTGGGGCCGCTTCTGGTTTGTGCTCCCCAACCCGGTTTACGGGACCGCGCTCAAGGGCGGGCTCGACGATGTTTTTCCCGCCGACAAGCGCTGGTCGCCCCCCGCATCTGGAGAGAAGTAATGGCCTGGACTCGTGACGAAATGGCCGCGCGCGCCGCACGCGAGCTGCAGGACGGCTTCTACGTCAATCTCGGCATCGGCATCCCCACTCTGGTGGCCAACCATATTCCCGAAGGCGTCGAAGTGACGCTCCAGTCCGAAAACGGCATGCTCGGCATCGGCCCCTTCCCGCTCGCCGGCGAAGAAGATGCCGATCTGATCAATGCCGGCAAGCAGACGATCAGCGAACTCCCCCAATCGGCCTATTTCAGTTCGTCCGACAGTTTCGCGATGATCCGCGGCGGCCATATCGATCTGACCGTGCTCGGCGCGATGGAAGTCGCTGAAAATGGCGACATCGCCAACTGGATGATCCCGGGCAAGATGATCAAGGGCATGGGCGGGGCGATGGATCTCGTCGCGGGCGTCAAGAAGATCATCGTGGTGATGGAACATACGTCCAAGAACGGGGACCCGAAGTTCATTCCCGCCTGCACGCTGCCGCTGACCGGCAAGAACGTCGTCGACATGATCGTTACCGATCTGGCGGTGTTCCAGCGCCCCGATCATCAATCGCCGTTCAAACTGATCGAAACGGCTCCCGGAGTCACCCCCGAAGAGATCGCTGCCAAAACCACAGCCCATTATATCCGCTAGCGGTGTCGCGGAGGGACTGTCCGCGCACGCGCTGACGGTGACGTAACATTCTGTTACCTAATCCTTGAAACGGCGCATCTTTCGGTTAAAGACCTCCAATGGCTAGCCGTCCCCTCACATTGTACGAAAAGATCTGGGCCGATCACGTCGTGGAACGCCGCGACGATGGCACCTGCCTGATCTACATCGATCGTCACCTCGTCCATGAGGTTACCAGCCCGCAGGCCTTTTCGGGCCTTCGCGCCAACGGGCGCACGGTGCGACGCCCCGATCTGACGCTGGCGGTGCCCGATCACAATTTGCCCACGACGGCACGACGCGATGCGGCGGGTGCCCCGTTGCCGATCGCCGATCCGGAAAGTGCGGCGCAGCTTGACGCGCTCGAACGCAATACCCGCGATTTCGGCATCGATTATATCGATGCACTCGCCCCGGAACAGGGCATCGTCCACGTTGTCGGCCCCGAGCAGGGCTTCACGCTACCTGGAACGACCCTGGTCTGTGGCGATAGCCATACCTCGGCGCACGGCGCGCTCGGCGCGCTCGCTTTTGGCATTGGCACGAGCGAGGTCGAGCATGTGCTCGCCACACAGACCCTGCTGCTCGGCCAGTCGAAGACGATGGAAGTGCGCGTCGATGGGACGCTCGGCTTCGGAATCAGCCCCAAGGACGTAACGCTTGCCATCATCGGCAAGATCGGCGCGGCAGGCGGCACGGGCTATGTGCTCGAATATACCGGGTCGATCATTCGCGAGATGTCGATCGAGGGGCGACTAACCGTTTCGAACATGTCGATCGAGGGCGGTGCCCGATCGGGCTTGATCGCGCCCGACGCAACGACCTTTGCCTATCTCAAGGGCCGTCCGATGGCACCGCGCGGAGCCGCCTGGGATACGGCGGTCGCTTATTGGCAGACACTGCCGAGTGACCCCGGTGCGATCTATGATCGCGTCGTGACGCTCGACGCGACCGACATCGCGCCCCAATTGACCTGGGGCACCTCGCCCGAGGACGTTATCGCCATTACCGGCACCGTGCCCGATCCGGAGAGCTTCGCCGATCCGGCCAAGCGCGATGCCGCGCGCAAGTCGCTTGCATATATGGGGCTCACCCCCGGCACCGCGATGCAGGATATCGGCGTCGACTATGTCTTCATCGGCAGTTGCACCAACAGCCGGATCGAGGATCTGCGGGCCGCCGCCGCGGTCGCCAACGGACGCCGCGTGTCCGATGGCGTGCACGCGCTGATCGTGCCAGGATCCGGCCTGGTCAAGCGCCAGGCCGAAGCCGAGGGGCTCGACCGCATTTTCCTCGCCGCCGGGTTCGAATGGCGCGAGCCGGGCTGTTCGATGTGTCTCGCCATGAACCCCGACAAAGTACCACCGGGGTTGCGCTGCGCTTCCACTTCGAACCGTAATTTCGTAGGACGGCAGGGCCCAGGCGCGCGGACGCATCTGGTGTCGCCGGCGATGGCCGCAGCCGCTGCGGTGACGGGTAAATTGTGTGACGTGCGAGATCTGGTAACACATCCCGCGGAAGGGGATCGAGTATGAAGCGTGTTCTGGTTGTGCTTATCATGGGCACCGTGTTGAGCGGTCTCGCCGCTTATGCCGCCACCGCCAAGACCAGCGCGATCGGCATTTCGACCGGCAAATAACCGGCTGCTGGTGCTGCAGACCCGCCTGTCGTGCCGGTCGGGTCGGAAACCTGAGGAAAATATTCCGTGATGAAAATATTTCGCATGGGCTCCGGCGGCTATCGCCCAGCGGGAGCGCAGTGATGCAGGCGGTAACGCGCGTTTCCGGCACGGCCTATCCGTGGGGACAGAAGAACGTCGATACCGACGTCATTATCCCTGCGCATTGGCTGAAGACCGTCACGCGAGAGGGCCTTGGCAAGGGCGCGTTCGAAACGGTGCGCGCGCAAGCGGGCAATGTCTTCGACGATCCGCGCTACGCCGGAGCCCAGATCCTGATCGCGGGCGACAATTTCGGCTGTGGCTCTAGCCGCGAACATGCTGCCTGGGCGCTTGCCGACATGGGCATCACCGCCGTGATCGCGCCCAGTTTCTCCGACATTTTTTCCGGAAACGCCTTCAAGAACGGGATTGTCGCGGTCGTGCTGCCACAAGATGCGATCGACCGGCTGCTCGCGGTCGCGCAGGACCAGCCAATTACCGTCGACCTCGAAACGATGACCGTCACCACTCCCTATCAGGACCGTTTTCCGTTCGAACTAAATGCCTTCCGCCGCCAATGCCTGATGGAGGGGCTGGACGAAGTCGGCCTCACGCTGGCAAGAGATACCCAGATTTCGAAATACGAAGCCGGGGTAGCTGAACACCGGCCGTGGATGATCGGAGAACGGGCACATGCGGGCATTGTTGTCGAAGGCACCGGGCGGACCTGAAACACTAGTCATCGATACCTTGCCGGACCCGGTGGCGGGGCCCGGCCAGGTGGTGGTCGCGGTCAAGGCCTGCTCGATCAACTATCCCGACGTCCTGATCATCGAGGACAAATATCAGTTCAAGCCGCCGCGCCCCTTCGCGCCGGGCAGCGAAATTGCGGGTGTGATCGACAGCGTCGGCGCAGGCGTGACCGACTGGAAGCCCGGCGATCGCGTGATCGCAACAACGGGGTCGGGTGGATTGGTCGAAAAGATCGCCCTGCCCGTCACCAGCCTGTATCGCTTGCCGGAAGGCCGCAGCTTCGCCGAAGGCGCGTCGCTGTTGCTGACCTATGGCACGACGATCCACGCCCTGCTCGACCGCGGACACCTTGCCGAGGGGCAAACCCTGCTGGTCCTCGGTGCCGCAGGCGGAGTGGGCCTCGCCGCAGTGGAGCTTGGTAAAGCCTTCGGCGCGCGCGTCGTCGCGGCGGTTTCGTCCGAGGAAAAGGCCGAGGCCGCCCGCCAAGCCGGTGCGGACGACACGATTGTCTATGCCCGCGCGCCCTTCGACAAGGACCAGTCCAAGGCCCTGGCCGAACAGTTCAAGGGTGCTGGGGGTAAAAGCGGCTATGACGTGATCTACGATCCGGTCGGCGGTGACTATGCCGAGCCCGCGCTGCGCTCCATCGGCTGGGAAGGACGCTATCTCGTCGTCGGCTTCCCCGCCGGCATCCCGAAATTGCCGCTCAACCTCACCTTGCTCAAAAGCTGCGACGTGTGCGGCGTATTTTGGGGTGCGTTCGCGGCGCGCGACCCGGAGGCGAACCGCGCGCATATCGAACGGCTGTTCTTGCTGTGGAGAGACGGCCAGATCGCGCCACGCGTGACGGAGACCTTCGCGTTCGAAGATGGCGGCAAGGCCATCGCCAAGATGGCCGCGCGCGGAGCGATCGGCAAACTCGTGGTCACCGTCGCAGAATAGGCTAGGTTGCTCGCCTCACCCTTCCCTGGCCAGTGCCGGGGAGGGGCTGAGAAACCGCACATATCCTGTAAATCCGATAAATCCCGCCGCCATCGCACCGACCCACACCGGGCCGATCGTCTGCCAGAGCAGATAGACGTTCAGCACCGCAATCACCGTGCAGATCGCGTATCCCAGCACCTTCACCCAGCCAGGGTTGGCATATTCGCCCATCTGCTCGCGGCTGCTCGTCGCCAGCATCAGCGGAAAGATCGCGAAGGGCAGTTGCATCGACAGCACGACCTGGCTGACGACCAGCAATTCGACAGTATCTTTGCCCCCCGTCGCCGAAATCACGATCAGCGCCGGGATGATCGCGAGGGATCGCGTCACCAGACGTCGCAGCCACGGCGCGATGCGAATGCGCAGAAACCCTTCCATCACGATTTGCCCGGCAAGCGTCCCGGTGATGGTGCTCGATTGCCCCGAAGCGAGCAACGCCAGCGCAAATGCGGTCGCTGCCGCCCCGCCCAGCGCCGGACGCAGCAGCTGGTGCGCATCCTGCAACTCAGTGACCATCACGCCGCCGCGCCAGAACACTGCCGCCGCGAGCACCAGAATGGCGGCATTAACGAAGAACGCCGCACCGAGCGCCAGCACCGTATCGATTGTGTTGAACGCGAGCGCGGCCTTGATATCGCGTGCACCCCTGCCGAAGGCGCGCGTCTGCACGATTGCGGAATGCAGGTACAGGTTGTGCGGCATGACAGTGGCCCCCAGAATTCCCAGCGCAACGACCAATGCCGCTTCATTGGGAATCGATGGCGTAATCGCGCCAAGCGCAGCGGCAGCCCAATCGGGCTTCGCGAGATAGATCGTATAGGCGAAGCACAATGCGATCGTGGAAACGAGCACGATCACCACTGCCTCGATCTTGCGGAAACCCAAATTGATCAGCAGCAGCAGGAATAGGACGTCGAGCCCGGTTACCAGCACACCCCACACCAGCGGCAACCCAAGCAACAGGTTCAGCGCAACGGCCGACCCGATCACTTCGGCCAGATCGCACGCGATGATCGCGATTTCGCACAACAGCCACAGGCCGACGGCCACAGGACGGGGGTAATGGTCGCGACAGGTTTGGGCGAGGTCGCGCCCGGTGACGATGCCGAGCCGCGCGCACAAGACCTGCAGGAAGATCGCCATCAGATTGGAGGCCAGGATCACCCACAACAGCGCATAGCCAAACTGGCTGCCGCCGGCGAGATCGGTCCCCCAATTGCCAGGGTCCATATAGCCCACCGACACCATGAAGCCAGGACCGGCGAAACCAAGCCATTGCCGCCAGCGCGGCCGACGGACATCTCCCGTTTCCCATACCTTCAGCGTGCGATGCGCCTCGGGCAGCGACGGGAGGAAACCATGCGTGCCGGGCGGCCGAAGCGTGCCGTTCGAAGAAGGTCGGTCGGGAAGAGGCGGCATTGGCGGTTTGCGGTTCCCGATTGAACATAGGCGATCGGCTGCGCTTATACCGCCCTGCGGCAATTGGGCTACCGCCAACCGCTACAACTATACGCAAGGATACATTTGTACTGCTTTCACCACGGGCGTTGCGCACGCCCCCCGTCACGCTTATCTCCCTTGCGTTATTCGTCAGGCCCAAGGGACCATCCACATGACCACTTTCGACGATCGCGAGCGCGCCTTCGAGACCAAATATGCCCGCGATGAAGAAGTCGCCTTCCGCATCGTGGCGCGACGCAACCGTTTGCTCGGCCAATGGGCCGCTACACTGATGGGCCTGACGAAAGAGGAATCCGACGCTTACGCAACGGCCGTGGTCCAGGCCGATTTTGAAGAGGCCGGCGACGAAGACGTCATCCGCAAGCTCGTCAGCGATCTGACCGCAGCCAATGTCGCGATCGACGAAGCGGCGATCCGGCGCGCGATCGAGGAAAAGACGGTCGAAGCACGCCGTCAGTTGATGGGGTCCGAATAATGCCGATGGCGGCGGACGAAATCGAGGCGCTGATCGTCGCGGGCATCCCCGACGCGCGCGTCGAAATGACCGATCTCGCCGGTGATGGCGATCATTGGGCGGCGCGCGTCACCGCCGAGAGTTTTCGCGGGCTGCCGCGACTGAAACAACAACGCGCGGTCTATGCCGCGCTCGGCGACCGCATGGGCGGGGTGTTGCACGCCCTGCAACTCACCACCGCCGTGCCTGTACAGGAGTAAAACGATGAGCACCGACCCAGACCAGATCCGTATCGCCGAACTCGTCGGCAAAAGTGACGTCCTGCTGTTCATGAAGGGTAGTCCGCTGTTCCCACAGTGCGGTTTTTCCAGCCGCGCCGTCGCGATCCTCAATCATCTCGGTGCCGAATTCGACAGCGTCGACGTGCTGCAGGATCAAGGCGTGCGGCAGGGCATCAAGCAATTCTCGGATTGGCCGACGATTCCCCAGCTTTACGTGAAGGGCGAGTTCATTGGCGGGTCCGACATCATGATGGAAATGTATGAAAGCGGTGAGCTTGCGACGCTGCTTGAAGAGCAAGGTGTCGTGAAAGCGGGCTGATTGCCGGGTCGGGCGGGCCGCGCTGGTGCGCTGGTGCGCTGGCCCGCCCTGCTGAAGCGATTACCGCTCGGCATGTCCTAGGTATAGCACCCTACGTGCCAGATTTCGCAAAGCTCTGATTTTCTAAGGCTTTGGTGGTTAACGTAGGTGCTGCACCACGCGACACTGTCAAAATTCCCGACACTCGCGGCCACGCGCCTCGCGCGCGCTCGGCTCGAGAGCGCCCTACCCAAGCCGCAGCTTCGTCGCTAAAAACCGACGATGAACTTAGCCCCTCCCCCCCGCACTGGCGGCCGTATCCTGGTCGACCAACTCGTCGCGCAAGGCTGCGACCGCATTTTCACCGTCCCCGGCGAAAGCTTCCTCGCGGTGCTCGATGCGCTGCACGACACGCCCGAAATCGATCTGGTGGTGTGCCGACAGGAAGGTGGCGTCGCCTTCATGGCCTGTGCCGATGGCGCGCTCACCGGGCGGCCGGGCGTCGCCTTCGTCACGCGCGGCCCGGGTGCGACCAATGCCTCCATCGGGGTGCATGTCGCGATGCAGGACTCGCAGCCGATGGTGTTGTTCATCGGCGATGTCGATCGCGGAACCAAGGACCGCGAGGCGTTTCAGGAAATCGACTTTCCCGCGATGTTTGGCCCCATCGCCAAATGGGCCGCCAAGATCGACGACGCCCGCCGCATTCCCGAATATGTCGCGCGGGCCTGGAACGTCGCGATCTCGGGACGGCCCGGCCCGGTCGTGCTGGCGTTGCCCGAGGATATGCTGCTCGATCAGGTGGTGGCGGTGGATCGCCCGAGGGTGGAACGGGTGGATTCGATGCCCAATCCCGATCTGGTCGCGCGTGCGCTCGATGCTATCGGCCAGGCCAAGGCCCCGATGGCGATTGTCGGCGGTGCCGGTTGGGATTTGGCCACTGGTGCCGCGTTCAGCCACTTTGCCCAGCTATGGGGCATTCCCGTCGCCGCAGCTTTCCGGCGGCAGGATGCCATCCACAATACCCATAAGGTGTGGGCCGGCAACCTCGGTTATGGCCCGAACCCCAAACTGGTCGCGCGGATCAAGCAAGCCGACGTCCTTTTGGTGGTCGGTCCCCGCCTGGGAGAAGCGACTACCGACGGCTATACGCTCCTCACGCCCGATCATCCCAGCCAGACGCTCATTCACGTCCACCCCGATCCCAACGAATTGAACCGCACCTATCGCGCCGACATCGCGATCTGTGCGGGCATGTGGCCGATCGCCGACGCTCTGGTCAGCGCAAAGGAGCCGCCCGAGCCGCGCGCCGATGCACGAGAAGCCCATGCCGACTATCTCGCCTGGTCCACCCCCGCCCCGCGCGCGGGCGTGAAACTCGATCTCGGTCCGTGCGTCGCGGCGATGCGCGATCAACTTCCGGCGGACAGCATTATCTGCAACGGCGCGGGCAATTATTCCGGCTGGTGGCACCGCTACTGGCGGTACGAGCGCAACAGCCAACTCGCCCCCACCGCTGGTGCAATGGGCTACGGCGTCCCCGCCGCCACCGCCGCCGCTTTGCGCCATCCGGATCGCACCGTCGTCGCGCTCGCGGGCGACGGGTGCTTCCTGATGAACGGGCAGGAGCTCGCGACGGCGGTGGCGCACGGCGCAAACATGCTCGTCCTCGTCATCGACAATGGTGCTTACGGCACGATCCGAATGCACCAGGAGCGCGAATTTCCCGGTCGCGTGAGCGGCACCGCGCTTGCCAATCCGGACTTTGCCGCGCTTGGCCGCGCTTATGGCTGCTGGGCGGAAACGGTCGAGACGACGGCAGAGTTCGCCCCCGCCCTCGCCCGCGCGATGGGCCAGACCGGCGTGCGCCTGCTCCACCTCAAAACTGACGTGGAGACCATCACCGCGGGCACCACGCTGACCGCCATGAAAAAGGCCGCCTCGCGGTAGCGAAGCGGCCTCCTTTCACCACGTCAGGCTGGCTCAGATATCGTCGCCGAGCGCGCCCTTGATCTTGCCTGCGGTCTGCTGGGCCTTGCCCTTCAGCTCCTGCGCAGCACCTTCGGCCTGCGTGTCAGGATTGTCGCTGTGTTGCTTGGCCTTGCCAATGGCTTCGTTGACGTTGCCTTTGATCTTGTCGATGAGTTCGCCCATGAGAGCTTCCTTTCCGTCTTGCGCCAAGAAGGGGCGATGTCGGTTGGACGACATCAGCGGCTTCTGATTGTAAAACAGCTTAAAATCGAACAGGTTCCCAAACACCTTGGCTAAACCCATCCGCCCTGGCGCGTTCGAGGCGCGCGACTGGATCGAACGCATGATCGAGCCGCTGCCGCGCGGTGGCAGGATCCTCGATCTTGGTTGTGGCGCCGGCGAGCCGATCGGGCGCTTTCTGATCGCGCGCGGCCACGCGGTCGTTGGGGTCGATCACGCGCAATCGATGATCAGCTTGGCGCAAACGCGGTTCCCGCGCGAGCGCTGGGTCAAGGCCGATATGCGCACCGTCACGCTCGACGGGCAGTTTGACGGCGTGATCGCCTGGAATTCGCTGACCTGGTTTACCCACGCCGACCAGGCGCTGATGGCGCGCCGCGCCGCCGACTGGCTGAAACGCGGCGGGCGGCTCTTGTTCAACGCGCCGCCCGACCGCGACCCGACGCGCGACGACTATCGCAGTGGAACCCCCTACCGCGCCGACTTGGAGGCGGCGAATTACAGCGCGGCGATCCAAGCGGGCGGCCTGGTCGAAATGGCGTATGTCGCCGAAGACGCCAGTTGCGGCGGCGCGGGCGTTTGGCTAGCGCGTAAGCCTTAAGGGGCCACTTTCCGCAGAAAAGCGAGCACAGGCAACCAATTGTCTTCCGCGCCCTTTGGGTCTTTGGCGCGGATCAACGTCGAAGAGCCGTGCACGCCCTGCTTGGGGATATAGCGCGTCACCAGGCGGGATGGCATCGCATCGGCAATGCTCTTGGCGGCGGCGGTTTCCTCATCATTGGCGGCGGCGGTAATATAGGCAGGGACCGATAGCTGCGCCGCCCCGCGCTTTATAAGCTGCTTATTGTCGAAATATTCGCCCGGCGAAAACGACAAAATCGCGGTTATTTTTTGGCGATTGCTCGCCCCCACCACAAAGACGAGCGCAGCCGAATAGCTGCTCCCCCACAGGATCACCGGGGCGTGCTGCTGCGCCGCCCAGTCAATCGCGGCTTGCAGATCGGGAACCGCCTCCAGATAGGTTGCGGGATGCGGATATTGTGCGCTGGTCTCGTTCGGGCCGAACAGCGTCCCACCGGCGCGCTGATCGATCGCCAGCGCGCTATAGCCTGCGGCCACCAGCCGCGGCGCGATCGTGCGATATTCGTCCTTGCTTGATCCCGCTTGGTGAAACAGCAGGATCGTCGCTTTGGGATGCTCGGCACGGTACAGCCGCCCAAAGACGCGCTTTCCATCCGCCGCCGTCAGCGTCACCGCCTGTGCTGGAACCTCGAACGCCGAAGCGGTGGTGTCGGCTTGCGGCGCGCTGCACGCCGTCAGGAGCATGGCGATGGGAAGAAGGCGGTGCATCATGCGCGCAAGGCTAGGCCGATCGTCGCCGGAATAACAGCGCGCGGGTCAAATGAGCCCCGCTAAAGGACTGGAGGGATCGGCATAGCGCCGCTTGCCCATCCGCCCCGCGAGATACGCCATGCGCCCGGCCTCGACGCCCGCCTTCATCGCCGCCGCCATCAGCACCGGGTCCTTGGCCTCGGCAATCGCGGTGTTCATCAACACGCCGTCGCAACCCAGTTCCATCGCCGCCGCCGCATCGGACGCAGTGCCGACCCCGGCATCGACCAGCACGGGCACGCTCGCCCCTTCCACGATCAGCCGGATCGTCACCTGGTTCTGGATGCCCAGACCCGATCCGATCGGCGCGCCCAGCGGCATGATCGCCACCGCGCCCGCATTTTCCAGCCGCTTCGCCGCAATCGGATCATCGACGCAGTACACCATCGGCAGGAAACCTTCCTTGGCCAGCACCTCGGTCGCGCGCAGCGTCTCCACCATGTCGGGGTACAGCGTCTTGGCCTCGCCCAGCACTTCCAGCTTCACCAGATCCCAGCCGCCCGCCTCGCGCGCCAGGCGCAGCGTGCGAATCGCCGATTCGGCATCGAAACACCCCGCGGTGTTCGGCAGATAGGTCACTTTATTGGGGTCGATGAAATCGGTCAGCATCGGCGCATTGCGATCCGACAAATTGACGCGTCGTACCGCTACCGTAACGATCTCGGCGCCCGAGGCTTCCAGCGCCGCGGCATTCTGCGCGAAATCCTTATATTTGCCCGTTCCCACGATCAGGCGCGAACGGAACGTCCGGCCCGCCACGGTCCAGGTGTCGGCCTTCGCTGCGGGGGCATGGTCACCGCCGCCGACGAAATGGACGATCTCCAGCGTATCGCCATCTTCCACCTGCACCTGCGCCAGCGTCGAGCGCGGCACCACTTCCAGATTGCGCTCCACCGCCACCTTTTCCGGCAGCAAGCCAAGGTCGGCGGCAAGATCGGCCAGGCTCAACCCAGCGCGCACACGGCGATGCTCGCCATTGATCTGGATCGTCAGGGTTCCATCGGTGTGCATGTACGTCTCAATCCCGTTGAACGCTCCCCTTGCCGTTCGTGTCGAGCGAAGTCGAGACACCTGCGCCAATGTCGTGACGGGTGTCTCGACTTCGCTCGACACGAACGGGTGGAGGAATGGTGTGCGCTGATATAGGGCGGGGAAACCGCGCTGCCATCAGAAAGCGAGCCCAGATGCCCAAAATCAGCCCCGAAACCATCTTCGTCCTCAACGGCCCGAACCTGAACCTGCTCGGCACGCGCGAGCCCGAAATCTACGGGCATGAAACGCTCGACGACATTGCCGGCCAGTTGGAAGACCGCGCCCGCGAGCTCGGCTTGGACATCGACCTGCGCCAGTCAAACCATGAAGGGCATTTGATCGACTGGCTGCACGAAGCCCAGGCGCTGCCCGCCAAGGCCGTGCTGCTCAACGCCGGGGCCTTCACCCACACCTCGATCGCGCTGTACGATGCGATCAAGGCGATCCGCACGCCGGTGATCGAAGTCCACTTGTCCAACCCGCATGCGCGTGAGGCTTTTCGTCATATCAGCCGTATCTCGCCTGTGGCAAAGGGCACGATCTGCGGTTTTGGGGCACTTTCCTATCTGCTGGCGCTTGAAGCGGCGGCGCGACTCTGACAGGACGCGCCGCAATAAGGGAGATAATGGGGTCGTATGGCCGAAGAAACACACACCGATGCAATGCGGATCGATGTCGATCTGGTGCGTCAGCTCGCCCAGCTGCTGGATGACACGCAGCTGACCGAAATCGAAGTCGAGGATGGCGGTCGCAAGATCCGCATCGCGCGCAAGGCTGCCGCCGTTGCCGCCGCGGTGCAATATGCCCCCGCGCCCGCAGCAAGCGCACCCACTGCGGCCATCACGGCACCCGCCGAGATCGTCGCCGCACCGCAGGCCGCGTTCAACGCGGTCAAATCGCCGATGGTTGGCACCGCCTATCTGTCGCCCAACCCGGAAGCGAAGCCGTTCGTCAGCGTTGGCGACACGGTTGCAGCGGGCGATACCTTGCTCATCGTCGAGGCGATGAAGGTTATGAACCCGATTCTCGCCCCCAGCGCCGGCACGGTGAAGGCCGTGCTCGTCGAAAGCGGCCAGCCGGTCGAATTCGACCAGCCGCTCGTCGTGGTGGAATGACCAGAGAACCGTTCGGGCTGAGCCTGTCGAAGCCCTGCCCTCCTTTTGCGCCCGTTCGCCAGAGCAGGGTAGCCCTTCGACAGGCTCAGGGCGAACGGCGTCCTGGGTTTGCGGATTGGACAGTTACGAATGCCTGAAATCAAGAAACTGCTGATCGCGAATCGCGGTGAGATCGCGCTGCGCATCCACCGTGCGTGCCATGAAATGGGCATCCAGACGGTCGCGGTGCATTCGACCGCAGACAGCGATGCGATGCATGTGCGCCTGGCCGATCAGGCAATCTGCATCGGGCCGCCTTCGGCGGTCGAGAGCTATCTCAACATCCCCAACATCATTTCCGCCGCCGAAATCTCGGGCGCGGACGCGATCCATCCGGGTTACGGTTTCCTCAGCGAAAACGCCAAGTTCGCTGAGATCGTCGAGGCGCACGACATCATCTTCGTCGGCCCCAAGCCCGAACATATCCGTACCATGGGCGACAAGATCGAAGCCAAGCGCACCGCAGGCGCGCTCGGCCTGCCGCTGGTGCCGGGCTCGGCCGGCCCGATCAGCGATTTGGCCGAGGCCAAGGAAATCGCGGCGGCAGCGGGCTATCCCGTCATCATCAAGGCCGCCTCGGGCGGCGGCGGGCGCGGCATGAAGGTCTGCACCTCCGAGGATCAGCTCGAAACGCTGATGCAGCAGGCCGGCAGCGAGGCGAAGGCCGCGTTCGGCGATGCGACCGTCTATCTCGAAAAATATCTCGGCAACCCGCGCCACATCGAATTCCAGGTGTTCGGCGACGGCAATGGCAACGCCATCCATCTGGGTGAGCGCGACTGCTCGCTCCAGCGCCGCCACCAGAAGGTGCTCGAAGAAGCCCCATCGCCCGTGCTGGGCGAAGAAGACCGCGCGCGCATGGGCGGCATTTGCGCCAAGGCGATGGCCGATATGGGCTATCGCGGTGCTGGCACGATCGAGTTCCTGTGGGAAAATGGCGAGTTCTATTTCATCGAAATGAACACGCGCCTACAGGTCGAACATCCCGTGACCGAGGCGATCACCGGGCTCGATCTGGTGCGCGAGCAGATCCGCATTGCCGAAGGCCATGGCCTGACGCTGCGCCAGGAAGACGTGCAATTCCGTGGCCATGCCATCGAATGCCGCATCAATGCCGAGGATCCGCGCACCTTCGCGCCGTCGCCCGGCCTGGTGAAGGCGTATCACGCGCCCGGCGGCATGAACGTCCGCGTCGATAGCGGGCTGTATGCCGGTTACCGCGTGCCGCCTTATTACGATTCGATGATCGCCAAACTGATCGTCTACGGCACCACCCGCGCCGGCGCGATCCGCCGCCTGCGCCGCGCGCTCGAGGAGTTCGTGATCGAAGGCCCGACGACGACCATCCCGCTACACCAGGCCTTGATCGAGGATCCCGACTTCCAGGACGGAAACTATACGATCAAGTGGCTCGAAGAATGGCTGGCGCGTAACGAGAGCTAAAAACGGGCCTGCACGAGCGCGGGGGCGGCGAATCGAGGCCGCCCCCGCCACTGCGCAACCGGTGCAGCGGCGCAAAAATGTCGGTTTGATGCTGGATGGGGTGACGCCGCCGCCCACGCTCGCTAAAGCCGCGCCATGACCGACATCACCCCAGAGATCGTCGCCCAGCACGGGCTGTCCCCTGAAGAATATGAGCGTGTCCTGCACGCGATGGGCCGCGAGCCCAATCTGACCGAGCTTGGCATTTTCTCGGTCATGTGGTCCGAGCATTGCTCGTATAAATCCAGCCGCATCCATTTGAAAAAGCTGCCGACCACCGGCCCGCAAGTGATTTGCGGCCCCGGCGAGAATGCCGGCGTGGTCGACATTGGCGATGGCCAGGCGGCGATCTTCAAGATGGAGAGCCACAACCACCCGTCCTATATCGAGCCTTATCAGGGCGCAGCGACCGGCGTTGGTGGCATTTTGCGCGACGTCTTTACGATGGGCGCGCGGCCCGTCGCCAACCTCAACGCGCTGCGCTTCGGTCGGCCCGATCATCCCAAGATGCGCCACCTCATTTCGGGCGTTGTGCATGGCATTGGCGGCTACGGCAATTGCGTTGGCGTGCCGACGGTTGGCGGCGAAGTGAACTTTCACTCCTCCTATGACGGCAACATCCTCGTCAACGCGATGACGGTCGGCGTCGCGGAGACCGACAAGATCTTCTATTCGGCGGCGTCGGGCATCGGAAATTCGATCGTCTATGTCGGCTCCAAGACCGGTCGCGACGGCATCCACGGTGCAACGATGGCGTCGGCCGATTTCTCCGAGGAGACCGGCGACAAGCGTCCGACCGTGCAGGTCGGTGATCCCTTTACCGAGAAGCTGTTGATCGAAGCCTGTCTTGAACTGATGGCCTCGGACGCGATCGTCGCGATCCAGGACATGGGTGCCGCCGGTCTCACTTCTTCCTCGGTCGAAATGGCGTCCAAGGGCGGCGTCGGCATCGAACTCAACATGAATGCGGTGCCGCAGCGCGAAACCGGCATGACGCCCTATGAGATGATGCTGAGCGAGAGCCAGGAGCGGATGCTCATGGTGCTGAAGCCCGGCCGTGAGGATTTCGCCGAAGCCATCTTCCGCAAATGGGAGCTGGATTTCGCGGTCATCGGCCACGTCACCGATACCGGCCACATGGTGCTGACCTTCAATGGCGAGACGGTTGCCGACATCCCGCTCGCCCCGCTCGCCGACGAGGCACCGCTCTACGATCGCCCCGCGGCTTCGAAGGAAGAGTATCAGGCCTGGGCCAAGGTCAGGCCGCTGGGCGAGATCCCCGACTCGACCGACGTCGCTGCGGATCTGCTGACGCTGATGGGCTCGCCCGACATCGCGTCGCGCCGGTGGATTTACGAGCAATATGATACGCAAGTTGGCGCGGACACGGTCCAGCGCCCGGGCGGCGACGCCGCCGTCGTGCGCGTCCACGGCACGCAAAAGGGGCTGGCGATGAGCACCGATTGCACGCCGCGCTATTGCTATGCCGATCCTTATGAAGGCGGCAAGCAGGCGATCGCCGAATGCTATCGCAATCTGTCGGCGGTCGGCGCGACGCCGCTTGCCGTCACCAATTGCCTCAACTTCGCCAACCCGCAGCGCCCCGAAATCATGGCGCAGTTCGTCGGTTGTCTCGATGGCATGGGCGACGCCTGCCGTGCGCTCGACTTTCCGATCGTGTCGGGCAACGTCTCGCTGTACAATGAGAGCAAGGCGACCGGCGGCGGCTCGGCGATCCTGCCGACCCCCGCGATCGGCGCGATCGGGCTGCTGGCCGACTGGTCGAAATCCGCGACCATCGCATTCAAGGGCACCGGCGACGTCATCGTGCTGATCGGCGAACGCTCGGGCCATCTCGGGCAGTCGCTATGGCTGCGCGAAGTCCATGGTCGCGAGGAAGGTGCGCCACCCACGGTCGACCTCGAAGCCGAGCGCCGCAACAGCGAGTTCGTCCGTGCGCATATCGCCACGGGCGCGCTCACCGCAGTGCACGACGTGTCCGACGGCGGCATTGCCGTGACGGTCGCCGAGATGGCACTGGCGGGCAATATCGGTGCGATGCTGCACGCTCCGCTGCCATGCGGGGTCGCTTGTGCGCTGTTCGGCGAGGACCAGGGCCTGTATGTCGCCACCGTCGCCGACCATCTGCTGCTCGACACGCTGACCGCAGCGGATGCGGCGGGCGTCGAGATCGAACGAATCGGGCGCACCATCGCCAATCGCCTGATCTTCGAACTGCCCGACGATGACTATGTCGTCACGCTCGCCGATCTGCGCGCAGCGCACGAGGGCTTCTTCCCGAAATTGATGGGCGACGTCGCTCCGGTCGAGAGCTGAAACTTCTTGTGAGAATGGATCGCAACAGCGATTGCGATCCATTCTCATTAGCGATACAACATGGGTTCCGAAGGGAGAATCCATGGTCGTCTGCATCTGCAATGCCATCCGTGAACGCGATGTCCGCGCTGCCGCACGCAGCGGGTCACGGACTGCGTGCCAAGCGTATCGGGCGATGGGCTGTCAGGCGAAATGTGGCCAATGCGTGCCCGTTGCCCGCGCCATTATCGACGAAGAGCGCGCCGTCGCCTAAGATCGTCCGCGAACCGCAAAAAGGACGTATAAATGCAGGGCGATATCAAGGTCATCGAGTATCTTAACGAGGCACTCAAAAACGAACTGACCGCGATCAACCAATATTGGCTGCATTATCGGCTGTTCGATCATTGGGGCGTACGCAAGCTCGCGGCATTCGAGCGCCATGAATCGATCGACGAGATGAAGCATGCCGACTGGCTGTCGGAGCGCATCCTTTTCCTCGATGGCCTGCCCAATTTCCAGATGCTCGGTCGCCTGCGCATCGGCGAGACCGTTGAGGAAGTCCTCAAGGCCGATCTCGCGCTCGAGATGGACGCGCTTCCGCTTCTGCGCGACGCGATCGAGCATTGCGAGAAGGTCCGTGACTATGTCAGCCGCGACCTGTTCCGCCGCATCCTCGACAGCGAGGAAGAGCATGTCGACACGCTCGAACGCCAGTTTGAGATGATCGCGCGCATGGGCATCGAAAATTACGTCCAGCTGCAGAGCAAGCCTGCCGACGACGAGGGGTAAACCCTCGTCCGCATTACCCCCTCCCGCTCGGGAGGGGGCTTACTCCACCCCGTTCCACGCGCCGAACACGTCGATCATTTGCGGCGTCAACCAGCCGAAATGGTAGTTCAGCATATAGAGCGACCACAGGATCGTCGCGACGATGGTTACGCGGATCGCGACCTTGCGCGGATGGAACTCGTGCGGGGCGCTCTCGGCCTGGCCGGGGACGCGTTCGACCCCGGCCTCGTCGCTGGTCTTGACCCCGAAGGGCAAGACGAAGAACACCGAGAACGCCCAGAACAGGAAATAAATCGCCAGCGCCGAGGTCCACCGCATGTCGGTTAGGCCTCGATCAGCAGCACGTCGACATTGGGCTTCTTGCCGGTCCAGCGCGTCGCGACCTTGCGCGCGGCCAGCCGGATGTTCTCGCGCAGTTTCTCGCGGTCGCGCCCGTTCTGCTTGGCGGCGGCGATGACGGCATCGACCGTCTCCTCCAGGAACGGATCGCGGTCTTCCTCGACCGGAATGCCCTGGATGCGCACTTGCGGCGTGCCGATCAGCCCGCGCGAGCCGATCGCCACCGCGACCGAGATCTGCCCGTTGATCGCCAGTTTGCGGCGTTCGTTGATCGTCTGGCCGTCACCCGGCAAGATCACATCGCCGTCCAGCACCAAGCGCCCGACCGGTGCATTGCCGATCTTAGTCGGCGCGCCGGGGGCGAGCCGCACGATGTCGCCATTGGTCTGCACCAACGCGCGCGGCACGCCCTCGGACAAGCCGAAGCGCGCCTGCTCCATCAGGTGCCGCATTTCGCCGTGTACCGGCATCAGCAATTCCGGCTTCATCCAGCGGTACATTTGCAGCAGCTCGGGCCGGCCCGGGTGGCCCGACACGTGCACGTGCGCCTGTCGATCGGTGATCATGATCACGCCCTTGGCCGCGAGCTGATTCTGGATACGCCCGATCGCGACTTCATTGCCGGGGATCTGCTTGGACGAAAATACGACCGTATCGCCGCTATCGAGCGAAATCGGATGCTGCCCATTGGCAACGCGCGCCAAGGCGGCGCGGTCTTCGCCCTGCCCGCCCGTCGCCACCACCAGCACCTTGTCACGCGGCAACCGCATCGCCGCCTCGGCATCGATCGTGTCGGGGAAATCCTTGAGATACCCCGTAGCGCGCGCAACCTTCAGGATGCGATCGAGCGAGCGCCCCTGTACGCTGAGCTGGCGTCCCGTCTCCCGTGCGACCACGCCAAGCGTGTGCAACCGCGCCGCATTCGACGCGAACGAAGTGACC
Source organism: Sphingomonas sp. TF3 (assembly GCF_003985085.1). Classification (NCBI taxonomy): domain Bacteria; kingdom Pseudomonadati; phylum Pseudomonadota; class Alphaproteobacteria; order Sphingomonadales; family Sphingomonadaceae; genus Sphingomonas; species Sphingomonas sp. TF3. The sequence goes on along the minus strand of NZ_RWKS01000009.1, from coordinate 75,493 downwards.
ATCACCCGGCCCTTGGCCTGGCTGATCACGCCCATCAGGCCTGACAGCACGTCGCTCTCAGACCCCGAAGCCTCGGCGTTGAACACATTGGTCGAATCGCAAACCAGCGCGAGGATGCCTTCGTTACCGATCGCCTCGAGCGCCTCCGGCGAGGTGGGATGGCCGATCACCGGAGCCGCATCGAGCTTCCAGTCGCCGGTGTGGAACACCCGGCCATATGGGGTATCGATCAGCAGCGCGCTCGCCTCGGGAATCGAGTGAGACAACGGCACGAAGGTCACGCCAAACGGTCCAAGGTCGACCTTGGTATCGGGCTTGATGACCTTCAGCTTGACCCGGTTGGCATTACCTTCTTCCTCGAGCTTGCCGCGGATCAGCCCGGCGGTGAACGCCGTTGCATAAAGCGGCACGCCCAGATCTTCGGCCAGATACGGCAACGCGCCGATATGGTCTTCATGGCCGTGCGTCAGCACGATGCCGACCAGATCGTCGAGACGCTCCTCGATGAATTGCAGGTCGGGCAGGATCACGTCGATGCCGGGATATTGCGGATCGGCAAAGGTGATGCCGCAATCGACCATCAACCACTTGCCGTTGCAGCCATAGAGATTGACGTTCATGCCGATTTCGCCCGACCCGCCCAGGGCCAGGAACAGGAGTTCTTTCTTGGGTGTTGTCACGGAGGTGTCTGTTCTTTCAAAGATGGTCGCGCGAACGCGAACCGGGGGATGTGCGCGGTCAGGCGCGGAATTTCGTAGAGATCGGGGAAGCGGGGCACCGCACAACCACAGGGTTCTGGCGGAGGCGCACGCACGCTGACTCTAGGACGCTATATGGGCGCGATCCCACAAAATCGCCAGCCCCTGAATTGTAAGGTCGGGTTCGACCATGTCGAACATAGTGGTATGCTGCTCGAACAGGATCGCGAGGCCTCCCGTCGCGATGACGCGCACGGGACGCCCAACCTCCGCCTTCATCCGCGCAACCAGCCCCTCGATCATGGCGACATAGCCCCAGAAGATGCCGATCTGCATCTGGCTGACGGTGTCCCGACCGATCACGCTTGTCGACGCAGGCGCTTCGATCGCGATGCGCGGAAGCTTGGCTGCAGCGGTAACCAGCGCATCGAGCGACAGGTTGATGCCCGGCGCGATGATGCCGCCTTTATAGGCACCGCTATAGTCGACTAGGTCGAGCGTCGTCGCGGTGCCGAAATCGATCACGATCAAATCGCCGCTGTGCAACGCGTGCGCCGCGATCATGGTGACGGCGCGGTCGGCCCCGACGCTGCGCGGCTCGTCGACATCGAGCGCCATGCCCCATTCGACCGGCGGCTCGCCGGCAATCAGTGGCTCGCCGCCGAAATATTTGCGCGCCAGCGTTTGCAAATTGTGCAGCGCGCGCGGGACTACGGTAGCGATGATGACACCGGTCACCTCGCTCCGATCATAACCTTCCAGCGTCAGCAACTGGCTCAGCCACACCGCATATTCGTCGGCGGTGCGGCGCGGGTCGGTCGCGATACGCCAGCGCGCCTTGATCGTGCGGCCCTGGACCAGCGCGAAGACGACATTGGTGTTACCGGCATCGATCGCGAGCAACATGGGCGTAGAGCCTCTCACAGCAGAAAAACGTCGCCAGCGTGAATGACACGGGCCGCGCCATCCGCCAAGCGCAGGATAAGGGCACCGTCCTCGCCCAGCCCGTCGAACAAGCCGTCCACCGCCGTGCCATCGGCGAGACGCGCGGTCAGCGCGGTACCTGGGCGGTGCGCCCGTTCGATCCAGCGCGCCCGGACGGGCGCAAGCCCCTGCCCTCGCCACAGGCCGAGCCAGCGAGCATACGACTCGGCCAGGGTTTGGGCGAAGTCGGCCGGGTCAACGCCCGCGCCCCGCGCCGCGAGGCTGGTGGCGGCGCGATCGGTATCATCCGGGTAATGGGCAAGATTGACGCCGATCCCCACCACTACCGCGTCATCGGCCCGTTCGAGCAAAATGCCCGAGAGCTTCGCACCCGCAATCAGCAAATCATTGGGCCATTTGATCAGCAGCGCCTCATCCGCCCCCGAAAGGCCAAGATAGGCCCGCACGACCTCGTCCAACGCGACCGCCGCCACCAGCGCCAGCGTTGCGGGCGGCGGATCGCTCGCGCGCACCCGCACCAGCGTCGAACCGTAGAAATTGCCAACCGGCGACACCCACGCCCGCCCTTGCCGCCCGCGCCCGCCAAGCTGTCGCTCGGCACGCAACCACAGCCCCTCGCCTACCCCGGAACGGGCAAGCTGCAGCATGTCGGCGTTGGTCGACCCCGTCTCGGCGACGGTGCGGATCGTAACCGTCAGAACAGCGCCTTGGCGGCGGTGGTGGTCCACACGCCGAGCGTACCCAAGGTCAGCCACCCGACCGGCGAGACAAACAACGCCGCTAGCGTAACCAGCAGGCTCTCCACCGGCGTGGCGCGGCCGCTATAGGCCTCGCCCGGTGCGTCAAAGTACATCACCTTGACCACGCGCAGGTAATAATAGGCACCGATCACCGACGCGACAAAACCTGCGACCGCCAGCGGATACAAACCACCGTGCACTGCGGCGTTGAACACCGCCAGCTTCGCGTTGAAGCCCAGCAGTGGCGGAATCCCCGCCAGCGAGAACATGAAGGTCGCCATCGCCAAGGCCAGCGCCGGACGCGAGCGCGACAGGCCGGCGAGGCTCGCGATCGTCTCGACAGGTTGCCCCTCGCTATCCTTCATCTGCAGCACCACGATGAAGCTGCCCAGCGTCATCACGACATAGACCGTAAGGTAGAACAGCACTGCCGCCACGCCGTCCTGCGTACCGGCGGCAAGACCGATCAGCACGAAGCCGACATTGTTGATCGACGAATAGGCGAGCAGGCGCTTGACGTTGGTCTGCCCGATCGCCGCAACCGCACCGAAGATGATCGAGGCAAGCGCCGCGAAGATCACGATTTGCCGCCATTGGTCGGTCGCAGGGCCCATTGCCTCGACCGCAACGCGCACCGCCAGCCCGATCGCCGCCACCTTGGGGGCCGAGGCGAAGAACGCCGTCACTGGCGTCGGCGCGCCTTCGTACACATCGGGGGTCCACATGTGGAACGGCACCGCGCTCATCTTGAACGCCAGCCCGGCAAACACGAACACGAGCCCGAAGGTCAATCCAAGCGACTGGCCGGCGCCATAAGCGGTGGCAATCGACGAGAACAACGTGGTCCCGCTGAAGCCATAGACCAGGCTGATGCCGTAGAGCAGGATGCCGCTCGCCAGCGCGCCCAGCACGAAATACTTCAAACCCGCTTCGGCCGAGCGCACATCGCGCCGCATGAAGCTTGCCAGCACATAGGCCGCAAGGCTCTGCAGTTCGAGGCCGACATACAGCGTCAACAGATCCCCCGCCGACACCATCATGCCCATGCCCGCAGCCGACAGCAGGATCAGCACCGGATATTCAGGACGCAGATCGTCGCCGCGACCAATCGCGAAGAAGCGCGGGGCCAGGATAATTGCTACGGCCGACGCGCCATAGATCAGCACTTTGGCAAAGGCGGCAAAGGCATCGGCACGGTACAGCCCACCAAAAGCCGAACCGCCCGACGAGGCCGGACCCATCAGCGCAATGCCTGCGCCGATCAGCACCGCAACCGATGCCCAGGACACCAACCGGGTGGAGGCTTGTCCACCCCAGGCCGACACCAGCATCAACGCGATCGCGCCAACCGCCAGCACCAGTTCCGGCAAGGTCATCAATAGCGAAGCGTTCATGGCCGTGCCTCCGCATGTTCGGCGGGTGTCGCCAGCGCCTTGCCAGCGGTCGGCAGCGAATCGCCAGCCGGCGCTGCCCGCGCGATCCGCGCCTGCAAGGTCGCCACATCGCCGCGCATGGGCGCAAGGAAGCTCTCAGGGTAAACCCCCATCCACAACACAACGGCGGCAATCGGGGCCAGCAACGCAATCTCCCGCAGGCTCAAATCCGGCATGGCGCGGACATCGTCATGGACGATCTCCCCAAACACCACGCGGCGATACAGATACAGCATATAGGCAGCCCCCAGGATGATCCCGGTGGTGCACAGCAAGGTCGCCAGCGTCGACACGCGATAGGTCCCGGCCAGCGACAGGAACTCGCCGACGAACCCGCTAGTGCCCGGCAAGCCGACCGATGCCATGGTAAACAGCATGAACAGCAAGGCGTAGCGCGGCATGTTGATCGCAAGGCCACCATAACGGTTGATTTCGCGGGTGTGCAGCCGATCGTAAATTACGCCGACGCACAGAAACAGCGCCGCCGATACCAGGCCGTGGCTGAGCATGACGACCATCGCGCCTTCGATGCCCTGCCGGTTGAAGGCGAACAAACCGATCGTCACGATCGCCATATGCGCGACCGAGGAATAGGCGATCAGCTTCTTCATGTCGGACTGCACCAGCGCGACCAGCGAGGTGTAGATCACCGCAATCGCCGACAGCGACAGGATCAGCCAGCCGAACTGCGCCGAGGCTTCCGGGAACATCGGCAGCGAGAAGCGCAGGAAGCCGTATCCGCCCAGCTTCAGCAAGACGCCGGCCAGGATCACAGAACCTGCCGTCGGTGCCTGCACGTGCGCATCGGGCAACCAGGTGTGGAATGGCCACATCGGCATCTTCACCGCGAACGAGGCGAAGAAAGCAAGCCACAGCCACGGCTGCACGCGCACCGGGAAATCGGTGCCCAGCAGCGTCGGAATGTCGCTGGTGCCGGAATAGCTGACCATCCACAGCATCGCGACGAGCATCAGCAGCGAGCCCAGCAGCGTGTAGAGGAAGAATTTGTACGAAGCGTAGATGCGGTTCGCGCCGCCCCAGATGCCGATGATCAGGTACATCGGGATCAGACCAGCCTCGAAGAAGATGTAGAACAGGAACATGTCCTGCGCCGTGAACGTGCCGATCATCAGCATTTCGGTGATGAGGAACGCCGCCATATATTCCTGCACGCGCTCGGTGACCGCTACCCAGCTCGCGCCGATGCAGATCGGCATCAAGAACACGCTGAGCATCACCAGCATCAGCGCGAAGCCGTCGATACCGAGCTTCCAGCTGAACACGCCCAGGCTGCCGGCATTCTCGACGAACTGCCACTGCGGCCCGCCAATGTCGAAATGGGCCCACAGCCAGATCCCGAGCACGAGATCGACCAGCGTCGCGATCAACGCGATCCAGCGCGCGCCCTGCGCACTGGCAAAGAGACAGGCAATGGCTGCGATCGCCGGGATGGCGAGCATGATCGATAGCATGGGAAGGCCGCTCACTTGCTCGTCGCCCAAATGTTGATCGCCCAGGTCACGGCCCCGGTTAACCCCAGCAGCATGACGAACGCATAAGTGTATACATATCCCGATTGGACCCTGCCCGCGACGCGCGCACTCCGCTCGACCACCCACGCGGCACCATCCGGCCCCAGGCGGTTGATCGTCTTCTCGTCACCACGGTGCCAGAAGAAGCGGCCGAGCGCGAAGGCAGGCCTCACGAACAGCAGGTTGTAGAGTTCGTCGAAATACCATTTGTTCAACAGGAACAGGTAAATCGGACGGTAGGTCGCGGCCAGCCTGGCCGGTGCTTCCGGCGAGCGGATGTAGAAGATGTATGCGCCCAGCAGGCCGAGCAGCATCGCCACCGAGGCCGACAGCTTCACACCAAGCGGCACCTCGTGCATCGCATGCATCAGATGCTCGTTGAACGCGATCGCGCCATGCCAATAAGCCTCGCCTGCGCTCGGCTCGATGAAATAGCCGTGGAACACGAAGCCTGCCAACACCGCACCGATCGACAGCAGGATCAGCGGGATTAGCATCGGGACCGGGCTCTCATGCGGATGATAGCCGCCCGTCCCTTCGCTATGCGCCGCATGGCCATGGCCGTGATCAGCATGGGCGTGCGCATGGTCGTCGTGGCCATGATCGTTATGGCGGTGGCCATGCGCATCGTGCAACGCGTGCTGGATATGCTCGGACTGCTCCCAGCGCGGCTTGCCCCAGAAGGTGAGGAACATCAGGCGCCACGAATAGAAGCTGGTCAGCAACGCAACGATGATGCCGACGATCGACGCGCCATGCTGGCCTGCGGCCCAGGCGCCTTCGATGATCGCGTCCTTCGAGTGGAAGCCCGCAAAGCCAAAGGCGATCGGGTTCCCGAACACCGCCGGAATGCCAACGCCGGTAATCGCCAGCGTCCCCATCATCATCCCCCAGAAGGTCCACGGGATGTGTTTCCGCAGGCCGCCATAATAGCGCATGTCCTGCTCGTGATGCATTGCATGGATCACCGACCCCGCACCCAGGAACAGCAGCGCCTTGAAGAAAGCGTGCGTGAACAGGTGGAACATCGCCGCGCCATAAGCGCCACACCCGGCCGCGAAGAACATGTAGCCGAGCTGCGAACAGGTCGAATAAGCGATCACGCGCTTGATGTCGGTCTGCACCAGCCCGACTGTCGCCGCGAACAGGCAGGTCGCCGCACCGATCGTCATCACCACATGCAGCGCGAACGGCGACGTTTCGAACATCGGCGACAGGCGGCACACCATGAACACACCGGCGGTGACCATCGTCGCCGCGTGGATCAGCGCCGACACCGGGGTCGGCCCTTCCATCGCGTCGGGCAACCAGGTGTGCAGGCCGAGCTGCGCCGACTTGCCCATCGCGCCGACAAACAACAGCAGGCACAGCAGCGTCATCGTGTCGATGCGATAGCCGACGAACCCGATCGTCGACCCCGCCATCCCCGGCGCGAGCCGCAGGATTTCGGGGATCGAAATGGTGTGGAACACCAGATAGGTGCCGAAGATGCCGAGCATGAAACCAAGGTCGCCGACACGGTTGACGACGAACGCCTTGATCGCGGCGGCATTGGCGCTGGGCTTGCGGAACCAGAAGCCGATCAGCAGGTAGGATGCGAGACCCACGCCTTCCCAGCCGAAGAACATCTGGACCAGATTATCGGCGGTCACCAGCATCAGCATGGCGAAGGTGAACAGCGACAGATAGGCGAAGAAGCGCGGCTGGTCCGGGTCTTCATCCATATAGCCCCAGCTATACAGATGGACGAGCGCCGAGACGCTGGTGATCACCACCAGCATCACGGCCGTCAGCGCATCAACGCGGAGCGCCCAGTCGATGCGCATGTCGCCCGAGTGGATCCAGTCGAGCACCGGCGTCACCGTGGCTTCGCCACCGCTCAGATATGGGATGAAGACTGTCCAGCTCAGGAACGCCGAGATAAACAGCGCGCCCGTCGTCACGATCTTCGGCAGGACCGCCCCGAACGTCTTGTTCGAGAAGCCCGCGACGATCGCCGCCAGCAGCGGCAGGAAAACGATGAAAAGGATAGACGTCACGTCGCGATCACCCCTTCATCCGGTTGACATCGTCAACCGAGATCGTCCCGCGGCTGCGGAAATAGATAACGAGAATGGCCAAGCCGATCGCGGCCTCGCCAGCCGCCACCGTCAGCACGAACATCGCGAAAACCTGGCCCACCAGGTCATGCAGATAGCCCGAAAAGGCCACGAAATTGAGGTTCACCGCCAGCAGGATCAACTCGATCGCCATCAGCATGACGATCAGGTTCTTGCGATTGGCGATGATGCCGAACACGCCGAGCGCGAACAGGATCGCCCCGACGACGAGATAATGGCCGAGCCCAATCACAGGTCTATCCCTCCGCCGACAGTCGGCTGCGTGTTGCGCGTCGCATCCTGCGGACGCCGCGCATTCTGGCGTGCGATGTTCTGCTTGCGCGAACCCGTGCGGTCGCGGTGTGTCAGCACGATTGCGCCGATCATGGCGACCAGCAGTACCAGCCCTGCCCCTTCAAACACGAACAGATAGCGCGTGTAGAGCAGCATCCCGAGCGCTTCGATATTGGGCACCGTTTCCGGCGTCGGCGCGGCGCGGCGGGCGAGCTCGATCTTGCCCGCGCTCCAGGCCCCGAAAGCGACCATGATCTCCGCCGCCAGCCCGATCGCGAGCACCGCGCCGAGTGCCGCGTAGCGCACGAACCCCGCGCGCAGCTCCGCAAAATCGATGTTGAGCATCATCACCACGAATAGGAACAGCACGGCGACTGCGCCCACGTAGACGATGACGAGCAGCATCGCGATAAACTCCGCCCCCACCAGCACCATCAGGCCGGCGGCGTTGAAGAAAGCGAGGATCAGCCACAGCACGGCATGGACCGGGTTGCGGGCGGTAATCGTCAACGCGGCCGACACGATAACGATCGTCGCGAAGAGATAAAAGGCGAGTGCCTGTATCACGGAATCAGTGGGCCCCTTACAGTCGGCTGGCGATTAACGGTACGGCGCATCGGCGGCAAGGTTCGCCGCGATGGCGCTTTCCCAGCGATCCCCGTTGGCGAGCAATTTCGCCTTATCGTAAATCAGTTCCTCGCGCGTTTCGGTCGCATATTCAAAGTTCGGTCCCTCGACGACCGCATCGACCGGGCACGCTTCCTGGCACAGGCCGCAGAAGATGCACTTGGTCATGTCGATGTCGTAGCGCGTCGTGCGGCGGCTGCCGTCGTCACGCGGTTCGGCCTCGATCGTGATCGCCTGTGCCGGGCACACCGCCTCGCACAGCTTGCACGCGATGCAGCGTTCCTCGCCATTCGGATAGCGCCGCAGCACATGCTCGCCGCGGAAGCGGGGGCTGAGCGGGTTCTTCTCGAACGGATAGTTGATCGTCGCCTTGGCCTTGAAGAAATACCGCAAGGTCAGCGCGTGCGCCTTGAGGAACTCCCAAAGCGTGTAGGATTTGATGATCTGAGCAAGGCTCATGACGGAACTCCAACGCGGGTCAGCATGAGGAAGCCGGACACCAGGAACACCCAGAACAGCGACAGCGGCAGGAAGATCTTCCACCCCAGCCGCATCAGCTGGTCATAGCGGTAACGCGGGACGGTCGCCTTCACCCAGCTGAACACGAAGAAGAACAGCAGGATCTTGATAAACAGCCAGAGGATCCCCGGCACCGCATACAGGATCGGAAGATCCAGCGGCGGCAGATAGCCACCCCAGAACAACGTGGCATTCAGCGCACACATCAGGATGACGTTGGCATATTCGCCAAGCCAGTAGAGTGCGAACGCCATCGACGAATATTCGGTCTGATAACCCGCGACCAGCTCGCTCTCGGCCTCGGCCAGATCGAACGGTGCGCGCTGCGTCTCGGCCAGCGACGAGATGAAGAAAACCACCGCCATCGGGAACAGCAAGGGGTTGAGGAAGAAGCCGTTGACCGGCGTCCCCATCACGCTCTTCTGCGCCTCCACAATCGTGGTCAGGTTGAAGCTGCCCGCCCACATCACGATCGAAATCAGCACGAAGCCGATTGCGACTTCATACGACACCATCTGCGCCGCCGCGCGGATCGCCGAGAAGAACGGATATTTCGAGTTGGACGCCCAACCGGCGAGAATGATGCCGTAAACGCCAAGCGATGACGCCGCGAGCACATAGAGCAAGCCGACATTGATATCGGCCAGTGCGGCGCGCGCATCGAACGGCACCACCGCCCACACAATCAATGCGACCGTGAAGGTGATGATCGGCGCGATCAGGAACAGCGCCTTGTTGGCGGCGGCCGGAACGATGGTTTCCTGCAGGAACACCTTGAGGCCGTCGGCAAAGGACTGCAGCAGCCCGAGCGGGCCAACCACGTTCGGCCCCCGGCGCAGCGCCATCGACGCCCAGATCTTGCGATCGGCATAGATCAGCATCGCCACCGCCAGCATCACCGGCAGCGCGATCAGCAAGATGTCCATCAGCGTGGCAAGGAACCACGCCCAACCAAAGGGCAGGCCGAAACGGTAGGTGAAGAAACTGGTCATTCCGCCGCCTCCGCGAATTCCTGGCCGTGGACAAGTTCAGCCGAGCAGCGCTGCATCGTCGGCGACGCACGACAGATCGCGTTCGTCAGATAGAAATCCTTGATCAGATAACCGGCAATCTCGCCCGCAGCCGCCGCATCCAGCGCAGGCGGTGCCCAATCGAACGTCGCCAGCCCCAGCGTCCCCAGCGCAGGCGTATCGACCGCCATTGCTGCGCGCAGTTCCTCGATCGTGTCGAACGGCAGCGTCTTACCCAGCACGCCCGACAGGGCGCGCAGGATCGTCCAATCCTCGCGCGCATCGCCCGGCGGGAACACCGCGCGCTCGCCGCGCTGCACCCGGCCTTCGAGATTGACATAGGTGCCGGACTTTTCGGCATAGCTCGCCGCTGGCAGAACCACGTCCGCTGCCGCAGCCCCCTTGTCGCCATGATGGCCGATATAGACTTTGAACGTGTCCGCAAACGCGCCGAAATCGACCTCGTCCGCACCCAGAAAGAAAGCCAGCTTCGGCTTGGCCGCAACCAGATCGGCAATGCCGCCCTTCTGCGCATAGCCCAGCATCAGGCCGCCCATGCGGCTCGCCGCCATGTGCAGCACGTTGAAGCCGTTCCAGCCATCCTTGACCAGACCCAGCGACGGCACCAGCGCGAGTGCCGCACCCAACACCTTGAGCCCAGCCCCGCCGACGATCACCATCGGACGCTCCGCCTTGGCGAACGCCTCGGTCACCGCTTCCGGCAGAGCTCCGAGCACGCCGAGGTCGGCACCCAGCCACTCGACCTTATAGGTCAGCTCGGTTTCCGGCCCGATCGCGAAGACCTTGGCGCCCTTCTTGATCGCCTTGCGGATGCGCGTGTTCACCAGCGGCGCTTCCCAGCGCACGTTGCTGCCCACGATCAGGATCACATCGGCCTTTTCGGTGCCCGCGATCGTCGTGTTGAAATTGACCGCGGCCAAGCTCGACGTGTCATAATCCATGCCGGTCTGGCGGCCTTCGAGCAGGGTGGAGCCCATGCTGCCGAGCAACGCCTTGGTGGCATACATCGTCTCGCAATCGACCAGATCGCCCGCGACCGCAGCCACGCTCGCGCCTGCGTCGACCTGCGAAATCGCCAGGAACGCCGCATCCCACGACGCTTCGGTCAGGCGACCGTCTTTACGGATATACGGCTTGTCGAGGCGACGGCGGACGAGGCCATCAACCGCGTGGCGCGTCTTGTCGCTCGCCCATTCCTCGTTCACGTCCTCGTTGATGCGCGGCAGCGCGCGCAGCACCTGCCGACCGCGTGAATCGAGCCGGATGTTGGTGCCGACCGCGTCCATCACGTCGATCGTCAGCGTCTTCTTCAGCTCCCACGGGCGCGCCTCGAATGCATAAGGCTTGGAGGTCAGCGCGCCGACCGGGCACAGATCGACGACATTGCCCGACAGCTCGCTCGTCACGGCACGCTCGAGATACGACACGATCTGCATGTTCTCGCCACGCCCGATCGCACCGATTTCCTCGACGCCGGCGACTTCCTCGGCAAAGCGGATGCAGCGCGTGCACTGGATGCAGCGCGTCATCACCGTCTTGACGATCGGCCCCATATATTTCTCGGTGACCGCGCGCTTATTCTCGTCATAGCGCGAGGTGCCACGGCCATAAGCGACCGACTGGTCCTGCAGATCGCATTCGCCACCCTGATCGCAGATCGGGCAATCGAGCGGATGGTTGATCAGGAGGAACTCCATCACCCCTTCGCGCGCATTCTTGACCATTGGCGAGTTGGTGAAGATTTCCTGCTTGTCCGCCGCCGGCAGCGCGCAGGATGCCTGCGGCTTGGGCGGTCCGGGCTTCACCTCGACCAGGCACATGCGGCAATTGCCCGCGATGCTCAGCCGCTCATGATAGCAGAAGCGCGGGATTTCCTTGCCGGCGAGTTCGCACGCCTGGAGCACGGTGGCCCCGGCGGGAACTTCAATCTCGACACCATCGACTTTGACTATGGGCATATCAGTGTTCCGTATCGGCTAGGCCGAGGCGTTGATCGATCCGATCGACACGCATCTTAAGGTCTGCGACATCCGACTGGATGCCGTAAATCGTACCGACCAGGCCCCGGATGTGGTCCTCAAGCGCCAGCAAGCGAATCCCTTGCGAAGTCTGCTCCCGCTTGACTGCGGCGACGTCAGCCTGAATGCTCTTCAGGATTTCGAGCATGATATCGGCGCGTTCGTCGGTCACTCCGCCGCCTCCAGCATCGGGCTCGACCCACCACCGCGCTTTTCGGTGATGCGCCGCTCCATCTCGGGGCGGAAGTGCTTGATCAGGCCCTGGATCGGCCACGCCGCCGCATCGCCGAGCGCACAGATCGTGTGGCCTTCGACCTGCTTGGTCACCTGATACAGCGTATCGATCTCGGAAATGTCGGCGTCGCCGGTGCGCATCCGCTCCATCACGCGCCACATCCAGCCGGTGCCCTCGCGGCACGGCGTGCACTGGCCGCAGCTCTCATGCTTGTAGAAGTACGACAAGCGGCTGATCGCGCGGACGATGTCGGTCGACTTGTCCATGACGATGACCGCGGCTGTGCCCAGACCCGAGCCGACCTTCTTCAGGCCGTCGAAATCCATCGGGCAATCCATGATCTCGGCGGCTGGCACCAGCGGCACCGAGGAACCGCCCGGGATCACCGCGAGCAGATTGTCCCACCCGCCGCGAATGCCGCCGCAATGCGTTTCGATCAGTTCGCGGAAGGTGATCGACATCGCTTCTTCGACCACGCACGGCGTGTTCACATGGCCGCTGATCTGGAACAGCTTGGTGCCGCGATTGTTCTCCGCACCGAAGCTGGCGAACCACTCGGGCGAACGCCGCAGGATCGTCGGCACCACCGCAATCGATTCGACGTTGTTCACCGTGGTCGGGCAGCCATAAAGGCCCGCCCCGGCCGGGAAAGGCGGCTTCAGCCGCGGCTGGCCCTTCTTGCCCTCCAGGCTTTCGAGCATCGCGGTTTCTTCACCGCAGATATACGCGCCCGCGCCGCGATGGACGAACACGTCGAAATCATAGCCCGATCCGCTCGCATTCTTGCCGATCAGCCCCTTGGCATACGCCTCGGCGACCGCCGCAAACAGCACTTCGGCTTCGCGGATATATTCACCGCGAATGTAGATATAGGCCGCCCGCGCGCGCATAGCATAGCCCGCGATCAGCGCGCCTTCGATCAGCTTGTGCGGATCATGCCGGATGATCTCGCGGTCCTTGCACGAACCCGGCTCGGATTCGTCGGCGTTGATCACCAGGAAGTTCGGGCGATCGGCCTTCGGCTCCTTGGGCATGAACGACCATTTGGTGCCGGTCGGGAAACCCGCGCCGCCACGGCCACGCAGGCCGGACGCCTTGACCGCGTCGATCAGGGCATCCTGCCCGCGCGCCATCAGGCCCTTGGTGTCGTCCCAATCGCCACGCATGATCGCGGCGTCGAGGGTCCACGGCTGGAAGCCGTAGACGTTGGTGAAAATGCGATCCTTGTCAGCGAGCACGTTACTTGCCCCCCCCGATCCGCTTGTTGCCGGTGAGCGCGAGATAGATCACCACGCCAAGACCGATCACGACCAACGGCCCGAGCAGCGACAGCGTCAGCCGCAACACCCAACCCGCGACCACGATGCCGCCGATGATCGCCAGGATCAGTACGATGGTGTTTTTGTTCATGCCCATTCCCCGCGATAATCGTGGTTCTCGGCAACCATGTCCTTGAGCGAGGTCGGCCCGCCTGCCGGGCAGCTATCGCGGCGCCCGGTCTGCGAACCCGGCGTCACCGGCTTACCCTCGGCCAGCGCCTCGAGCAGCGCGATCGTCTTGTCGTAATCCAGGTCTTCGAAATTATCGTCGTTGATCTGGACCATCGGCGCATTGGCGCACGCGCCCAGACACTCCACCTCGGTCAGCGTGAACAGGCCGTCCGGGGTGGTGTGCCCCTTGGACAAGCCCTTATTCTTGCACGCCGACAGTACATCGTCGCTGCCACCCAACAGGCACGGCGTCGTGCCGCACACCTGAACGTGATAGCGGCCGACCGGTGCCATGTTGAACATCGTGTAGAAGGTCGCGACCTCATAGACGCGCATGTACGGCACGCCGATCTGCCGCGCGACGAATTCGATCACCGGGACCGGCAACCAGCCTTGCGTCTGCGTCTCCGCCCCGACCTGGCGCTGGGCCAAGTCAAGGAACGGGATCGACGCCGATTGCTCGCGGCCCTTGGGATAGCGACCGAGGATCTCGTTCGCCTTTTTCTGGTTTTCCTCGGTCCACGCAAACGCGCCCCAGCGCGCGCGGGTTTCGGCTTCGTCAGGAATTTTGGGCGCGTCGGCCATTAGCGGATGAACTCCACGCGGGCGACCTTGTCGCCCTCAAACGAATAAATGGACATGACTTCAAACTGTTCGGCACCGGGGCCGCGCGACACGTTTTCGTGCAAGACGACCGTCTCACCGAGCACGTAGGAAGACAGCACCTCGGCCCGGTTCTCGGGATATTGCGCGAACATCGCCTTCAAGCCCGCGCGAACGCCCTCCTGCCCGTCGCGGATGACCGCCCCGCGATAGGTCGCCTCGCACGCATCGCCGGTCATCTCCGCGACATAGCCATCGGCATCCTGCGCATTGTAGCGCGCGATCATGCGATGCGCGGTGGCGAGACGGGCGCTGCTCACCGGTCGCACTCCCCGAACACGATATCCATCGCGCCCAGAATCGCGGTGGTGTCCGCCAGCATGTGGCCCTTCGCCATGAAGTCCATCGCCTGCAAATGCGAGAACGCCGTCGGGCGGATCTTGCAGCGATACGGCTTGTTGGTGCCGTCGGCGACCAGATACACGCCGAACTCGCCCTTGGGGCTTTCGGTTGCGACATACACGTCGCCCGCAGGCACGTGATAGCCTTCGGTGTAGAGCTTGAAGTGATGGATCAGCGCTTCCATCGAGCGCTTCATTTCCGCGCGCTTGGGCGGCACCACCTTGCGGTCGAGCGACGCGATCGGACCTTCGGGCATATCACGCAGGCACTGCTTCATGATCTTCGCGGACTGACGGACTTCCTCGACGCGCACCATGAACCGGTCATAGCAATCGCCGCGCGTGCCGACCGGCACCTCAAAGTCCATCTTGGCGTAAACGTCATAAGGCTGCGCCTTGCGCAAATCCCAGGCGATGCCCGAACCGCGGATCATCGGGCCCGAAAAGCCCCATTTGATCGCATCGTCACGGCTGACCGTCGCGATATCGACGTTGCGCTGCTTGAAGATGCGGTTGTCGGCAACGAGCGAGATCGCATCCTCGAACAAACGCGGCAAGCGCGTGTCGAGCCAGTCGGCGATGTCGGTCAGCAGCTTGAGCGGCGCATCCTGATGGACGCCGCCCGGCCGGAAATAGGCGCTGTGCATCCGCGCGCCCGAGACGCGTTCGAAGAAGTTCATGCAATCTTCGCGGATTTCGAACAGCCACAGGTTCGGCGTCATCGCGCCGACGTCCATGACATGCGAACCAAGGTTCAGCATGTGGTTGGAAATGCGCGTCAGCTCGGCGAACAGCACGCGGAGATATTGCGCGCGCAGTGGCACTTCGAGATCGAGCAATTTCTCGACCGCGAGCACATAGCTATGCTCCATGCACAGCGGCGAGCAATAATCGAGCCGGTCGAAATACGGCAGCGCCTGCGTGTAGGTCTTGTACTCGATCAGCTTCTCGGTGCCGCGGTGCAGCAAGCCGACATGCGGGTCGACTCGCTCGACGATTTCACCGTCCAGCTCCATCACCAAACGCAAAACACCGTGCGCGGCGGGATGCTGCGGGCCAAAGTTGATCGTGTAATTCTGAATCTCGACATCGCCGACTTCGGGATCTTCCCCGTCAAGGCGATGTTCGATCTGGTCGAGATATTCGGTCATGCGACCACCTCTGAGTGTACGGCCACCCCCGCCCCGTTCGTCTCGAGCGAAGTCGAGAAACAGGATCCGGGCGCGCGTGTCGGTTTCTCGACTTCGCTCGAAACGAACGGAAGAAGAGTGCTCACTGGTTCTGTCCTCCGCCAGTGCCGCTGCCCTTCGAAGGGACGAGATCGGGATTGGCCGGCTTATCGCCCGCATCGGGCCCCGCCTTACCGGCACCGGACTGCGCGGTGCTGTCGGTCGTCTTGGGCTGGCTCGATGCCTGTTTGGGCGAGGCAGCCGCATCCGCCTTGACGACCTCGTCGGCCTTGAGCGGCGTCGGCGCGCCCTTTTCCTCAGGCAGCTTGGCCTTTTCATCGCCGGGCAGGACGTATTCGGCACCTTCCCAGGGACTCATGAAATCGAAGGTGCGGAAATCCTGCGCCAGCGCGACAGGCTCGTATACAACGCGCTTGGCTTCTTCCGAATAGCGCAGTTCGACATAGCCGCTGAGCGGAAAGTCCTTGCGCTGCGGATGACCACGAAAGCCGTAATCGGTCAGGATGCGACGGAGATCGGCATTGCCCGAGAACAGCACGCCATACATGTCGTACACTTCGCGCTCGAGCCAGCCCGCGACCGGCCAGATGCCCGTCACGGACGGCACCGGCTTCTCGTCATCGGTCTGCACATGCACGCGGATGCGGTGGTTGCGCGTCAGCGATAGCAGGCAATAGACGACCTCGAACCGATCGACACCGCGATCGGGATAATCGACGCCCGCGATTTCCATCAGCTGCTGATATTCGAGGCCCGGCGTGTCGCGCAGTGCGACCATCGTCTCGACCAGCGAGGCACGATCGACATGCAGCGCAACCTCACCCACCGCCTCGACCGGCGCGAGCAACTTGGCACCAAGCGCAGCGCGGGCCGCGTCGATTACGCCGTCATTGGCGACATAGGCTGGAGCGGGGGCCCTCACCGTTCGATCGTCCCGACACGGCGGATCTTCCGCTGAAGCTGCATGATGCCGTAGAGCAGCGCTTCGGCGGTCGGCGGACAACCGGGCACATAGATGTCGACCGGCACGATCCGGTCGCAGCCACGCACCACCGAATAGCTGTAATGGTAATAGCCGCCGCCATTGGCGCAGCTCCCCATCGAGATGACGTATTTCGGCTCGGACATCTGGTCATAGACCTTGCGCAGCGCCGGGGCCATCTTGTTGCACAGCGTGCCTGCGACGATCATCACGTCCGACTGGCGCGGAGACGCGCGCGGTGCCGCGCCGAAACGCTCGAGATCATAGCGCGGCATGTTGACGTGGATCATCTCGACCGCGCAGCAGGCGAGCCCGAAGGTCATCCACCACAGCGAGCCGGTACGCGCCCACTGGAACAGTTCTTCGGTCGAGGTGACGAGGAAACCCTTGTCGCCGAGTTCGCCATTGAGATCGTTGAAGAACGACGCGTCGGGCTGGACGATATCCTGACCGGACGGACGGATGAGTTCTACTCCCATTCGAGCGCTCCCTTCTTCCACGCATAGACCAGGCCGAGCGCCAGTTCGACGATGAACAGCATCATCGAGCCCCAGGCGACCCAGCCAAGTTTGAAGACCGACACGGCCCAGGGATACAGAAACGCCGCTTCCAGATCGAAGATGATGAACAGGATGGCGACGAGATAAAAGCGCACGTCGAACTGGCTGCGCGGATCTTCGAACGCGGGGAAGCCGCACTCATATTCGCTCAGCTTTTCGGGGGTCGGCTTGTGCGCGCCGGTCAGGCGGGCAACGATCATCGGCAGAAACACGAACGCGCTGGAGAGCGCGAGTGCCACGCCGAGGAACAGCAGGATCGGCAAATAGTGGGACAGGTCAACCAATGGGTTTCTCGCATGTGCGAACAGGTGTGCGTGGGCTTTAGGACGATGCACTTTGAGGGGCAAGGGTCGCGGGAGTGAGAATGAATCGCAACTAAAATCCTTCCCCCAAGGACCGACGGTCTCGCCCATAAGCGCAGCCGGTGGCAGTCGGTTCTGCTCTTTATGAGTTTGTGTCTTCGTGCGAGCAAAAACAGCTTCTCGCACGAAGACACAAAGGCACGAAGCGATCGCGTTGGTGCTCGACTGTACCGCTCCCCTTCGCGTCGAGGGAGAGACGAAATTTTAGCGGAGTGCCCCCGCGAGCAGCTTGTGCAAACGCGATTGCAGCGCGTCGTTGGCCGCCAGGAATTCGCTGCGCTCCATCATGCGGTCGCCACCCCGGAAATCGGTGACGAAACCACCGGCCTCCTTGACCAGCAACAGCCCTGCCGCGACGTCCCACGGCTGCAGCGCCGATTCCCAATAGCCGTCATACCGGCCAGCGGCGACCCAGGCGAGATCGAGCGCGGCCGATCCCATCCGCCGGATCCCAGCGACTTCCGGCGCAATCGCACCGAAAATGCGGCTCCATTCGACGAAATTGCCGTGCCCCAGGAACGGGATACCCGTCGCGATCAGCGAATCGGCCAGGTCGCGGCGCGCCGATACGCGCAGCCGCTGCTCCTGCACCCACGCGCCGCGCCCCTTTTCGGCCCAGAACGCTTCGTCGGTGATCGGCTGATAGATCAGGCCCGAGGTGATCTCGCGCTTGCCATTGGGCATCGGCTCCTCGACCGCGATCGAAATCGCGAAATGCGGAATGCCGTGGAGAAAGTTGGTCGTGCCGTCGAGCGGATCGACGATGAAGCGCGGCTTGTTGGGGTCGCCCGCGACCTCGCCGCGCTCCTCCATCAGGAAACCCCAATCGGGCCGCGCGCGCGACAATTCTTCATACAGCGTCTGCTCGGCGCGCTGATCGGCCATCGACACGAAGTCGGCCGGCCCCTTGCGGCTGACCTGCAACTGCTGGACCTCGTTGAAATCGCGACGCAAGCGCGGGCCGGCCTTGCGCGCGGCGCGGTCCATGATCGTCATCAGGCCGGAATGGGATGCCATATTCTTACTTTCTATCTCCCTCTCCCCCTTCAGGGGAGAGGGTCGGGGAGAGGGGCAGGTTCGAGCGCTACGCCCGACAACGGCCCCTCTCCCGTCCTCGCTATGCTCGGCCACCCTCTCCCCGCAAGCGGGGAGAGGGAGACATTAGTTAGTCGGCCCGCCGGACGTAGCTCTGTTCATAAACATCGACCACAATGCGCGTGCCCGCGCCAATGTGCGGCGGCACCATCACGCGCACGCCATTTTCCAGGATCGCGGGCTTGTAGCTGGACGAGGCGGTCTGCCCCTTCACCACCGCGTCGGCCTCGACGATCAGCGCCTCGATCGTGTCGGGCAACTGCACCGAGATCGGCCGCTCTTCCCACAGCTCCATCACGACATCCATGCCATCCTGCAGGAAGGCGGCGGCATCGCCCAGAATGTCGGCGTCGAGCGAGATCTGCTCGTAATTGATCTTGTCCATGAAGGTCAGCGTGTCGCCTTCGCGGAACAGGAACTGGAAATCGACCGTATCGAGCCGGACCTTCTCGACGCTTTCCGCCGAGCGGAAGCGGACGTTGGTCTTGCGGCCGTCGATGAGGTTCTTCATCTCGACCTGCATATAGGCACCACCCTTGCCCGGCTGGGTATGCTGGATTTTCACCGTCTTCCAGATGCCGCCTTCATATTCGAGAATGTTGCCGGGACGGATTTCGACCGCGTTGATCTTCATGGGGGTGCCTGTAGTTGGAAAGAGCAAGGCGCGGCCTTTAGCCGGGCAAGGGCTGTCCGGCAAGATAGCGGTAGGGGTCGACATCCTCCCCTTCATACCAATGCTGCTCGGGCGTGGTGCGCGTCAGGCCGAAATGCAGTTGGAAATTGCCCGCACCGGCATTGCCGGTATCGCCGACATAGCCGAGCACCGTTCCAGCCGCGACACCCTGCCCCTCGTGCAGCCCCGGCGCATAGGCGGAAAGATGCGCGTAATAATACGTCCAGCGCCGGTCGGGCGAGCGGACATAGACGGTGGTGCCGCCCGCCGCGCTTGTGAACAGCTTCTCAACCGTACCGGACGCGGCTGCCAGCACTGGACTGCCCGCCGGAGCGGCAATGTCGGTGCCGTGATGCAGGCGCAGCCCATTCTCCCGCGGATCGCCCCAGGACTCGATGAGAGCGCCGCGCGCCACCCTTGCCACCGGAACGACCAGACGCGTGCCGGACGGGTTCCGTTCGGCCACAACCGGTCGCGTGGTGAGTCCCGCCGCCGTGCGCGGAGCGTCGGGCAACAATGCCAGCAAAGCGATCCACCCGGCCGCCGCGACGGCAATGACCAACAGCGCGATACGACCCAACCACCCCACGGATTATTCCTGGAACACAGCCGGCGTGCCCGGCTTGATCATCATCGCCAGCCGCGCCGCATCCCAATTGGTCAGGCGGATGCAGCCATGGCTTTCGGCCCGGCCGATCGTCTCTGGCGAAGGCGTCCCGTGGATGCCGTAATGCGGCTTGGACAGATCAAGCCACACCACGCCCACCGGCCCGTTTGGACCCGGTGGCAGCAACGCCGCCCTTGCGCCCTTCTTTGCGTCCCAGAACAGCTTGGGATTGTAGTGGAAGGGCGGATTGTAGGACGGCCCCAGGATCTTCCAGGTGCCGATCGGCAACGGATCATGCTCGCTTCCCATCGTCGCCATGAACTGCGCGACCAGCTTGCCGTCCTTGTCCAGAACGCGCAGCACCTCCTCGGACTTGTCGACCACCACCTTCGCCCCCGTCGGCTGCGTCGAATCGACGTTCAGGTCGCTGAGCGTCTGCCGCCATTTCTCGGGCAGCTTGGGGTCATAGGCACGTCCTGCTGTGATCGCATTGGGCACGACGATCTTGCTGCCCGGCACCAGCCGCGTCTGCGGGCTGTTCAATTCGAGCAGGACCGAAGGCTTGGCGTGGAACATTTCGCCCAGCTTCTCCATCGGCGAGCGATATCCGAGCGAGGACAGCTTTGCCTGGAGTTGCGGGTTCTTCGGCAGCGGATTGACGAACGGACCCGCCAGCATGTCAACGGTCAACGCAACCGTCTGTGTCGGCCGCCAGTCCCGATAGGGATGCAGCGCGCGCAGCGTCGTGAGATCCATCTCGCCGGTTTGCGGAAGGCCCCGCGTTTCCTGAAAGCCCTTGAGCGCCGCCACCAATGACTTGCCCGCGCGGCCATCGAGCACGCCGGGCGAGAAGCCGAGATGATCGAGGATAACCTGGACATGTAACGTCGAAATATCGAGCGCGGCGGGGGCCGCAGCGTTGATAGTTCCCACGGGCGCGGCCCCAACAAGACCAAGCGATGCTATTGCCAGACAAGCCGATCCAGCCAAGGTTTTTCGCATCGCCTTAATCTCCTACATACTATGATAAGCAGACAAACGATTGGAATACCGGCTTGTGTCCAAGGTGACGCCAGAAGCGATGACCCTGTCCCGACGCGCGATGATTGGCGGCGCGCTCATCGGCGGTGCAGCGCTTGCGCTCCCTTTTCCCGCCATGGCGGTCGGCACCGAATGGCGGCTGGCCATTCGCAACGTTCACAACAATGAAACCGTCGATGCGCTGTTCGCGCGGAACGGCACGTTCCTGCCCGAGGGACTGGCCGAGCTGAACCATGGCCTGCGCGACTGGCGCACCGGTGAATCGACGGTGATGGACCGCCGTCTGCTCGCCTTGCTCGTACAGTTGCGCGACAAGCTGGAATTGAGCGGCGGCAGCAAGATCAATCTGATCTCGGGCTATCGCTCGCCCGCAACCAACGCCGCGCTCCGCGCCAAGGGCGGCGAACATACCGGCGTTGCCAGCCAGAGCCAGCACATGCTGGGCAAGGCGACCGACATCATGGTGCCCGGCGTAACGCTCGATCGGCTGCACGGCGCGGCTCTCGCTCTGGGCGGCGGCGGTGTCGGCTATTATCCGCGCGACGGCTTCGTCCATGTCGATACGGGGCGCGTGCGGCACTGGTAACGACGGCCCGCTAATCCTCCACTGGACTTGCTGTTCACGCTGGGCAACAGTCCCGGTCCGTGCGCAAGATCCTCGCCGACGCTGAAGCCGTTCTCGGCTCCCCCGCCCGAAATCTCATCACGATTCTCGGCTATGTCGGACTTGTCATCGTCTTGGCAACGCTCGGCTACATGGCGGCGGGATGGAATTTCGTCGACGCGTCGTACATGGTGCTGCTGACCGTCTTCTCGGTCGGCTATGACGAAGTCAGACCGATCAACACGGGCTATCTGCATACCATCACGATCGCCACGATCGTGTTTGGCTGCACCGGCATGATCCTGTTGACCGGTGCGCTCGTCCAATTCTTCACCGTCCTGCAACTGCGCCAGATCCTGGGAGCCAACCGTATGCGCGCGCGAATCGACAAACTGTCCGGTCATGTCGTGATCTGCGGCTTCGGTCGCATCGGGACAATGCTCGCCCGCGACCTTGCGGAGGCGAAAATGCCGCTGGTCATCATCGAGCGGAGTGCGGATCGCCTCGCCGAGATCGAAGCCGCCGGCCACCTGTGCATCGGAGGCGACGCGACCGAGGAAGAGATTTTATTCGCGGCCGGGATCGACCGAGCACGTGTACTCTCGACAGTCCTGCCAGACGACGCGGCGAACGTTTTCATCACGCTCAGCGCGCGCAATCTCAACCCGACGCTCGAAATCATCGCGCGCGGCGAGGCCCCGACGACCGAACGCAAGCTGCGCCGCGCCGGGGCCGACCATGTCGTGCTGCCGACCCATATCGGTGCCGAACGCATCGCACGCATGGTGCTCTTCCCGAAAAGCGCGGATCTGGGATCGGACGCGGCGCTCAAACGCGCGCGCGGCGAACTCGGCGAAATGGGCCTGGATCTGGAAATCGTCTCGGCGCACGCCGGGTCGGCGATGTGTGTGTTGACCGTCGGCGAGGCCGAACGTCAGGCGGCCGGTGCGTTTTTCATCGTCCAGATCAAGCGCGGCGGTGCCGCCATCCTGCGGCCGTCCCCCGACGAGAAGATCCAGGTCAATGACGAGGTGATGGTGCTGGTGCGCGATGCCGGCACCACCGCCCGCAAGCTGTTCACCGCCAAGGCTGAAATCCGCGCCGGGCGCAACACCTACTGAAGCGCCATCAGGCGGCGAGCACGGCCTCGAACGCGCGTACCGCAGCCGCCTCGTCCCCGCCCCACACCGCGCCCGACACCGCGAGAAAATCTGCACCGGCGCGGATCAGCGGCGGCGCATTGACCGGCGTGATCCCGCCGATCGCCACACAGGGAATTTCAAACACCGTCGACCACCAGCTCAGCAGTACCGGATCGGCGACATGCTCGGTCGTTTTGGTGGTGGTCGGATAAAACGCGCCGAACGCGACATAGTCGGCCCCCGCCTCGCCCGCTTCCATCGCGAGATGGCGGCTGTCGTGGCAGGTCACGCCGATTTGCGCCGCGGGTCCGAGCTGCGCGCGCGCCTCGCGTGGGTCGCCATCGCCCTGCCCCAGATGCACGCCGTCAGCCCCCAGTCGTTTGGCGAGCGATATGCTGTCATTGACGATGAAGGCGACGTCGGCATCGGCGCAAATGCGCTGCAACGGTTCGGCGAGGGCTGCCGCGCTATGCTGGTCGATGTCCTTCACGCGAAACTGAAAGGCCGCGACCGGGCCGGCGTCCAGCGCCCGCTTCAGGCGATCGGGAAAGCCGCCGCCAACCTCGAGCGGCGACACCAGATAGAGCTGGCAGCGCGGCCGACGGTCGTCGCGCTGGAATTGCACCGCGAAATCGGGGTCGAGCGGGCCGAGGGGGTCTTCAATGTCCATTGTCGCGCGATAGCGCGGCGATCGCGGCATGGAAAGCGGCGGGATCGTCAAGCTTATGCGCGATCGCGTGGATCGGTTTGCCGCGCCGCGTGACAACGGGCGGGTGAAGATCGACCACGACGCTCGGCCAACTCGCCAAAGCAAGATTCAGAACCCCGCGCTGTTTGAGCGCAGCGGCATCCCACGTCGCGCGCAAACCCACGATCTGGCGCGTTGGAACGGTGACCGATTTCAGCAGGCCAGCCCGCATCGTCAGCGCGTGCTCGGTTAGCGTCACCGGCAACCGCCGGAGCGACCGCAGCAACAGGATCAGGCCAAGCACCAGCGATAGGTCAAGCACGCCGACCCCAAGCGCAACCGTCCAGCCGAACACAGCACCCACCACCAGATGGACCACGCACATCTCGACAATGGCAATCCCGAGAAGGACGCCGATCATCGGGCCGAGGCTGCGATGATAGGCGAACTCTTCGGACATAGCGCTCAGACCGCTTCTACAACGGCCAGCACGAAGCCATCCCATTTCTTCGCGCCAACGGTTTGCACAGCGGTGGCGCTCAAACGTGGCTCGCTTGCGATCATGTCGAACAACGCGCGGACTCCGTGAACGCGTGAATCGGTGCTTGCCGGGTCGAGCACCTCGCCGTCGCGCACCACATTATCGACCACGATCGTCGTGCCCGGTCGCGCAAGCGCCATAGCCGAGCGGACATAGGGGACACAATTTTCCTTGTCGGCATCGACAAACACCAGGTCGAACGGCCCCTCGCCCTGCGCGATCATCGCCTCAAGCGATGACAGTGCCGCGCCGACGCGGACTTCGACCCGTTCGCCAAGGCCAGCGCGCGCGATGTTGTCGCCCGCCACCGCCGCATGGTGCGGATCGATTTCCAGCGTCACCATTCGCCCGTCTTCGGGCAGGGCCCGCGCCAGCCAGATCGTCGAATAGCCGCCAAGCGTGCCGATCTCGAGGATGCGCCGCGCGCCGACCATCCGCGCGAAGAGATGCAGCATCTTGCCCTGTGCGGGCGAGACATCGATCTGCGGCAGTCCGGCGGCGGCGTTGGCAGCGAGGGCTGCATCCAGCACCACATCGTCACCCAGCAAATGGTCGACGATATAGCCGTCGACCGCCTCCCACCCCGCCCCGGACATCGGGTTTACTCCTCGCCCTTGTAGATCGCGATGATCTTGGCGAGCATCTCAAGCGCCTCTGCGCGCGGGCGCTGGAAGGTGTTGCGGCCGATGATCGAGCCGTTGCCACCGCCATCGCGAATGTCGCGCGCGTCCTGATAGACCGCATCGGCACCCTTGGCCGCGCCGCCCGAGAACACCACGATCCGCCGCCCGGCAAAGCTCGCCTGCACGACATGGCGCACCCGGTCCGCCTGCTTCGACCAGTCGGTGCCCTCATAAAGGGGCTTGGCTTCCTTCTGCTCGATATGGTCGCTCGGCAGCTTCACCTTGATGATGTGCGCACCCAGCAACGCCGCCATGTGCGCGGCATAGGCACCGACATCGAGCGCCAGTTCGCCCGACTTGGGCAGGATGCCGCCGCGCGGATAGGACCAGATCACGGTGGCGATGCCGACCGACTTTGCCTCGGCCGAAAGCTCGCGAATCTGCCCGATCATGTCGAACAAATCGTCCGAACCGGGATAGATGGTGAAGCCGATCGCCGCGCAACCAAGCCGCACCGCATCCTCGACGCTGCCGGTCACCGCCTGGTTCGCGCCCTGCGCCCAGCTGTTCGAGCTGTTGACCTTGAGGATCGTCGGGATCTGCCCGGCAAAGGTCTCCGCCCCCGCCTCCAACATGCCAAGCGGCGCGGCATAGGCCGAAAGCCCGGCATCGATCGCAAGCTGATAGTGATAATGGGGATCGTAGGCGGGCGGATTGACCGCGAAGCTGCGCGCCGGGCCATGCTCGAACCCCTGGTCGACCGGAAGAATCACCAGCTTGCCGGTGCCGCCAAGCTTTCCCTGCATCAGGATGCGGGCGAGATTGGCCTTGGTTGCAGGGTTGTCCGACTCATATTTGTCGAGAATGGCCTTGACCTGTGGCGTCATCGGAAGCTCCCATTTCCTAAAGCGGTGTTGTTATGGCCGCGGGTGTTAGCGACCCCGATCCTCCGGGGCAACGCTTGACGCGCGCCTTGGGGCGCGGCACGCTCGCGGGCATCTCTGAGGGGGGAAGCCATGCGCCGTTTTTCGAAAGTCGCACTGTCGGGCGCATTGGCGCTGGCCGCGGTCGCCTTGTTGGGCGCGGGCGGACCGCCCAAGGTGGGCGATGTCGCGCCACCGTTCGAACTCACGCTGATCGATGGAAGCAAGGTCTCGTCAGACGCCTTGCGCGGCCAGGTCGTCGTGCTCAATTTCTGGGCCACCTGGTGCGGGCCGTGCAAGAAGGAGCTGCCCACACTCGACACCTATTACGAGCTGCAAAAGACCCACGGCCTCAAGGTGTTCACCATCGCCACCGAGGACTCGCTGCCGCTCTACCAGTTGAAGAAGCTGTTCGCGGTGATGCACATGCCTTCGGCACGCCGGATCAAGGGCAATTACCCGATCCTGAGCGGGGTTCCGACCAACTACATCATCGATCGCTCGGGCCATGTCCGCTACGCCAAGGCAGCGGCGTTCGATCTCGACTCGCTCAACGCCGAACTCGTCCCGCTGTTGCGGGAACCGGCACCGCCGGCCCCGCAAAGCTGATCATCCGCGCGACAGCGCGGCGACGCCGGGAAGGTCCTTGCCTTCCATCCATTCCAGGAAGGCACCACCGGCGGTCGAGACGAAGGTGAACTCGTCCGCCACGCCCGCCTGGTTGAGCGCGGCAACCGTGTCGCCACCGCCCGCCACCGAGACGAGCGAACCGCTCTTGGTCAAAGCGGCTGCCGTCTTGGCGAGCGCAACCGTCGCCGTGTCGAACGGCGGGGTTTCGAACGCAC
Source organism: Sphingomonas sp. TF3 (assembly GCF_003985085.1). Taxonomy (NCBI): domain Bacteria; kingdom Pseudomonadati; phylum Pseudomonadota; class Alphaproteobacteria; order Sphingomonadales; family Sphingomonadaceae; genus Sphingomonas; species Sphingomonas sp. TF3. The sequence continues at coordinate 48,952 of NZ_RWKS01000009.1, read as the reverse complement.
CCAGCGGTCCGTTCCACACCAAAGTCCGGCAATTCTTGAGCACATCGGCCAGCGCCTCGGTCGCGGCCGGTCCGATGTCGAGGATCATCTCGTCGGCGGCGACTTCATGCACATTGACGGTGCGGACCGGCGGGTTGGCGCGGAATTCCTTCGACACCACCACATCATAGGGCAAATGGATCGTGCAGTTTGCGCTGTCCGCTGCCTCGAAGATTTCCTCAGCCGTTCCGGTCAGTTCATGCTCGCACAGCGACTTGCCGACATCGACGCCGCGCGCCGCAAGGAAGGTGTTGGCCATGCCGCCGCCGATGATGAGGTGGTCCACCTTGGTAACCAGATGCTTCAACACATCGAGCTTGGTCGAAACCTTGGCCCCGCCGACCACCGCCGCCACGGGATGCTCAGGGTTGCCCAGCGCCTTGTCGAGCGCGTCGAGTTCCGCTTCCATCGCGCGGCCCGCAAAGGCCGGCAGCTTGTGCGCCAGCCCCTCGGTCGAGGCGTGCGCGCGGTGCGCGGCGGAGAAGGCGTCGTTCACATACAGGTCGCCCAGCGCCGCAAAGCGGTCGATCACCGCCGGATCGTTCTTTTCCTCGCCGCCAAAGAAGCGCGTATTCTCCAGCACGGCAATGTCGCCGGGCTGCAACGCCGCAACCGCTGCGGCATCGCCTTCCCAATCGACATAGGTCACCGGCCGACCGAGCACGACCGCATAAGGGCCAACCAGTTGCTTCAGCGACAGCTCGGCCGAGGGGACGCCCTTGGGGCGCCCGAAATGCGCGAGAATCAGCACGATCGCGCCCCTGTCGGAAAGCTCGGTCACCGTCGGTACGGTCGCGCGCAGCCGCGTATCGTCGCTCACCGCGCCGTCGTGCATCGGCACGTTGAGATCTTCGCGTACCAGCACGCGCTTGCCGCGCACATCGCCCATGTCGTCCAACGTCTTGAAGGCCCGCGTCATGTCCATCACTCCTCAAGAACCACAATTGCATCGCCGACGCGGATCGTCCCGCCGACCAGGACGCGCGAACACGCACCCCCGCGCCAATCTGGCAGCAGCGCCGCCTTCAATCCGGGTGCGAGCGCTTCCATGCGCTCGCACGGATCGGTTTCGCGCGTAATCATCAGGGTCACCGACTGGCCGATCCGCAGCCGCACGCCAGGAACTTGTGGTAAATCAAGCTCTTCGACCAGCAAGTTCGCGCGACGTTCGAACCAGGGCAGGCTATGCCCGACCTCGGCCATCGCCGCGTCCCAATCACCGCGCTCCAGCAGGGTGACTTGTCGCCGCCCCTTGCCACCGGGTTTGATCACCCCGCGAAAATCGCCATGGAGGCCCCCGTCCAGAGTCACTTCGACATGGTCGACGGTCTCCATCGGACCTTTCGGGCGGCCATGGCGGGCGATGCCCGCCAGAACCCCCATTAGAGGAACTTGCCCATTGCCCCCGCAGTGTCGACCATGCGGTTGGAGAAGCCCCATTCATTGTCATACCAGCTAACCACGCGGACCAGCTTGCCGTCCATCACTGCTGTCTCGAGGCTGTCGATCGTCGACGAGGCAGGCGTGTGAACGATGTCGACCGAGACCAGCGGCTCGTCCGAGAACACCAGCACGCCCTTGAGCGGTCCGCTTTCGGACGCGGCCTTGAGGATCGCGTTGACTTCGTCCTTGGTCGTCTCCCGCGACGGCATGAAGGTCAGGTCGATCAGGCTGCCGTCGGGAACGGGCACGCGGATCGCAGAACCGTCGAGCTTGCCCTTCAGTTCGGGCAGCACTTCACCCACCGCGCGGGCGGCACCGGTGGTGGTCGGGATCATCGACATGGCAGCGGCCCGCGCGCGGCGCAGATCGGGGTGGATCTGGTCGAGGATCTTCTGGTCGTTGGTGTAGGCGTGGACGGTGGTCATCAGACCGCGCTCGATGCCGATCGCATCGTTCAGCACCTTGGCAACCGGGGCCAGGCAGTTGGTGGTGCACGACGCGTTCGACACGATCGTGTGCTCGGCGGTCAGTTTGTCATGGTTGACGCCGAAAACGACGGTCAGATCGACGCCTTTGCCCGGGGCCGAAATCAGCACCTTCTTGGCACCGGCATCGAGATGCTTCTGGCAGCTCGCGCGATCGGTGAAGAAGCCGGTGCATTCCAGCACGATGTCGATGCCCTGCTCGGCATGGGGCAGGTTGGCGGGGTCGCGCTCGGCGGTGACGCGGATGCGCTTGCCGTCGACGACCAGATCATTGCCCTCGGCCGAGACCTCGCCCGGATATTTGCCATGAACCGAGTCGCGGCTGAACAACCAGGCGTTGGACTTGGCATCGGCGAGATCGTTGATCGTGACCAGTTCGAGCCCGCTATCGCCACGCTCCAGGATGGCGCGTGCGACAAGGCGACCGATACGCCCGAAACCGTTGATCGCTACCTTGATCGTCATTGTGCTGGCTCCTTCAAGCGGCTGACCCTGTAGCGGCGCGCCACCGAGTCCTTCGAATGCGCGCGTCTTTGCGGGCGACAGGCGGGCGCGTCAACCGCCCGCCCTCTTTGGCACCCTTCATCGTGCAATCCGAACGGATGACGCGAACTCGTCACAAATGCGCCTTGTCCCTGTCCCGCGCCATGCTATCTCGTAAGCATGGCAGACGTTCCTTATCCTGCCGCGCTCGACCGGATCGACCGTGCCCTCGCTCGTATCGACGCCGCCGCCCAAGCGCGGATGACCCACAGCCAAGTCCTGGCGCGCCGCCATGAAACGCTGCGGACCCGCATGGCGGAGGCTATCGCCGCCCTCGACGCCATTCTGCAGCGCGAGGGCGACTGATGGCTGACGTTACGCTGACGATTGGCGACCGTCGCCATACCGTGGCCTGTCCTGATGGTCAGGAAGATCAGCTGCTTCGCCTCGGCACCGTGCTGGACGCAAAATGGGCCACCGCGGCGCGCGCGTCGGGCGGGATGAATGGCGAGCGCACGATGTTGTTCGTTGCGCTGATGCTGGCGGACGCGCTGGACGAGGCGGAACGTCGTCCGGCCAAGATCCAGGATGAGGTGCTGCTGACGCGCATCGCCGAACGGCTCGAATCGATCGCCACCTCCCTTGAGCAATAGCGCACAAGCGCCTATATCGTTTGGTGGCGGGCACTGCCCGGTACGAGCCTTTATTATCCCTGAGGCTATTCATCATCCAAGGGGGCTGTCCCTGCCCGGGCCCTGGCCCGAAGCACATGGTCCCCACCTGACGTACCGTGCGTCAGAGGATAACCCGGCACACGGCCACGGCGGTCCCGCCACCCCGCTTTCCCGTGGCGCTCAGGCCACGCATTGGCCATCGCCGGACGAGAGACCGTGACGCAGACCACGATCGACAAGCGGGCGCTGCGCGCGCGGATTCGCGCCGAGCGCGACCGCTTTTTCGCGCATTCCCCCGCCCCGATCGCGGCACCGCCGGCGTTGCTTGCGCTGCTGCAGCCGGGGCGGATCGTTACCTCCTACATTCCCATCGGCAGTGAAGCCGATCCGCAACACCTCGACGCTGCGGCACGGGCCGCAGGCTGCCGTCTGGCTTTGCCCCACGTAACCACGCGGGAAGCGCCCATGCGCTTTCTGGAGTGGGATGGGTACTCGGCGCTTGTCGAGGGCCGGTACGGGCTCTCCCAGCCTCCCAGCGACGCGCCAGAGGTCGTCCCCGACATCATTCTCACGCCCATGCTGGCGTTCGATGCGAAGCTCGACCGGCTGGGGCAAGGTGCCGGCTATTACGACCGCGCCTTCGCGACGTTTCCCGACGCTTGGCGGATCGGGGTTGCGTGGAGCGTGCAACAGGTCGAGTCCTTGCCGACCGAAGCGTGGGACATGCCGCTCCACGCCGTCATCACCGAATGTGGATGGATTCCCCGACCATGACCCCAAGTTGGCGTAAACCCGTCGGGATGCTGGCGATTCTGGTGTTGATCGGCGTGTGGTGCATCCTGGTTGCCAGCCTGTCTCGCCTGGTCGGCGGCTGGCATCCATTGTTGCAGGCCGCATTCTATCTGATCGCTGGCATCGCCTGGATCTGGATCCTGCCGATGCGGCGGATGCTGGCGTGGATGGAGACAGGGAAATTTCGCTGATTCCCCCTGGGCATGAAGGGGAATGGCGCGAGTGACGGGGCTCGAACCCGCGACCTCCGGCGTGACAGGCCGGCGCTCTAACCAACTGAGCTACACCCGCTTGAGAAGCGAGAGGCGCGGCTCCTAAGCGACGCCCCCTACCCTGTCAATGACCTCAGGAGAACACGATACGATTGTTCGTCGAACGTTCAACACTAATGCCTGAACCCAGGCTGCACGACGTCAAAAATTTGAGGGGATATCGCCGCCTTCCCAAGCAATTTGCGGGGAATGGCGCGAGTGACGGGGCTCGAACCCGCGACCTCCGGCGTGACAGGCCGGCGCTCTAACCAACTGAGCTACACCCGCTTGAAAAGCGTGAGGCGCGGCTCCTAAGCGACGCCCCCTAGCCTGTCAACGCTCCGTTTCACTTTCTTCGAAAGAAGCGTCGAAGCGGCCGCGACGCGGTCGGGTCAAGGTGCCGTGTTCAAACAAAAAACCTGCAATATCCGGCTTGCCTGCTGCCCCCAGCACGGTCTGGATGATGATCAGCAAGGGCACCGCCAGCAGCGTGCCCGCCGTACCCCACACCCAGCTCCAGAAACTGATCGACACCAAAATCATGATCGGGTTGATGGTCAAGCGATGCCCGACAATCAACGGCGTGACCGCATTCGCCTCGATCAAATGGCACCCGATCATCACAAAGGCGGGCACAAGCGCGACCCAGATGTCGTGGAAGGTCATCAATCCCCCCAGCGCGAGTAGCAACGCCGCCGTGATCGGGCCGAAATACGGGACGTAGTTGAGCAAGGCGACGATCCCACCCCACATCAACGGATAGGGCATTCCCATCACCCACAACACGCCGGCGATGATCAGGCCGAAGGACAGGTTGATGATCGTAATCGTACCAAGATAGGCCGACGTATCGTCCACGACATCCTGAATGACCCGCGCCGTCGCCATTGCCCCGCCGAAGCTGGCGCGGCTGGTGATCGTCTTCTTGCGCAGCCCGGTCCAGCCCGAGAGGAAGAAGAACACCACCAGGATCCCGAAGAACACCTGCACGATCACCGACGGCGCGAAACTCGCGGCGAGCTCCAAGATCGAACTCGGCGGTGCGACCGCAGTGGTGGCCGGTGCCCGGACCGGCCCCGATGCAGCCAGATGTTGCACCGTGCGATTGAGGTAACGCTCGAAACTCGAATAGAAATCGATCAAGGGCGCGATGTTCATCTGGATCCGGTCGATCCGTTCAGGCAGGCGACGAAAAAATTCCGTCGCGGGAACTACGATCGCCGCCAGCGCAACGTTTGCCGCGACCAGAAACAACAACACACAAATCAACGCAGCGAGCGCAGACGGCACGCGCCGTCGCTCAAACCATTCCAGAACAGGAACCAAGGCGATCGCGATCACCAAAGCGGCGGTGGTTGGCAGAAAGAACTCGGCCCCTGCCTTCAACGCAAAGGGCAGCGCCAATGCCAGGCCCACGCCGGCGATCAGCGTCAGTGCGGCCAACAGGCGATCGCGCCGCAATCCAATGCGACGTTCCTCCTCAGTGTCATGCGCACGCGTCGCGGTCAGGCCGAACGCGTCGCTCTTGCTTTCATCCCGATCTGCCATGACCCGTTCCTAGCGGCATTCCCTCGCCGCGCAAACCGCGCTAGCCCTTGTCCCATGTCAGACCTCATTCTCGTTATAGACGAAGGCACGACCTCGACGCGTGCCATGGCTTTTCGCCTCGACGGCAGCTGTGTGGCGACGGCGGGCGCAGAACTGACCCAGCATTATCCCGAACCCGGGCGAGTCGAGCACGACGCGTCCGAGATCTGGACAAAAACCCTCGCGGTCGCCCGCACGGCGATAGAAAAAGTGGGGGGTGCCGAAAAGATTGCCGCGATCGGCATTACCAACCAGCGCGAGACGATCGTGTTCTGGGACCGCGAAACGGGCGAACCGCTTGCCCCCGCGATCGTCTGGCAAGACCGGCGTACCGCAGCGACGTGCCGCTCGCTGAAAGAGGCGGGCAATGAGCCGATGGTGCAGGCCAAGACCGGCCTGTTGCTCGACCCGTATTTTTCGGGGAGCAAGATCGGCTGGGCGATGGCGCATTGGGATGCCGTAAAAACCGCCGGATCGCGACTCGCTGTCGGCACGGTCGAAAGCTGGCTGATCTGGAAGCTGACGGGCGGCCTGCACATCACCGACGCCACCAACGCCAGCCGCACCGCGCTGATGGCGATCGGCAGCGGCCATTGGGATGACGGACTGATCGAGCTGTTCGGTGCCCCCCGCTCGGCCTTGCCCGAAATCGTCGATTGCGCCGGGCATTTCGGTGAAACCCGGTTGTTCGGCGCGGCCATCCCGATCTGCGGCATCGCCGGGGATCAACAAGCGGCAACCATCGGCCAATCCTGCCTCGAGATCGGCGAGACCAAGGCGACCTTCGGCACCGGCGCATTTGTCCTGAGCCAGGCCGGACCGATCCCGCCGACCTCGCGCAACCGGTTGCTCTCCACGATCGTGTGGCAGATTGACGGGCGACGCGCTTATGCACTGGAGGGCTCGGTATTCGTCGCGGGCAGCTTGATCAAATGGTTGCGCGACGCGGTCGGCCTGATCGGCACCGCTGCGGAAACCGAGATACTGGCGCGCAGCGTTCCCGACAATGGCGGAACCTTCCTCGTACCGGCCCTCTCCGGCCTGGGTGCGCCGTGGTGGGAACCCGAAGCGCGCGCCGCCATCTCGGGCTTAAGCTTTTCGACCGGCAAGGCGCATATCGTGCGCGCCGCGCTGGAGGCGATGGCGCATCAGGCGCACGACCTGAAAACCGCCTTTGCTGCGGACGGCGTCGACTGGGCGTGTGTGCGGATTGATGGCGGGATGGTCGCCAATAACTGGATGGCGCAGGACATGTCCGACATTCTCGGGGTCAATGTCGAGCGCCCCAAATTTGCCGAGACAACCGCACTGGGCGCGGCGATGCTGGCGGGAGTCGGCTATGGCCTTTTCGCCAATCTGGCAGAGGCCAGCGCGATGCGTGGACACGTTGAAACCTTCACCCCGCAAATCGCCGAGCAGACCCGCGTCGACCGACTCGACGGGTGGTGCCGCGCGGTCCAGCGGGTTATCGCGCCGAACTGATCGACCGCCTACCACGACACGCCCAAAATCGCCGGGGGGACCTTGATGACCGACGCCGACACCGCTCAGCCCCGTGACCGGGGACTCCGCCGCATTTTCATCGGTAGCGACGGGCTACGTGCGGGGTGGAGTCTGCTGCTGTTTTGCCTGATCCTGACCGTGCTCACGATCGGAGCGGTGGCTGCGGCAACCTTTATCAACGGAAAGCCTCCCCACCCCCCTACGGGCGCGCCGCAAGGCGTCATCCCATCGATCAAGGGCGAAGCGCTCACCTTCGCGGTGCTGCTCGTCACCTCTTGGCTGATGTCGCGGATCGAGCGTCGCCCCTTCGCTGCTTATGGCCTGCGCCGGGAGCGCGCTGTGCCCGATCTGCTCACCGGCATGGCCTGGGGCATTGCCATGCTGTCGCTGCTGGTGGGAATGCTGACGCTGTCCGGCGCGCTGGTGTTCGACGGCTTCGCGATCGGCGGCAGTGCGGCGCTGGGGTATGGCGCGGCGTGGTTCTTCGCCTTCTGCCTGGTCGGCCTGTTCGAGGAATTTCTGACCCGCGGTTTCCTGCAATACACGCTTGCGCGGGGTGTCGCGGGAATTGTGCGCGCCGTGGCTCCTCCCGCCAGCAAAAACGCCCGCACGATCGGGTTCTGGGTGGCGGCACTGGTCTTCTCGGTCGGGGTTTTTGCGGGCGGGCATCTCGCCAATAAGGGCGAAACGGCGATGGGCCTGGTCAGCGTCGCCCTCGCCGGGCTCACCTTCGTCTATGTGCTGTATCGCACCGGGTCGCTGTGGTGGGCGATCGGCTTCCACGCAACGTGGGACTGGGCGCAGTCCTTCCTGTATGGCGTGCGCGATTCCGGGCTGGCGATGGAGGGGCACCTGCTTGCCTCGCACCCGGCCGGGGCCGCGTTGCTTTCGGGCGGCGAAACCGGGCCGGAGGGGAGCATCCTGGTGGTTCCCACGCTGCTGCTGACGGTGTTCATCATTCACCGCACGCTGCCGCGTCGCGCGGCCGCGTTCGACGCCTGATCGCTCAGGCGGCGGCGCGATCCTCAAACAGGCCCTTAAGGTCCTTCTTCAAGATCTTGCCATTGGCATTGCGCGGCAGCGTTTCGGGAACGAAGCGGATCGCCACCGGCGTCTTGAACACCGCGAGCCGATCGCGCACCCACGCCTGCAATTCCGCCTCGGTTGCGGTCGTACCTGGGGCAAGGTGGACCACCGCCGCCGGTTCCTCGCCCAGCGTGCGGTGCGGGATGCCGATCAGCGCGCAATCGGTCACCGCCGGATGCGCATAGAGGACGTTCTCGACCTCCGACGAGTAGATGTTCTCGCCGCCGCGGATGATCATGTCCTTGGCGCGATCGACGATATAGACGAAGCCTTCCTCGTCGAGCCGTGCGAGATCGCCGGTGCGCACCCAGCCGTCGACGAAAGTGGCGGCGGTCGCCTCCGGCTTGTTCCAATAGCCTTTGACCACCATTGGCCCACGCGCCCACAATTCGCCGACCTCGCCGATCGGCAGCTCGGTGATACCGTCTTCGTCCATGATCTTGAGGTCGGCAACGGGCACCGGCGGCCCGGCGCTGGTAGGCCGCGCAAGATAATCCTCGGCACCGTGTCCGGTCACCGTCGCCATCGTTTCGGTCATGCCCCAGCCGTTCGACGGCAGCGCGCCAAATTCGGTGTAGATCCGCCGCACGAGCTCGGGGGCCGATGGCGCACCGCCATAAGCGATCATCTCCAGCGAGGAGAGGTCATATCGGGCGCGCTCAGGATGCTCCAATATCTGCCAGGCGATCGTCGGCACGCCGCCGGTGGCGTGAACCTTCTCCGTCTGAATGATCTCCATCGCGCGTACCGGATCCCATTTGCGCATGAACACCAACGTGTTGCCTGCCGCTATCGAACCCATCATCGTTGCGCTGCATGCCGTCACATGGAACATTGGGATGACGGTCAGATAGGTCCTTGGTTGCGGGTCGGGTACAGCTTCGCCACGCCGCACAAAGGCGCGTGCGCCGCCAAAAGCCGAACTGAGGATATTGGTCATCAAATTGCGATGCGTGCCGAGCGCCCCCTTCGGATTGCCGGTGGTGCCGCTTGTGTAGAAAATCGTCGCGTCGTCGTCGGTCGCAATCTCGATCGGGGGCAGTTCCGTGTCGGGCAATTGCGCATAGTCGTGCGGCGTGCCGATCAGATCCTCGAGCCGCTGTGCGCCGTCGCCGACCAGGCCCGGCGCGCGCGCCACGATCATTGTCTCCAATGCGGGCAAAGGCGGGGCGTGCGCCACCAACCGCTGATAGCGTTCGTTATCGACAAACAGCACACGGCACCCCGAATCATCGATGCCATATTCGAGCTCGCCTGCGGTCCACCACGCATTGAGCGGCACCACGATCGCACCGATGCTGGCGGCGGCGAAGAAGATCACCGGCCATTCGGGCAAATTGCGCATCGCCAGCCCGACGCGGTCACCCTTGGAGACGCCCATCGCGACCAATGCATGGGCCAGCGTCGCCACCGCCCGAAAATTCGCCGCATAGCTGACGCGTTCGTCCTCATAGATGGTGAACACACGCTCGCCATGCATCCGCGACGCGGCGATCAGCCAGGCGAGCGACGGCGGCGCATGTTTCCAGACGCGGGTGGGAATGCCACCGATCGTCGCCGTCTCCATCTCGAACTTGGTGCCCGCGGCGGTCAGCGCGGCGGTCGCCTGCGCCAGCGTCGTTTTCGGCCATGCCGGATCGAGCGCGACAAGCGGTTCTGTATCCACGATGCATCCTCTTCCCTAGCCGGTCGGCACGCCCGAGTTGAAACTCGGGTTTGCCAAAACCAGCGCTGATCGCAAGGTTAGTGTTGATTCATGCGTGACTCAAGGCAATAGGGGAATAGGACTTTCGAAGTGAGGGTATGGAAATCGCTATGGGCAGAACGATGCCGGAGATCGGACGATTCGACGCTGCACGGCTGGAGCGGATCGATACTTTCCTGAAGGAGCGCTATCTCGATTCCGGGCGGCTGGCCAATGCGCAGATCCTGATCGCACGCGGCGGCGACATCGCGCACTTCTCCTCGCAAGGGCCGGCGCGCGAGGGCGGCAAAAGCATCGACGAAGGGTCGTTGTTCCGCATCGCCTCGATGACCAAGCCGATCACCTCGATCGCCTTCATGATGCTGCTGGAGCAGGGCAAGGTCGCGCTCGACACGCCCGTCCATCACGTGCTGCCCGCGTTCAAGGGCATTGGCGTCTACAATGGCGGCGGTGGCGGCGTGCCGTTCCAAACACGCCCGACGACAGAGCCGATGCGGATGCTCGACTTGCTCCGCCACACATCGGGGCTGACCTACAGTTTCCAGAACCGTTCCTATGTCGATGCGGCCTATCGCGAGGGCAAAATCGAGAACTGGCACGGCAATCTCGATCTGGACGGTTTCATCGAAGCGGTCGCAAAAGTGCCGCTCGAGTTTTCGCCCGGCGAGGCGTGGAATTATTCGGTGTCGACCGACGTGTTGGGCGCGGTGGTCGAGAAGGTTTCGGGTCAGTCGCTCGCCGACTTCTTCCGCACGCAGATTTTCGCCCCGCTCAAGATGGACGACACCTTCTTTGCGGTGCCCGAAGAAAAGATCGACCGGCTGACCGATTGCTACACCTTCACCCCTGAAAAGGGCCGCTTCCTCTATGATCGCGGCGAAGCGAGCGCGTGGAGCCGCCCGCCCAAGCTGGTGTCGGGCGGCGGCGGCCTGGTTTCGACCGCGCTCGATTATCATCGGTTTTGCACGATGTTGCTGAACGGCGGTGAACTCGACGGCGCGCGCATCGTCGGGCGCAAGACGATCGAGCTGATGACGATGAACCACCTGCCTGGCGGCTCGGATCTGTCGAAAATGTCCAAGTCGCTGTTCAGCGAAACCGCCAATGCCGGCACCGGTTTTGGTCTGGGCTTCGCGGTCAACATCGATGTCGCGCGCTCGATGATTCCGGGTTCGGTCGGCGAATATTATTGGGGCGGGATGTTCTCGACCGCCTTCTTCGTCGATCCGGTCGAGCAGTTGTCGATGGTGTTCATGACGCAAATGAGCCCGAGCAATGTCTACCCGATCCGCCGCGAGCTGAAGACGTTGATCTACAGTGCGCTGACCTGATTTTCCGTCACCCCGGCCTTGTGCCGGGGTCCACTCATCCACCAGCGCTTTTCTAGAGAGGCGCGGTGGACCCCGGCACAAGGCCGGGGTGACGCTTAGGAGAATGCCGATGACTAGCCCGATCACCACCGAACTCCACGACGACGTCCTCGTCATCATCTCGAACAACCCGCCCGTAAACGCACTTGGCGCGGCGGTGCGGCAGGGGCTGGAGGCCGGGATCAAGGAAGGCCTCGCCAACCCGCAGGTAAAGGCGATGGTCATCCGCTGCGATGGCCGCACCTTCTTCGCAGGGGCCGACATCACCGAATTCGGCCGCCCGATGCAGGAACCGGGCCTGCCGACCGTGGTCGACATGATCGAAGCCGCAGACAAGCCGGTGGTCGCCGCAATCCACGGCACCGCGCTCGGCGGCGGGTGCGAGGTGACGCTCGGCTGCCATTATCGCATCGCTGTCCCCAGCGCGAAAATCGGCACGCCTGAGGTCAAGCTCGGCCTGCTCCCCGGCGCGGGTGGCACGCAGCGCCTGCCACGCATCGCGGGCGTGAAGCTTGCGCTCGAACTGACCGCCAAGGGTGATCCGATTCCGGCAAAGCTCGCTTTGTCCGCCGGGCTGATCGACCGGATTGCGGGCGAGGACAGCTTGGTTGCCGACGCGATCGCCTTCGCGCGCGACGTCGCCGATGCGCGCCCCTTGCCCCGCGCGCGCGACAAGACGGCCCAAGCCGATCCCGAGGCGGTTGCGGCGTTCAAAAAAGACAACGCCAAGCGCTTCCGCGGCTTCGACGCGCCCGCTGCCAATATCGCCTGCGTCGAAAAGGCAACCGACGGCTCCAGCTTCGACGAAGGCATCGCCTTCGAGCGGCAGGAATTCATGAAGCTCATGATGGGCGTGCAGTCCGCAGCACAACGCCACATCTTCTTCGCCGAGCGCCAGGCCGCCAAGATCGACGGCATCGATCCCAAAATCCCGCTGCGCGAGATCAAGCGCGTAGGCGTCATCGGCGCGGGCACGATGGGCGGCGGCATCTCGATGAACTTCCTGTCGGCGGGCGTACCGGTGACGATCGTCGAAATGGCGCAGGACGCGCTCGATCGCGGCACCGGCGTGATCCGCAAGAATTACGAAGCCTCTGCCGCCAAGGGCCGGTTGAAGCCCGAACAGGTCGAGGCCGCAATGGCCGCGCTCACCCCCACGCTCGACTTCAGCGCGCTCGCCGACTGCGACCTCATCATCGAGGCGGTGTATGAGACGATGGAGGTGAAGAAGGACATCTTCACCAAGCTCGACGCCATCGCCAAGCCCGGCGCGATCCTCGCGTCGAACACGTCCTATCTCAACATCGACGAGATCGCTTCGGTCACCAAACGGCCTGGCGACGTGCTCGGCATGCACTTCTTCTCGCCCGCCAACGTCATGAAATTGCTGGAGGTCGTGCGCGGAGCACAGACCGAGGACGATGTGCTCGCGACCGTCATGGCGCTGTCCAAGACGATCCGAAAGGTCGCGGTGGTCGCGGGGGTGTGCGATGGCTTCATCGGCAACCGCATGCTGAAACCCCGCCAGATCGAGGCGATGAAGCTGCTGCTGGAAGGCGCGACCCCGGAGCAGATCGACCGCGTCCATGTCGCCTTCGGCATGCCGATGGGGCCGTTCCAGATGAGCGATCTCGCGGGCGTCGACATTGGCTGGCACCGCGACCCGACCCGGATCGAAAACATCCGTGACGCGCTCGCCGCCGAAGGCCGTTGGGGCCAGAAGACCGGCAAGGGCTTTTACGACTATGACGAGAAGCGCAACCCGACGCCCTCGCCCCGCGTCGCCGAAATCATTGAGGATTTCCGCTCGAAATCGAACCTGCAAAAGCGCGAGATCAGCGACGAGGAGATCGTCGAGAAGACGCTCTACACCATGGTCAACGAAGGCGCGTTGATCCTCGAGGAGAAGATGGCGCAGCGCGCGTCCGACATCGATGTGGTGTGGATCTATGGCTATGGTTGGCCGGTCTATCGCGGCGGGCCCATGTTCTGGGCGGATACCGAAGGGCTCAAGAAGATCGTGGCCGGGCTCGAAAAACACGGCTTCGCGGTGGCGGAGCTTCTGAAGAGCAAGGCCGAAAGCAACGGTCGCTTCAATTGAGCGCCGCGTTCGCGGCGAACGGCGCGAGCGCACGAGACGAATGGAGGAGACGATATGACGGACCTCGACACCTTCCGCGCCGAGACGCGCGCCTGGCTCGAAGCGCATTGCCCGCCCGAAATGCGCGAGCCGATCCGGTCGGAAAAGGATGCCTGCTGGGGCGGCCGTAATCCCGATTTCCAACCGGGCCAGAAGGCGTGGATGGATGCCATGGCCTCGCGTGGCTGGACCGTGCCCGATTGGCCGGCGGCTTATGGCGGCGGCGGCCTGTCGCCTGCCGAAACCAAGATCTTGCGCGAAGAAATGGCAGCAATAAAGGCGCGTAATCCGCTCAATTCGTTCGGTATTTCCATGCTCGGACCGGCGCTGCTCAAATATGGCACCGAGGAGCAGAAGCTCGATTATCTCCCCAAGATCGCACGCGGCGAAATCCGTTGGTGCCAGGGCTATAGCGAACCCAATGCCGGCTCCGATCTCGCCAGCCTCGCCACCTCGGCCGAGGACGCGGGCGACCATTATATCGTCAACGGCCAGAAGGTTTGGACGTCCTATGCCGACAAGGCTGACTGGATTTTCTGCCTGGTTCGCACCTCTAAGGAGTCAAAGCAGGGCGGCATCAGCTTCGTGCTGTTCGACATGGCCTCGCCCGGTGTTTCGACCAAGCCGATCCTGCTGATCTCGGGCTATTCGCCCTTCTGCGAAACCTTCTTCGACAATGTGAAGGTGCCCAAATCGCAGCGTGTGCATGAGGAGAATAAGGGCTGGGATGTCGCCAAATATCTGCTCGGCCATGAACGCGAAATGATTTCCGGTATGGGCCTGGCAGGAAACGGTGGTAACCCGTTGATCGAAGGTGCGATCGCGACGGTTGGGCTCGACCATGACGGGCGCTTGGCCGATCCGCTGCTGCGCGCGGCGATCGCGACGTTCGAGGTCCGCTCCCAGGCGTTCGGGGCGATGTCCGAACGCTTTATCGACGAGTTGAAAGCAGGCCGCGCGCACCCCGCGCAACCCTCGATGATGAAATATTACGGCACCGAGCTGAACAAGGCCCGCCATGAACTGCAAATGGCGGCAGGCGGATCGAACGCGCTCGAATGGGAAAGCGACGCGTCGGGCGGCGGGCGTGAGGCGCGCGCATGGTTGCGAACCAAGGCTCGATCGAGGGCGGGACGAGCGAGGTACAGCTCAACATCATCGCCAAGCGGGTCCTGGAATTGCCGTCGTAAAATCGAGGGAGCCGTCACCCCGGCCTTGTGCCGGGGTCCACTTCTCCCACCAGCGGCTCGGCCCGAGGCGCGGTGGACCCCGGCACAAGGCCGGGGTGACGCATTGTTAGGACTGACACATGCCACTCTATCTCAACGACGATCAGACAGCGCTTCAGGACACGATCCGCGATTTCGTCGCCGACCATGCGCCGGTGACGCACATGCGCGCGCTACGCGACAGCAAGGACGCCACCGGATTCAGCCGCGACCTGTGGAAGAGCTTCGCCGAAATGGGCTTTACCGGCATTTTGATCGACGAAGCCGAGGGCGGCCTTGGGCTCGGCCATGTCGAGGCGGGCGTGGTGCTGGAGGAAATTGGCCGAAACCTGTCGCCTTCGCCCTTCCTCGCCACCGCCGTCGCCGCAGTCGAAGCGCTGAAGGGTACCGCCCATGCCGCGCGCTGGTTCCCCGGCATCCTCGCGGGTGAAACCGTCACCGCTCTTGCGATCGACGAAGCTGCCAAGCATCGCGACACGATCGGATTGCAGGCCAAACGCTCGGGTAACGGCTTCAAGCTCACCGGCAAGAAGCAATTCGTCACCCACGGGCATGTCGCCGATCTGCTGATCGTTGCCGCGCGCACTACAGGCAATGCCGACGATGCCAAAGGCATTACGCTCTTCGCCATCCCCAAAGGTGCCGCCAACCTGACCGCGACGCCCGAGCGCCTCGCCGATGCCAGCTTCGCCGCGCGGCTCGAATTCGACGGGGTCGAGGTCGATGCCGACGCGGTGATTGGCGAGGTCGATCATGGCCGCTCGCCACTCGACCGCTTGCTCCGCGCCGGACGCACGGGGGCCGCCGCCGAGCTACTCGGCGTCGGTGGCGGCGCGATGGACATGACGGTTGGCTATCTCAAGGAACGCAAGCAGTTCGGCGCGTTGATCAGCAGCTTCCAGGCGCTGCAACACCGCGCCGCGCATCTCTATTCCGAGATGGAAGTCGCGCGCGCGGCGGTGCTGAAGGCGCAACAGTTGCTGGACGCCGGGAGCGATGCCGCCGACACCGCCGTGTCGGTTGCCAAAGCGATGACGGGCATGGCGACGACGCTGTCGGTGCAGGAAGGCGTCCAGATGCACGGCGGGATCGGCATGACCGATGAATATGACATTGGCTTCTACATGAAGCGCGCGCGCGTGCTGGCCGAGATGTTCGGCGACGCCAATTTCCATGCGGACCGGATCGCGCGGGCGGCGGGCTATTGATGGACGACCTGCCCACGCCCGCTCAGCTCGCGCAAAATCTCGTCGACTTGCTCGATGTCGAGGAGATCGACACCGATCTGTATCGCGGCATCCGCGGCAATGACGGGTTCGGGCGCGTGTTCGGCGGACAGGTCATCGCGCAGGCGTTGCAGGCAGCGCAACGCTCAACCGATGCGCCACGCGCCGCGCATTCGCTCCACGCCTATTTCATGCGACCGGGGGCGGAGGACCACCCGATCCTGTACCGGGTGGTGCGCGATTTCGACGGCAAGAGTTTCTCCACCCGTCGCGTGATCGCGACACAGCGCGGCGTGCCGATCCTCAACCTTGCTTGCTCGCTACAGATGCCTGAGGGCGGCCTCACCCATCAGGACGCGATGCCCGACGTCCCCCCACCCGAGGGCCTCACCAACGATCGCGATATCCGGCTCGCAATGATCGACCGCATTCCCGATCGCTTCCGTGCCAATTTCCTGCGCCCGCGTATGGTGGAAATTCGCCCGGTCTCGCCGCGCAGTTGGTTGGATCCGGTCAAACATGCACCGTTCCAGAACAGCTGGTTTCGCGTGGTTGCGCCGATTCCCGATGATCCCGCCCTGCACCGCGCGGTGCTCGCTTATGCCTCGGACATGTCGCTGCTCGGCACGGCAACGCTGCCGCACGGTGTCAACTGGCTCACCCACAAGTTGCAAAGCGCCAGCCTGGATCACTCGGTGTGGCTGCATGAGGATTTCCGCGCCGACGACTGGTTGCTCTATGCCTGCGACAGCCCCTGGGCGGGGCATGCGCGCGGGTTCAATCGCGGCAAGATTTTCACGCGTGACGGTCGTCTGGTCGCCAGCGTCGCGCAGGAAGGGCTGATCCGCCTGCGCGAATGAGCTGATCTTCCGTGCACCCCGAGCCCGTCAAAGGGCCATCCCCTATGCGATGGCGGTGCCTGGGCGAGGAGGGCTTCGACAGGCTCAGCCCGAACGGATTTGGGCGTTACACGGCGGTCTTGCCATAGTCCTGCCGGGTAACCGGGTGGCTGCTGGATAGCCCGCCATCAACCGCAATCGCCTGCCCGTTGACATAGCTTGCCGCATCCGATGCCAGGAAGGCAGCGACTTCCGCCAGTTCCTCGGGCTGCGCGCCGCGTCGCAGCGGGTTCAGCCGACCGAGCCGATCCATCTTCCCCGCGTCGCGCGCATAATCGAAGGTGGGCCTGGTCATGCCCGTCTCGGTCAAGCCGGGGCAGATCGCGTTGACGCGGACATTCGATCCCGAAAGCTGCTGCGCCGACACCATCGCCAGGTTGATAACGCCAGCCTTGGATGCGGAATAGGCCGGCGACCCCGCGCCCGAGCGGATGCCCGCGACGCTCGCGGTCAGCACGATCGCGCCACCGCCACGCTCGGCGATCTTGGGTGCGGCGTGTTTGATCGCGAGGAACGGACCGATCAAATTGACGCGCAGCACTTCGGTGATCAGCGCGACATCGGTATCGAAGATATTCGCCATCCCACCGGAAATCCCGGCATTGGCGAACATGACGTCAAGACCGCCATAATATTCGCACGCGACATTCACCGCGCGCACCACGTCCTCCTCATTTCCGGCATCGATCCGGATCGCATGGGCAGTACCGCCCGCGCGGTCGATGAGATCGGCGGTTTCTTCGACCGTCTCAGCCTGGTCTGCAACGATCACCGATCCGCCCTCGCGCGCAAACAAGAGCGCCGTCGCCCGCCCGATGCCCGATCCTGCGCCCGTTACGATGATCGATTTGCCGGTAAAGCGCGCCATATCTGCCTCTCCTAAATCGTCACGCCGCCATCAAGGACGATCGTCTGGCCGGTCATGAAGCTGCTCGCTTGCGCGGCGAGGAACACCACCGCCCCGGCGATTTCCTCGGGCTCGCCGATCCGGCGCAGCGGCACGGTCTTGTTGGCGGCCTCGATCCGCTCGGGATCTTCCCACAAGGCGCGCGCGAAATCGGTCTTGATCAGGCCGGGCGCGATGCAGTTGACCCGGACGTTATCGGGCCCGAACTCATGCGCGAGATTGCGCGCCAATTGCATGTCGGCGGCCTTGGAGATGCAATAGGCCCCGATCAGCGTCGAGCCGCGCAATCCGCCGATCGAGGAAATGATGATGATGCTCCCCGCTTTGCGCGCGCGCATTTCTGGCGCGACCATCGCGATCAGCCAGTGGTTCGACACGATGTTGTTGTCGAGAATCTTGCGGAATTGCTCGTCGGCAATCCCCGCCTGCGGGCCGTAATAAGGGTTGGATGCGGCATTGCACACCAGCACGTCGATCTGCCCAAAGGCGGCACGTGTGGCATCGACCAGATGTTGCAGCCCGGCCTTGTCGGAGATGTTGGCGGCAACCGCGATCGCGCGGCCTTCCCCATAACGCGCGTTGATCTCGGCGGCCACGGCATCGCACGCCTCCTGCTTGCGACTGGAAATTACCACCTTCGCGCCATGCTCCGCCAATTCGAACGCGCTCGCCTTGCCGATCCCGCGCGAGGAGCCGGTGATGATGGCGACTTTGCCGCCCAGGTCGAATTGGCTCATGCTTTTCCCTCTTTCGGCCCGCGCTTACGCGCCTGCCTTCTTGGCGAAATCCCACGCCGCTTCGGCCAGCGGGCCGACCCGCTCGGCCGTCCGCGCCGCTTGCGCGCTGGAGGCAGTGCCATCGACGATGCGTTTCTTGATGCCCTGGACAATGCCGGTCAGGCGGAACAGGCTGTAGGCGAAGTACCAGTTGAGATTGGGCAGTCCGTCCCGCCCTGTTGCCGCACAATAGCGCGCGACCACCTCGTCCACGGTGGGTATGCCGCTCTCGGGTCCATCCAGTCCCTTCACGCCGGAGCGCCCCTCTGGCTCGGTCACCCAGTTCATCAGGAAATAGGCGATGTCGGCCAGCGGATCGCCCAGTGTCGACAATTCCCAGTCGAGCACCGCCGCGACGCGCGGCGCGTCGGCCGCAAAGATCATATTATCGATGCGGAAATCGCCGTGGACGATCGACGTACGCGTCTGCTCGGGCAGGGTGGCGGGCAGCCACTCGATCAACGCCTCGACCGCTGGCATATGCTCGGTTTCGGACGCGCGATATTGCTTGGTCCAGCGCGCCACCTGGCGTTCGAAATAATTGCCCGGGCGGCCATAATCGCCCAGCCCCGCCGCGACATAATCGGTGTTGTGCAAGGCGGCGAGCGTATCGACCATCGCCTCGTAATGCGCGCGCCGCTCGGCCGGGGTCATGCCCGGAAGCGCGCCGTCCCACAGGCTGCGCCCCTCGACCAGTTCCATTACATAGAACATCGATCCGATAACCGCTGGATCTTCGCATAGCCCGAACGGCGTCGGCACCGGAAAGCCGGTTGGATGCAGCCCTGCAATCAGCCGATATTCACGGTCCACGGCATGCGCAGAGGGCAACAGCTTGCCGAACGGCTGGCGCCGCAGAACATAGCTTTTCCCTGATACATCAACGCGATACGTCGGGTTCGACTGACCGCCTTTGAACTTCGATAGCGTGACAGGACCGTCGATTGCGGGCATATGGCCCTTCATCCACGCCGCCACCGCGCCTGCGTCGATCGTGTCATCGGCGGGCACCGGGATCGTCCCGACCATCGTGACGTCCGCGCTGTCGGCCATCATGCGAACTCGATCACAGACCGCACCGTGTCCCCGGTGCGCAAATTGGCGAGCGCATGGTTGAC
The DNA here is from genome assembly GCF_003985085.1 of Sphingomonas sp. TF3. Lineage (NCBI taxonomy): Bacteria > Pseudomonadati > Pseudomonadota > Alphaproteobacteria > Sphingomonadales > Sphingomonadaceae > Sphingomonas > Sphingomonas sp. TF3. The sequence goes on along the minus strand of NZ_RWKS01000009.1, from coordinate 29,239 downwards.
GCCTTCAAGCGCGATCCGCTCCGCCACCATCGTGTCGAGATCGAGCTTGCCGTCGAGATACAATTGCACCAGTCGCGGCATGTCGATCGGGAAGCGGGTCGATCCCAGCAACGACCCTTGCAACTTCTTGCCGGTCAGGAAGGTCGGCCCGGCGATCTTCACCTCCCCACCCGGCGCGATCATGCCGAGGATCGTCGCGGTGCCGCCGCGCCGCAGGATCGTCCAGGCGAGCTCAGCGGTGTTGGGCCGCCCGACCGCCTCGATCGCATAATGCACCCCGCCCCCGGTCATCCCGGCAACCGTCTTCGCCAGATCGGGATCGTTCGAATCGAGCGTGTGCGTGGCACCCAGCTTCGCCGCCAGCGCGCGCTTGTCGGCGACGGGATCGATCGCGATGATCTGTCCCGCGCCCGCAATCTTGGCGGCGTTGATCGCCGCGAGCCCGATCCCGCCGCAGCCGATTACGGCAACGCTTTCGCCCGGGCGCAATTGGCTGTCGTTGAAGATTGCCCCCGCGCCCGTAATCACCGCGCAGCCAAGCAACGCCGCCCGGTCCAGCGGCATCTCCTTGCTGATCGCGACGCAGGCATTTTCGTGCACCAACATCATCTCGGCAAAGGCCGAAAGGTTGAGGAACGGGGCGAGCGGCGTGCCGTCCTTCAAGCTCAGTCGCGGCGGCGCGCCCTTCCCCCGCCGCGTCGAGGGATCGATGCACAGCGACGGCCGCCCGCTAACGCAAAATTCGCAGGCACCGCAGAACACCGTGAAGAAGGTGATGACATGATCGCCCACCTTCAAATGCGCGACGTCCGAGCCAACCGCCTCCACAATCCCAGCCGCTTCATGACCCGGCACCGTCGGCATCGGGTGCGGAAACGCCCCGTCGACGAAATGCAGGTCGGACCGGCATACCCCGCACGCGACGGTGCGGATCAGCACTTCGCGGGGCCCCGGATCGGAGATCGCGATGTCCTCGATCACCAACTCGGTTTTTGGCGCATAAAGGACGGCCGCTTTCACCGCGACACCGCCAGATCGCCGCTCGACGGACGATCCACCTTGAACTCGGCATATTTGCCAAACTCGTTGCGGGCGATCGCGCGGTTGTGGACTTCATCCGGGCCGTCCGCGAAGCGCAGGGTGCGCATCGCCGCCCAATCGTGCGCCAGATGGAAATCGCTGGAGACACCCGCGCCACCATGTGCCTGAATGGCGTCGTCGAGGATCTTCAGTGCCATATTGGGGGCCTGCACCTTGATCATCGCGATTTCGAGCTGGGCCGATTTGTTGCCGGCCTTGTCCATCATGTCGGCGGCCTTCAGACACAGCAGCCGCGTCATCTCGATGTCGATCCGCGCGCGCGCGATCCGTTCTTCCCACACGCTATGGTCAGCGATGCGCTTACCGAAGGCGACGCGCGACAACAGCCGCTTGGCCATCGCCTCGATCGCGGTTTCCGCCGTCCCGATCGTGCGCATGCAATGGTGGATGCGACCCGGCCCGAGCCGACCCTGCGCAATCTCGAAGCCGCGCCCCTCGCCCAGAAGCACGTTCTCCACCGGCACGCGCACGTCTTTCAACACCACTTCGCCATGGCCATGCGGCGCGTGGTCATAGCCATAGACCGACAGCATCCGCTTGATCGTCACGCCCGGCGCATCCATCGGGACCAGCACCTGGCTCTGCTGGCTGTGGCGCGATGCGTCGGGGTTGGTCTTGCCCATGGTGATGGCGATCTTGCAGCGCGGATCGCCCACGCCGGACGACCACCATTTGGTGCCGTTGATGACATATTCGTCGCCGTCGCGCACGATCGAGGTCTCGATATTGGTCGCGTCCGACGAGGCAACCGCCGGCTCGGTCATCAGGAACGCAGAGCGGATCTCGCCGTTCATCAACGGCCGCAGCCACCGCTCCTTCTGTTCGCGCGTGCCATAACGGTGGAGCACCTCCATATTGCCGGTATCAGGGGCCGAGCAGTTAAAACATTCGCTCGCCCAGCCGACCTTGCCCATCTCCTCGGCGCATAACGCATATTCGAGATTGGTCAGTTGGGTGCCTTCGAACTCGAAGCTGTCATCGACATGGCTTTGCCCCGAATGCGGCGGCATGAAGAAATTCCATAGCCCGGCGGCCTTGGCCTTTTCCTTCATCTCCTCGATGACGGGAATGACCTTCCAGCGCTCGCCCGCGTCGTGTTGCGCATCAAATTCGGCTTGGCGCGGACGGATTTGCTGGTCGATGAACCCCTTCACGCGGTCCCGAAAATAGGTTTCGCGTTCGCTGAAGCTGAAGTCCATCTGCGCTCTCCGATCTTGCTATCGGATCGCTGGTTAGACCGTACCGCGTATTCGGTAAAGCGTCTTTGGCGCTCAAAATGCGTGGAATGCCGTAGCCAACAAAAATGACTGTTTCTTCTAAAAGATGATGTTACAGTTTCCGGCATGGAGGCCCCCGACACGATTCCGCCCGAGGAAGACACCAGCACCAAGCGCTTTCGCGCCAAGCGCGACGCGATTCTGGCGGCCGCGGCCGAAGCGATCAACGAACAGAGCGCGAAGGGCATGACCTTCGCCGATGTCGCGCGCCGCGTCGGCCTCAATACCACCAGCGTCACCTATTATTTCAAGCGCAAGGAAGATCTGGCGGCAGCGTGTTTCGAGCATACACTCGACCGCCTGCTGGGCATGCTCGAGGAGTCGCTCGCCGAGCCGACGCCCCGCGCCCGAGTCGCGAAATATCTGTCGCTCAACATGGCGCGGCTGGCGCGGATTCAGCGGGGCGAGGAAACATCCTTCGCGATTCTGTCGGATCTGCGCGCGATGGAGGAGCCCGTGCTCGGTCGGCTGATGGCGGGCTGGCGCGAAGTGTTCCGCAAGACTCGCAGCCTGTGGGGCCCGACCACCAACCGTGCGCAGACCGACCTGCATGGTGGCCGCGCGCACGTGCTGCTGGAAAACACGTTCTGGCTGCCGGTGTGGCTCAACCGCTATGACCTCGACCAATATCCGCGCGTCGAGGAGCGTCTGATGGACGTGTTCGCGCACGGCATTGCCGGGCCGAACGCCCGCTGGTCGCCCGAATTGATCGACCTCGCGCATGACGAGCCCGAGCCAGGCCGCGAGGCGTTCCTGCTCGCGGCGACGCGGCTGATCAACCAGCTCGGTTATCGCGGCGCCTCGGTGCAGAAAATCGCGTCCGAACTGAACGTGACCAAGGGCAGTTTCTACCACCATCTCGATGCCAAGGACGATCTGGTGCTGGCCTGCTACAAGCGCAGCCTCGACACCGTCGCCGATGCCCAGCGCCTCGCCGATGAGCGCGGTGGCAGCCATTGGGATCGCCTTTCCGGCACGATCGCCACCTTGCTCGACGTCCAGTTCTCCGAACGTGGCCCCTTGCTGCGCACCACCGCGCTCTCCGGCCTGCCCGCGCAGGCGCGGCTTGCGATGGTCGATCGCTCCAACCGGATCGCCCGCCGCTTCGCCGGCACGATGAGCGACGGTATCGCCGAGGGCTCGATCCGCCCGGTCGACCCGCTGATCGCGGCACAAGCGCTGATGGCGATGCAGAACGCCGCCTTCGACATGCGCAAATGGGCGCATACGATGACGCGCGAGCGCGCGATCGGCTATTATGCCTCGACGCTGGCGTTTGGCCTGTTCGACGACCGGATTTTAAACACGTAATTTCCTTATAAACTTCCCCGGCAAAGGCCGGGGCCCAGCCGAGATGCCAGTGGTAAACGGGCGCAGCCCTCGCCAACGATCACTTCGCTACTGGGCCCCGGCCTTCGCCGGGGAAGCACTCAGATTGATCAATGCTGGAGTATCACATGGCCGATATGGCGCGTTTCGATTGGGCCGATCCCTTTTTCCTCGACGATCAACTCGAGGATGACGAGCGGATGATCCGGGATTCGGCGCGCGCTTATGCGCAGGACAAGCTCGCCCCCCGCATCATCGACGCCTTTCAGAACGAAATCACCGATCCCGACATCTTCCGCGAAATGGGCGCGCTCGGCCTGCTCGGACCGACGGTGCCCGAGGAATATGGCGGCGTCGGCGCATCCTATGTCGCTTACGGTCTGGTCGCGCGCGAAGTCGAACGGATCGATTCGGGCTATCGCTCGATGATGTCGGTGCAATCGAGTCTCGTGATGTATCCGATCTTTGCGTACGGCTCGGAAGAGCAGAAGCGCAAATATCTGCCCAAGCTCGCCACCGGCGAATGGATCGGCTGCTTCGGCCTGACCGAACCCGATGCAGGCTCCGACCCCGGCAGCATGACAACGCGCGCGAAGAAGGTCGATGGCGGTTATCTGCTGTCGGGCGCGAAAACGTGGATCTCCAATTCGCCGATCGCCGACGTTTTCGTCATCTGGGCGAAGTCGGAAGCGCATGGCGATGGCATTCGCGGCTTTATCGTCGAAAAGGGCGCAAAGGGCCTCGCCACGCCCAAGATCGAGGGCAAATTGTCGCTGCGCGCCTCGATCACCGGCATGATTCTGATGGACGAGATCGAGCTCGGCGAAGACGCGCTGCTGCCTAATGTGCAGGGTCTTAAGGGACCCTTCGGCTGCCTCAACCGCGCGCGTTACGGCATCAGCTGGGGCGCGCTCGGTGCCGCCGAATTCTGCTTCCACGCCGCGCGCCAATATGGGCTCGACCGCAACCAGTTCGGCACCCCGCTCGCCGGACGCCAGTTGTACCAGAAGAAGCTGGCCGACATGGAGACCGAGATCGCGCTCGGCCTGCAGGCTTCGTTGCGCGTCGGGCGTCTGATGGATGCGGGCAAATTCGCACCCGAGATGATCTCGATCGTCAAACGCAACAATGTCGGCAAGGCCTTGGACATCGCCCGCAACGCCCGCGACATGCACGGCGGCAACGGCATCTCCGGCGAATATCAAGTGATGCGCCATTTGATGAACCTGGAAACGGTCAACACCTATGAGGGCGCGCACGACGTGCACGCGCTCATCCTCGGCCGCGCCATCACCGGGATTGCCGCGTTTTAAGGTCAAGCAGGAGAGACAGCATGGCATCCCCGCCCCTCGCCGGACTTCGCATCCTCGAAATGGCGGGGATCGGGCCGGGGCCGTTCTGCGGCATGATGCTCGCCGATCACGGCGCGGAGGTTATTCGCGTCGAACGCCCCGGTACTGGCGGCCTGACCGACGCCGCGCGGGATCCATTGTTACGCTCTCGCCGGACGATCACACTTGATCTCAAGAAGCCCGAGGCAATCGCAGCCGTCCGGCGCATCGCCGCAACCTGCGACGGGCTAATCGAGGGCTTTCGGCCGGGCGTGATGGAGCGGCTTGGCCTAGGGCCGGAGGCGCTGCTCGCCGATAATCCCAAACTTGTTTATGGCCGCATGACCGGCTGGGGCCAGACCGGGCCGCTGGCCAACGAGCCGGGCCACGACATCGACTACATCGCCATCTCCGGCACACTCCACGCCTTGGGCGAAACCGGGCGTAAGCCGGTCGCGCCGATGAATCTGGTCGGCGATTTCGGCGGCGGCGGCATGATGCTGGCCTTCGGCATGCTCGCCGCGATCCTGAGCGCGCAAGCAACGGGGCAAGGTCAAGTCGTCGATTGCGCGATGACAGATGGCTCGGCGGTGCTCGCCAGCATGATCTGGGGGTTCCGCGCGATGGGCCGCTGGAGCGGGGAGCGCGGCACCAACCTGCTCGACGGCGGCGCGCATTTCTACGACACCTATGAAACGGCCGACGGCAAATGGATCGCGGTTGGAGCGATCGAACCGCAATTCTATGCGGCGCTACGCCGGGTAATGGGTTTGGATGGCGCGGAATGGGATGCCCAATTCGCCCCCGCATCGTGGCCGCGCCTGAAGGCGGAACTCGCCGATCGCTTCAAACTGCGCACGCGCGACGCGTGGGTTTCGGCGTTCGAGGGCCACGAAGCCTGCGTCGCCCCCGTCCTCTGCTTCGATGAAGCCGTCGCACACCCGCACAACGTCGCGCGCGGCGCGTTCGTCACTGCCGACGGCGTGACGCAGCCCGCTCCAGCGCCGCGTTATTCGGTCAGCGCGACAGTGCCCCCGCGCATGGCGGGCGCACCCGACGGGGCCGCAATCCTGGCCGAGGCCGGCTTCACCCCAGCCGAGATCGCAGCGCTGCGCTTCTGAACTCAGGCGTCGGCGTATTGGGGTGCCGACCGCGCGGCGTAAACGCCGAACGCGCAGATCACCACATAGCACGCCACCGGAATAAGCAGCGCGAGCGTCAGGCTTCCGCTCGCATCCGCCAACGTTCCGGTCGCCAGGGGCAGCACGGCACCCCCGAAGATCGCAACGTTGATGATTCCCGATCCATCTGCCGCACGTGCGCCGAGACCTTCACAGGCAAGACTGAAGATCGTCGGGAACATGATGGCGTTCATCAGCCCGACCGCCAGCAGGCTGTAACCCGCGACCGCCCCCGTTGCGTAACTCGAGATCAGGATGAGCGCGACCGCACCGACGGCGACGCCCGCCAGGACCTTGCCCGGGTTGACGACACGCAACACCGCAGACCCGACAAACCGGCCGATCATCGCCCCGCCCCAGTAAAACGGGATCATCTTGCCAGCGCTGGTGATGTCGAGGTTCATGACGCCAGGCTGTTTGAGGTAGTTCACGATCAGCGAGCCGATCGACACTTCCGCACCGACATAAAGGAAGATGCAAAGCGCGCCGAGCGCGAAGCGCGGACGTTGCATAAGGTCGTTACCGTACAACCAGATTACCGGTGCCAGCAAGATGAGGACCAACCCGATCCACGCCTGCACCTCCACGGCGACGACCGCACCGAGCGCGACCAGAGCCAGGCCCGCGACGTAGCGCGTGGCACCGACAAGGGGCTTGTCTTTCGCGGCATTGGCATCATGCGGCAGCCGGTTGCGAAACAGCCAGACTGCGGCGGCGACGACAGCCAGCGCAACCGCCAGACCGAGATAGCCACGAACGATCGCGCCGCTTTCCGCCGTGCGATACGCATCCAGCGCCGCGCCGGTCAGGTCCGACGCCGAAATCTTGGAAAGGCTGCCCAAAATGATGATGGCGCCTGCATATGGAAAGATCGTCGTGCCGAGCGAATTGAACGCCTGGGCGAAGGTCAGACGGCTGGATGCGGTTTCGGCTTTGCCAAGCAAGCTGATCAGCGGATTGGCCACGATCTGGACCAGCACCACGCCCGCCGCCAGGATGAAGAGCGCGAACAGGAAAAGCGCGTACGTCGCTGTGCTAGACGCGGGAATGAACAGCAGGCAGCCAACCAACATCGTCACCAGCCCGGCGACCGCGCCGCGCATATAGCCGATCCGCTTGACCAGCGCCGCCCCCGGAATGCCGATCAAAAGATAGGCGGTGAAGAAGCAGAACTGAACGAGCATCGCCTGCGTGTAGGTGAGCGTGAACAGCTCCTTCAGCTTGGGGATGATGACATCGTTCAGGCTGGTGATGCCGCCGAAGATGAAGAACAATGCGAACACGAACACCTGCAGATCGGGCGCATTCACGCCCTTGGTGGCGATGTCGTCGGCATCCTGCGGTGTTTTGGCGGCGTCGATGTGCATGCGATCCTCTCCCGGCCGCTAACGCGCCGTTTCCTACTCGCCGCCCCCATGCCCGGACCAAGCCGGGTCTGGCAATCCCCCGCTCTGGCAATCCGGTAAATCTCATGCGATACCGACCCTAGAAAAAAGACCCGGATTAGGAGAGTCCGCTATGGCCACCGCAATCCTTCGCACTGCGAAGATGTCCGAAGCCGAATGGGCGACGCGACAGGAACTCGCCGCCTGCTACCGCGTGTTCGCGATGCTGGGCTGGTCGGAAATGATCTATAACCACATCACGCTGAAGGTGCCCGAGGAAGAGGGTGCCTTCCTGATCAATCCGTTCGGCCTGCATTTCAGCGAGGTCACCGCCTCCAGCCTGGTCAAGATCGATATTGACGGCAACAAGCTCGACGACAGCCCCTATCCGGTCAATCGCGCCGGCTTTGTGCAGCACGCGCTGTTCCACCGCCATTTGCCCGACGCGCATTGCATCATGCACACGCACACCACGGCGGGCATGGCGGTGAGTTCGCTTGAGGGCGGCTTGCGCGCCACCAATTTCTACGCCTGCAATTTTGCGGGGCAAATTGCCTATCACGATTTCGAAGGCGTGACGGTGCGCGACGAGGAAGGCTCCCGCCTGCTTGAACATCTCGGCGACAAGCGCGTCATGCTGCTCAAGAACCACGGCATCCTCGTCATGGGCCGGACCCTGCCCGAGGCGTTCATCAAACATTGGTCGCTGCAGCGCGCCTGCGAAATCCAGATTGCAACGATGTCGATGGGCACGCCGATCGAGGTGTCGCCCGAAGTGATCGCGGTGCATCAGCGCGATTTGCACATGGCGCAGGTGCCGGGTGGCCCGGGCAAGGCCGATTTCGACGCGATGGTCCGCCTGGTCGACAAGATCGACACCGGCTGGCGCGCTTGACGCTTCAGCCGAAGCGATAGCCCGAGATCGCCCAGCCGAGCACATGATCGGCATAATCGCGCACGGCCGGGCCATCCCCGCCCGCGCCGAGCGCAACCATCAGCGGCAGCAGATGTTCGGCCTGCGGATGGGCGAAGCGAGCGTGGGGAAGTCTCTCCCACGCGGCCATGCGCGCCGCACGCGAGGCCGGATCGGAATCGGTAACGGCTGCGGTCAGCGCGGCGTCCCATTCGTCCGCTACCGCCGTCACTTGCGGGCCGCGAGCACGCAAATTGTGGAAACTCATGCCGGAGCCGACGATCAGCACCCCTTCGTCGCGTAGCGGTGCCAGCGCCCGACCGATCGCGATGTGCGCGGCGGGATCGAGATCGGCGCGCAGCGAAAGCTGCGCCAGCGGGATGTCGGCGTCCGGAACTGCCACCATCATCGGGATGAAAACGCCGTGATCCCAGCCGCGTGCCGAATCTTTCGTCGTGGGGAACCCGGCACCCTCCAGCAGTGCAGACGCACGCCGCGCGACATCCGGGCTGCCGTGCGACGGCCAGTCGAGCCGATAAGTATGCTCCGGGAAGCCGTAATAATCGAACAGCATGGGATGCCCGTCGCCGCCATTGACGGTCAGTTCCGGCTCTTCCCAATGCCCCGATACCATCAGGATGGCGCGCGGTCGCTCGGGCAGCGTTGCGATCACCCCGGCCAGATAGGCCTGCATCGGCCGCCACATCGGGTCGGGTGGTCCGCCTGCGGGATCCATGAAGAAACAGGGGCCGCCGCCATGCGGGATGAACAGGGTGGGAAGCGTCATCGGACTTATATCGCCCGCCTCTCCCCGCCCGACAATCGCAGGACGGGAAACGACCCGTTTCGTACCGACACATCTTGGCCTATCGTGCCGACATGACCCGCTTCACCGTCAACAATCAGCCCGTTCAGTATAAGATGGACCCGAACACGCCGCTCTTGTGGGCGCTGCGCGATGCCTCCAACCTCACCGGCACGAAATATGGCTGTGGCAATGGCGAATGCGGGGCGTGCACCGTCGAAATCGATGGCGAAGCCGTGCGCTCGTGCCAGCGTACGATCGGCGCGATCGAGGGCAGTTTTGTCACCACGATCGAGGGGCTGTCGCGCGATCGCACGCATCCGGCACAAATGGCGTTCCTTGCCAAGAACGTGCCACAATGCGGCTTCTGCATCCCTGGCATGATCATGGCGGCAGCGGTGCTGCTCAAGAAGAACCGCAACCCAAGCGAGGATGACATCCGCGCGAGCATCACCAACCTGTGCCGCTGCGGCATCTATCCGCGCCTGGTCGAAGCGGTGTTGCTGGCGGCAAGCGTGCAACGCGGCGACGAAACGATCGACGCTCCGCCATCGCCCGGCGTTTCTCCAACCGACGCGGCACGCGAAGTTCCCGCGCTGATCCCGCGAAGTAAATAATACCTTTCGCAAAGCTGTCAGCCCAATTCAGCGACGGCTCATCGACACGGGACCATATAGGGTTCAACGACCGGACATGGCGTCTGGACGAAGAGAAGGAAGTTTTGATGCGCAAGTCTTTGCTCGCCGCAATCATGGCGGCCTCTGCGTTGATCCCGGCGGCCGCAATGGCGCAGGAGGGCAACGACCGGCCGCATCGCGAAGAGGGTCAGGGCCAACGAGAAGGACGCCCGCAGCGCCCGGCGATGGTCGGCGATGCCGGTCGTCCGCAATGGCGGCGTCCGGAGGGTCAACCGGCCGGGCAAGCGCCCGCTGCCCGTCCACCAGCACCACAATCGCAAGCTCAGCCCCAGGCGCAACCGCAACAGCCCCAGGCACCAAGGTGGTCAGGGCGGGATGATCGCGGTGGACGCCCGAATGGCCAGGATGGCCGACCGGGTTTTCGTCCCGACTTCGGCAACGATCGTGGCGACCGCCCTCAGGGACAGCCCCCGCAGCAGCCGGGCGGCCGTCCGTTCGATGGTCGCCCCGGGTTCAACGGTGGTCCGAATGGCGGTCGGCCGGCGTTTGACGGAGCCCAGCCGGGCCGCGATCCCCGCTATGGCGGCGGTGCACAACCCGGCCGCGGGGATCCGCGCGGCAATGACGGGCGCGGCGGCGATTGGCGCGGTGACCGGCACGACGGTCGTCCCGCCTACAATAACGGCTGGAATAACAACGGTAATCGCGGCTGGAATCGCGACTGGCGGCGGGACAACCGGTATAATTACAATTATTACCGCAACCAGAACCGCAACCTTTACCACCTGCCCCGTTATTATGCTCCAGCGGGTTGGGGCTATGGCTATCGCCGTTTCTCGATCGGCTTTACGTTAAATTCGTTCCTGTACGACCAGGATTATTGGATCGACGACGCCGACTATTATCGGCTGCCGCCAGCCTACGGGCCCTATCGCTGGGTGCGCTATTACAATGACGCGCTGCTCGTGGATATCCGCACCGGCTATGTCGTCGATACGGTGTACGACATTTTCTGGTAACCACCCGATCAGGGGCCGCAAACTTGGGTTTGCGGCCCCTGTTTTTTCGAGTTGTTTTTTCGGGCGCGCGCGGCAAAGTCCCGCGCCATGGCTCTGTTTGCAAAGAAATCCGGCGGCCCTTCGCCTTTGCGCCGCCTGGTCGGCGAATCCGTTTCCCGTCGACTCGATTCCAACCCGGCAGTGAAGCGCGCCAAGGTCGACGAGGCGCAGATTTTCTACCATCCCGATTTCCTCGATGCCGCGACCTGCGACCGGCTGGTGGCGCTGATCGACACAAATCGCCGCCGCTCGACCGTTCTGGCAGAGGAATCGGTGCAGGATTTTCGCACCAGCGACAGTTGCGACATGGATCGCTGGTCGCCCGACGTCCGCCCAACCGATGAAGCGATCGCCGATCTCCTCGGTATCGATCCGGTCCACGGGGAAACGATGCAGGGCCAGCGCTATGCGGTCGGCCAGCATTTTCGCGCGCATTTCGACTATTTCAACGAAGCCCAGCCGTATTGGCCCAAAATGGTCGAAACCGGCGGACAGCGGACCTGGACCGCGATGATCTACCTCAACGATGTCGAGGAAGGGGGCGCGACATGGTTCCCGACCATCGGCATCCGCGTCGCCCCGAAAAAAGGGTTGCTGCTTACCTGGAACAACATGAAGCCCGATGGCGACCGCAACACCGCCACGCTGCACGAAGGCATGCCGGTGGTTCAGGGGACGAAGTACATCGTCACCAAATGGTTCCGCGAGGGCAATTGGATCAAGGCGTGATCCAGCCGCTTATTCGCTGATCCGCACGCTCTTGCGCCCCCCGTCTGCCAAAATCTGCGCCTCGCTAAACGGCAAATGGTGGAAACGCTTCGCCGAAAATGCGCGCGTCTGGTCGCCGAAATAGGGCGATGCCGGATCGGTCGACTGCGAATAGCTGAGCAACGCGTCCGCCACCGGCCCTACCGTGTCGAAGGTGACAATCTGGACGTAGCTTGACCCATGCTTCGGCACGATCCCGCCCGGAACGGCGTCGGATTGTTGGACGTTGAGCACCCCCAATTGCCCGGAAGCCCCGTGGATCGGGATATGGTCCTGCCCACGCACCGCGAACTGCACATCGCCCCAGCGCGCGTCGAGCGCGATCCCCTGCTTTGCCAGCGCCGCCGCCGCTGCCTTTAGCGCAGCAAGCAGTTTCGCCCCTTGCGCGCCGCTCGTCACCAAATCGCGCGGCGTGTGGACGGGATCGGCCTTGTCGAACGGCACCGCCCACAAGCCCGGCAAAGACCGCACGCCCTCCCAGAAGGTCGCGAACAAATACGCGCCGCGGCTGTCGAGATTGAAGCGCCGGTCCCAACCGCCAAGCGCCGCGCACGCCGCCGCTACATCCTCCTGCCCGCGACACAAAGCCAGTAATGGATCGATCGCGAGTTCGGCCGCCAGGCTCTTATTGGCAAAGGCCATCGCTTCAGCGGCGGCGGGGTCGACCCTGGTGCCCGGCAATCCATCGGTGCCGCTCAGCCGTCGGTCGATCTCGATCAGACCGGAGCGCGTCCGCAGCGTGCGTTCGCTCTCGGCTGCCCCCAGGATAGGCGAGCGGACCACGGCGGGAACCTTGGGGTTGCTCAACCAATAGCTGTCATTGCTGTTGGCGACATAATCCCGCCGCTCCAGCACCGCCTGATCGCGCGCCGGCATCAAGCCGGCGACCGGCGTGCCCGCAGCCCGATCCCAATCGCAGACCGAGCGGCTACCGTCGAGCAGAATGAGTTTGCCTTTCAGCGCGCCGGACAGCGGCATCCCGCACGCGCGCACTTTGTCTGCCGATACGTTGGGCACGGCCGTTACATCGGCGTGCAGCGCATTCCCCGCGCGATCGGCGGCGATGGTGTTGACCCACGGAATACCCAGCGTCCGCTCCACCGCCGCGCGCACCTCGCCGGCGCTGCGCGCCTGCCCGATCGCGACCCAGGTTTCCAGCGCCCGCTGGTTATTGTGGTTGGCATCGCGCAGCGCATAGGCTTGGGTCTTGGTCCAGCCGAAGCCCGCCAGCGGATTGTAGACGATCGGCCCATAGCGCGTCGCATAGGTCGTCCGCTGCACCGGCGGAGCACCATCCGGCATCGGGACCGAGATCACCTGCCGCCGCATCGCCTCGCTCTTGCCGTCGACCAGATATTTGGTCGGGTCGGCGGGATCGAGCTTGAGCTGGAACACCGTGAAATGCTGCGCTGCCGTCACCGTATGCGTCCAGGCGACATCCTTGTTGAAGCCAAGCGTGACGACCGGCGCGCCGGCGATCCCCACCCCCATTGCATCATACTGGCCGGGCAAGGTCAGGTGCATTTCATAAAAGCGCGACGGCCCGTTCCACGGAAAATGCGGGTTTCCGACAACAAGGCCGCGCCCATTGGCGGTGACGTCCTTGCCGAAGGCCCAGCCGTTGCTGCCAAAACCAATGTCGCGTTGCCGCAGCGGGTCTTCACCGGGAACCAGCGCAGCCTGTGTCGCGCCGGGCGGCACCGCGTGGACGACCAGCGGTGCCAGCGCCAGCGAACTCGCCAACAGCATCTGTTTTTCGTTCAACCGCAGCATATCGTCGAGCGTGATCGGGCGCACCCAGCCCTTGCCGCGACACTCGCCGGGGATACCCGCAGGGCCGATATCGCGCAGCAGCTTGTTATACCCGGCGACATAGCCGCGCACGAGCGCGCGCGTGGTGGGATTGCCGCGCGTCATACCCGACCGCAAAGTCGGCACATCAATCACCGAGCGAAAGAAGACATCCGACGAGAGATTGTCGATCTTGTCGAAGCCGAGCACCGCGCTCTCCTTCGGCCCGAACCAGCGCGATCGCTCGCCCGCCACGGTGGCGAACTCCTCGGCCAGCATGCACAGATTGTCCTGCGCATAGGCATAAGCGACGCCGTAGCCGATGCCGCCCCAGGTGGTCGCGCGGATATGCGGAATGCCGAAGGTCGTGCGGGTGATCGTCGCGGCATAATGCGCCGGGGCCGGGGCCGCCGTCACGGGCGTCGCCGCCAACAGCGCCAATCCCAATGACGTGCTCGCCAGATACCGCATCGTCCGTCCTCCCCTATTTTCAGATACTCGTCGCACAGCGCGTTCGCCCGGTCCAGCGGCCCGATGATTTGCGCAAGCCCGATATCGGCGTAGGAGGGCGGCAATGAACACCGTCCTCAACATCACCCGTTCGATTCTTGGCCAGCCGTGGCGCTGGCGCATGCTGGAGACCGACGCACGCGACCCCGGTTTCGCGCCCGACGATCTGGTCACGCAATTGCTGCTGGCACGCGGCTGCCCACGCGAGGCGCTGGCGGCGCACAAGGCCCCGAGCATCCGCGCCTTCATGCCCGATCCGTCGATTTTCCGGGATATGGACCGCGCCGCCGATCGCCTTGCCGACGCGGTGCAAGCGGGCGAGCATGTCGCGGTGTTCGGCGATTATGACGTCGATGGCGCGACCTCGGCGGCGTTGATGATCCTGCTGCTGCGCGACCTCGGCCTCGAGGCGCGGCCCTATATCCCGGATCGGCTGATGGAGGGTTACGGCCCGTCCGGCCCGGCGCTTGTGCGCCTGAAGGACGAGGGCGCGAGCCTCATCATCACCGTCGATTGCGGCGCGCAGGCGTTCGAGGCGCTGGAGATGGCGCGCGTCGCGGGCGTGGACGTCGTGGTGGTCGACCATCACAAATGCGCGAGCGCCCTGCCCCATGCGCTTGCCTTGGTGAACCCCAATCGGCTCGACGAGACCGAGGGGGCCGCACACGGACATCTCGCCGCCGTCGGCGTCGCCTTTCTGCTCGGTGCCGCGCTAATCCGCACATTGCGCACGCGCGGATTCTTCGCCGATCGCCCCGAACCGAAATTGCTCGATTTGCTCGATCTGGTGGCCCTCGGCACCGTGGCCGATGTCGCCTCGCTCAAAGGCCTCAACCGCGCCTTCGTCGCGCAGGGGCTCAAGGTGATGGCCAAGCGCGGCAATATCGGGATCGACGCGCTGCTCACCGCCTCGCGGCTGACTCGCGCGCCGACCAGCACCGATCTCGGCTTCGCGCTCGGCCCCCGCATCAATGCCGGTGGGCGCGTCGGCAAGTCCGATCTCGGTGTCCGCTTGCTGACAACGCGCGACCCGGGCGAAGCCGAACGAATCGCAACCGAGCTCGACCGGCTCAACGAGGAACGCCGGGCGATCGAGGGGATCGTGCAGGAAGCCGCCGAAATGCTCGCCGCACACAAGAGCAACCGCGCGGTGATCGTCGTCGCCGGGCACGGCTGGCACCCCGGCGTGATCGGGATCGTCGCCGGACGCCTGAAGGAGAAGTTCGGCCGCCCGGCACTCGTCATCGCGCTCGACGATGCGGGCATCGGCAAGGGTTCGGGGCGATCGATCCCCGGCGTCGATTTGGGAGCCGCCGTGCTCGCCGCGAAAGAGGCCGATTTGCTGGTGGCAGGCGGCGGCCATGCGATGGCGGCTGGCCTGACGATTGCCGAGGACCGCATCGAAGCTTTTGGCGACTTTCTGAGCGAACGTCTCGACGCCGCCGTCACCCGCGCGATGGGCGACCGCGCCCTGTTGCTCGACGCGGTACTGAGCGCGCGCGGCGTGACGCCCGATCTGGTCACGACGATGGAGGCCGGCGGCCCTTATGGCATGGGCTGGCCACAACCGCGCGTGGTCGCGGGGCCAGTGCGCGTGCTCAAAGCCGATGTGGTCGGCAACGGCCATGTCCGCGCGATCGTTAGCGGGGATTGCCCCGGCGGCGGCGGTGGCACGCTGAAGGCGGTCGCCTTCCGCCAGGCCGACACCGCGCTGGGCCAGGCCTTGCTGGGTGCGGCACCGCATCGCCGCCTGTGGCTTGCGGGTCGCGCACGCATCGACGATTGGGGCACCCGCCCCGCCGCCGAATTGCACATCGACGATGCCGCCTGGGCCGATTGATTCAACAAATGCGACACAATGGGTTGACCAACCCGTCCGCTTTGCCTAACCGGCCCTTCGCTCCCGAGCATTCGGGCACGGCCCCTTCGTCTAGCGGTTAGGACGCGGCCCTTTCACGGCTGAAGCACGGGTTCGATTCCCGTAGGGGTCACCAAAATGCCTTCCCAAGGCATCCCAAAACGTACCCTAAATGGCTGTTTTCTGCGGTTTTTTGTGGTATAGCCGTCTCAGTCAGATCGGCGAAATACCACTGCATACCAGCAATCTGATGGTATTTTTGATGGCACAGCGCCGGTCGCTTGGATGGAGATACCATCATGCCGTTGTCGGTAGTGGCGATCAAAGCGGCCAAGAGTCGCGACAAGGCGTACAAGCTGAGTGATAGCGACGGGCTCTACCTGCTCGTGGCACCGTCCGGCGCTCGCTACTGGCGGATGAACTACCGTCACCTTGGCAAACAAAAGACCCTGGCATTCGGCGTATGGCCCGACACTGGGCTAGCCGAGGCTCGCGCGGCCCGTGACGCGGCGCGCAAGGTGCTGGCGCGGGGCGATGATCCTGCCGAACGAACCAAGCTCGACCGGATTGCTGCGACGGTGGCAGCTTCCAACAGCTTTAAAGCCGTGGCGGACGAATGGCTGCTCAAAGTCAAGAAAGAGGGTCGCTCGACGGTCACGATGAAGAAGCTACACTGGCTGCTGGGCTTCATTAACGCAGCGATTGGGCAGCGCCCGGTCGCCTCGATCTCCGCGCAGGAACTGCTCATCATGCTGCGCAAGATGGAGGCCAGAGGTCGATACGAGACGGCAAAACGGCTCCGCAGCACCTGCTCGCAGATTTTTCGCTATGCCATCGCAACTGCACGCGCAGAGCGCGATGTCGCCGCCGACCTGCGTGGCGCGCTGATCGTACCCAAACACGTTCACCGCGCCGCGATCACCACGCCCCCGGAGGCCGGCGCACTGTTGCGCGCCATCGAGGCGCTGGAAGATCATCCGACGACCGGCCTGGCGCTTCGCCTCCTACCGCACGTATTTGTTCGGCCTGGAGAGCTGCGTTTTGCCGAATGGGCGGATTTCGATTTCGGCAAAGCCGTTTGGACGATCCCGCCGCAAAAGACCAAGATGCGGCGAGCGCATTCGGTACCGCTCTCCCGTCAGGCGCTTCGAATCATCGAATCGATTGAGCACGACGCCGAGCACAGCTCGTATCTTTTCCCATCGCTACGTTCGGTTGAGCGACCGATGTCGGAGAACACCATCAACGCAGCTCTTCGTCGAATGGGGTACGCGCAAGACCAGATGACCGGCCATGGCTTTCGCGCCATGGCGGCGACGCTGCTGAACGAGATGGGGCTATGGCACGCCGACGCGATCGAGCGCCAACTTGCCCACTGCGACAACAATGCCGTGCGCCGCGCCTATACCCGCGGCGAATATTGGGAAGAGCGCGTGCGCATGATGCAGCACTGGTCAGATCATCTTGATTTCCTTCGCGATGGCGCCAAGGTTCTCGACGGCAAGTTCGGGAAGGTGAAGATCTCATAGCGGCGGTTGCAACTGCGTTGGCGGCGGAATAGCTGCTTTCAGGTGCCCTTGGGGTAAAACCAGTCTTTCGCCATATGACTCTTAAACAGCAGGACCGAGTTTTGATCCACGCCCCCGCGCGGGGAGCGACCAACGGCGGCGGCCGGTGCCGCGACGGCCGCGCTGTTTCGATCCACGCCCCCGCGCGGGGAGCGACGACCCGACTGAATGTCGCCTGTCGGCTCATAGTGGTTTCGATCCACGCCCCCGCGCGGGGAGCGACGTGCCGACAATTTCGAACTCCTCTCGCTCAAGCTGGTTTCGATCCACGCCCCCGCGCGGGGAGCGACGCCTCGGTTAACGCTACGATCTACTTCATCAGCATGTTTCGATCCACGCCCCCGCGCGGGGAGCGACGGGGAGCGCGAACCTGCTCACCCGCTCGCCCAAAGTTTCGATCCACGCCCCCGCGCGGGGAGCGACCTCGAACACGGTGGGCTTGGCCTCGCGCGTGCCATGTTTCGATCCACGCCCCCGCGCGGGGAGCGACACGGGTTTGCCTGGCCGGGCCGACTTGATGAATTGTTTCGATCCACGCCCCCGCGCGGGGAGCGACGGTGAAAATGCATCTTGTCGCGCGCGTGCCCAATGTTTCGATCCACGCCCCCGCGCGGGGAGCGACTGCCATCATTCGTCTCCTCATGTTAAACTCAGTGTTTCGATCCACGCCCCCGCGCGGGGAGCGACACGAGATCGTCTACGCGACCGGGCCGGTTGTGCCGTTTCGATCCACGCCCCCGCGCGGGGAGCGACTCGAACACGGGGGGCTTGGCCTCGCGCGGATGATGTTTCGATCCACGCCCCCGCGCGGGAAGCGACTGGCCCAGGCGCGTTCGACGATCGTCACCTCGCCGTTTCGATCCACGCCCCCGCGCGGGGAGCGACACGGCTTTTCTTGAGGGCGCGCTTGACGATCGCGTTTCGATCCACGCCCCCGCGCGGGGAGCGACTCGATCGCCGACTAGCGCGTTAGGGGCATTTGGTGTTTCGATCCACGCCCCCGCGCGGGGAGCGACCGGCGACGGACACCGATCGGGATTGGCCGCGATGTTTCGATCCACGCCCCCGCGCGGGGAGCGACGATCGATGACGGTGTGGGAGCGTGATAGCTCAGAGTTTCGATCCACGCCCCCGCGCGGGGAGCGACTGGGCCGGATCGGCGCGGACGAAGCGACGCAATTGTTTCGATCCACGCCCCCGCGCGGGGAGCGACCTGGGGCTTGTCCAGTTCGATCGCCTTGGCTTCGTTTCGATCCACGCCCCCGCGCGGGGAGCGACCATGCTTCGCGCCTCCGCGACGTTTGATGTCGGTGTTTCGATCCACGCCCCCGCGCGGGGAGCGACATGGACGCCGGACGCGCACGATCTTGGCGACGGGTTTCGATCCACGCCCCCGCGCGGGGAGCGACACGCTGCGCGCGTGGCCGATGCGGCTGCGATGGCTGTTTCGATCCACGCCCCCGCGCGGGGAGCGACCCGATCGCCGCCCGGACACGAGCGCCGAAGCATGGTTTCGATCCACGCCCCCGCGCGGGGAGCGACCACCGCAGCGCTCGCCGCCCCGGCCCCGGCGGTGTTTCGATCCACGCCCCCGCGCGGGGAGCGACGGCCGATCGCGGCGTGGACACGGCGGCGATCGAGTTTCGATCCACGCCCCCGCGCGGGGAGCGACTTTCGATCAGTTCGCCAACGTGCAGCGATTGGTCGAGTTTCGATCCACGCCCCCGCGCGGGGAGCGACGCGCTGGCGAAGCGTGTCAAGTCCAGGCGGAAAGTTTCGATCCACGCCCCCGCGCGGGGAGCGACATTCCACGCATACTCGTATGATATTGTGGCCAAGTTTCGATCCACGCCCCCGCGCGGGGAGCGACGGTAAGCACAACGACACCGGCGGCTAACGGCACATGTTTCGATCCACGCCCCCGCGCGGGGAGCGACCATGATCCTGCTGCTGGTCGTCTATCGCCACGGTGTTTCGATCCACGCCCCCGCGCGGGGAGCGACATACGGTGTCGGTCAGCGAACAAACGATGAAATCGTTTCGATCCACGCCCCCGCGCGGGGAGCGACGACACCCGCCGCACCGGCCGGTTCCATCGAACACGTTTCGATCCACGCCCCCGCGCGGGGAGCGACGCCAACACATTCGGTACCGTCAAATATTGCAGAGGTTTCGATCCACGCCCCCGCGCGGGGAGCGACACGGCGCGGCGCGCCGGCCGCGCCGTGGGGTCAGTTTCGATCCACGCCCCCGCGCGGGGAGCGACTATGCGTTACGACAAGATCAGTGCTATTCAGAAACTGTTTCGATCCACGCCCCCGCGCGGGGAGCGACCAACGACGATGCCGCAGAACATTCAGAACACGTAGTTTCGATCCACGCCCCCGCGCGGGGAGCGACCACCGCCGCGACGCCGCGCAGCATCTCGTGCGTGTTTCGATCCACGCCCCCGCGCGGGGAGCGACGACTTACCCCACACACTATCCCGTACCCGAAAGGTTTCGATCCACGCCCCCGCGCGGGGAGCGACCGCGTGGCGGAACGCGTGCGCCAGCTCGACGGTGTTTCGATCCACGCCCCCGCGCGGGGAGCGACGTTGTCGCATTGTGGCGGTGCGCGTGGGCAAGCTGTTTCGATCCACGCCCCCGCGCGGGGAGCGACTCTTGGCCGACGTTAAAGCGCGTGACGCACACCTGTTTCGATCCACGCCCCCGCGCGGGGAGCGACAGCCCAGATATCGAACTGTGGCTTTCGTCGAGCGGGTTTCGATCCACGCCCCCGCGCGGGGAGCGACCTGAGATGTATCCGTCAAGCAGCGCTCCCCGGTGTTTCGATCCACGCCCCCGCGCGGGGAGCGACGCCCATGGCCGTCCGGACGCACATCCTTGACGATGTTTCGATCCACGCCCCCGCGCGGGGAGCGACTTTGAGAGTGGGTATCATACCCGTTCTCGATCCCGTTTCGATCCACGCCCCCGCGCGGGGAGCGACCGTTCTGCACGATGCTGCTGACCGAGTGGGAACTGTTTCGATCCACGCCCCCGCGCGGGGAGCGACCTCCAATTCAGCGAACGCGTCGTAATGCTGAAAGGTTTCGATCCACGCCCCCGCGCGGGGAGCGACGGAGCGGCGACTGTCCAGAGCCATGACGATGATAGTTTCGATCCACGCCCCCGCGCGGGGAGCGACCTGTGACGGCCTTGCCCGTCGCGGACGTGATGGTGGTTTCGATCCACGCCCCCGCGCGGGGAGCGACCAGCCGAGCATGCAGAACTCTGCATCTATGTTCCGTTTCGATCCACGCCCCCGCGCGGGGAGCGACTGGTGACATCGTCGAGCTTGAGCGAGATGACTTCGTTTCGATCCACGCCCCCGCGCGGGGAGCGACTACCGATCGCGCGCAATGCACCATCGACCAGGCTGTTTCGATCCACGCCCCCGCGCGGGGAGCGACAAGGCGCAACTCACTCTGGTGTACAACGGATGATGTTTCGATCCACGCCCCCGCGCGGGGAGCGACAGCGCGGTGCTTAATACAATGAGAAAGAGCGGTAAATCCGGGCTTCAGCGCGAAAGTGGCGCACACTTCACATAAACCAAGGTGCTTTCACCCCCATTCCCAATCATCGCTATGAAAAGCATGTGTTTTTGCTCCGCGCGAACCTTCCCGTGCGATGTCAACACATTGGGGTTCGCGCACCCTGCCGCGACAGAACGTTCAGAACAGCAGCGGGCCGTCCAGATCAAGAACCGGCTTGGCACCGACATGCTCGACTCGCCGCTTGCCATCGGCACCAAGCCGATAAAAGCGAAGCGAATCCTTTTCCGCATCAATTTCCCTTAAAAGCGCGGCGCGCAGCAATGCCCATTGCGCCGGATCGACCTCGCATTCGAACACCGAATTCTGCACGCGCTGGCCAAGGTCCAGACAGGCCTTGGACACCGGCCGAAGCCGACGTCGGCCCGCTGCGTCCTCGGTGCTCACGTCATAGGTTACCAGCATCAGCATCGCGTCACTTCC
Source organism: Sphingomonas sp. TF3 (assembly GCF_003985085.1). Classification (NCBI taxonomy): domain Bacteria; kingdom Pseudomonadati; phylum Pseudomonadota; class Alphaproteobacteria; order Sphingomonadales; family Sphingomonadaceae; genus Sphingomonas; species Sphingomonas sp. TF3. Next base: position 7,705 of record NZ_RWKS01000009.1, on the reverse strand, counting down.
ATATGAAGGGCGGGTAACCGTCCAGATCACCGCGCAAGTGCCGCGCCAGCAGCTGCGCCTGCACATGCGCCACCAGCCCCATCGGCATGCTTTCCCCAAGAAAGGGATGGCGCAGTTCGCGCTTCTTGCGCTCCTGCCAAGCGACCAGCACGGCCTTACGACCATCCTCCGTCAACGACACGGCACCGCCCTCGTCCACCGCGAAATCGCGAGTTTTAAGCTGCCCGCGATTGATCAAGGTCAGCGCCAGCCGATCGGCCAACACCGGGCGCAGTTCCTCCATCAGATCCAGCGCCAGGCTGGCGCGGCCGGGTCGATCGGCATGGAGCAGCCCGACCTGCGGATCGAAGCCTACGCCTTCGAGCGCCGAGCGGCAATCATGCCCGAGCATCGCGTAGAGAAAACTGAGCAGCGCGTTCACGCGATCGAGCGGAGGTCGGCGCGAACGCCCAGCAAAGGTGAAGACGGGGCGCTCCCCCTGCAGCATTGCGTCGAACACCCCGAAATAGACTTGCGCCGCCTCCCCTTCATGCCCGCGCAGGCTATTGATATCCTCAGCCTGCGCAGCTCGGCGCGCGACGTGGCCCAGCCGCGCCTCTGCGGCCGTAAGCGCAGCATGCGCTTCGGGGGCGAACCGGTCGCCATGATCGCGCAGCGCGCGGCGGATCACAGTGCGCTGGTTGGCCGCCTTGGCCGTGACGATGCCGCGCACGATCGGTACCGCGCGCACGGGATCGTCGGCGACGCGGTGCTGCGTACGGCGTAGCAAGACGTTGCCAGTACGCAGTCCCTCCACCCGGGCGAGGAACTTGCCGTTGGGCGTAAGGAAGGAGAGTGCAATCGCCGCCTCGGCGCAGGCGGCCATCAGCGCGGGCGAGGCACCCGGTCGGCCGAAGCACACCACCCCTTCCAGCAGATGCATCGGCACGCGCCCGCGCTCGGCACCCTCCACCTCGACGACGATATTGGCCCCGTCCTTGCGCAGCCAGGCATCCTCGGTGGTGACGTAGATGGTGTTGAGGTGGCGCCGCATCGGTCATTCCTCCGGCAGGGCATCGGGTTCGGCGAGCTGGCGCAAAAGCCAGCGCTGGACGGCGGGCGGACGCTCCAGGCGCTTGGGCTGGCACGCATCCGCCAGCGAGCAGCGACGGCAGGCCGGTTTCGCCTGGGGCGGCGGGGTATGGCTGGCGGCGAGCATCGCCCGGGTTTCGGCGGCGAGCGCGATCGTCAGCGCGCGCAACTCGGCATCGAAGGTGACGCGGCTGCGCTTCTTCGTCTGGGCATAGAACAGCGCGCCTTCAGGAACGGCGCAGCCGAACATCTCCTCCAGGCACAGCGCCTGAGCGCAGAGCTGCACTTCGTCGGCGCGGTGCGCCTTGGGGCGACCACGCTTATACTCGACCGGATAGGGCACGTCGCGGACGAACTCGACCGCGTCGGCTTTGCCCGCCAGGCCGTGTTCAAACGAGCGGAGGACCAGCCCCCGCACCGTTCGGACGCCTGCGCGACGATCCGGTCGACCGCCATCGACCCGTTCATGGAGGATGCGCCCCTCGGCGGTGGCACCGTCCTCCGCCCAGATGCGCTCGACATGGATCAGCGCGCACTGGCGCGGGCAGAACAGATAATGCTGCAACGCCGACACCGGCACCAGCGCGTCTTCGGCGGCGGGGTCCGGGGGCGGCGCGCGCATCGCCATGCGTCAGTATTCGAGGATCTCGACGCCCGCCGGTGCGCCCTCTCGATCTATCGTGACCTTGTAATCCTCCCATTTGCGCGCGGGCGGCCAGTTGTCGGTGGCGGTGCTGCCGATTTCCTGCACCGACCCTTCGTGGACGCGCCAGGTTTTCACCCGATCGAACAGGCTCTGCGCCTGGGCGTTGCCGAGCGCGCTCTGGTGGCGGAAGACGATCAGCTTGCGGCTGGCCATCTCGCCGCGCGCGGCCGAGCGGTCATGGTCGAACATCTGGGTGAGCGCCTGCCACAACAGTTCGAGATCGCTTTCCGAAAAGCCGGTGCCCTTGGTCGGATGGCTGGCGAGCGGCGCGGAGACGAAGCCGTGGACGCGGTACAGGCCATAAGGGACGATATGCTTGCGGCCCATGGTGCGCCCGCCCTTTTCCTCGGCATCCTTCTCGGTCGTCGCGGCCATGCGCGTGATCGAGATTTCGAGCGGCAGGATGCGCTCCACCGATTTGGCGAAGCCGAACTGCACCGGCCCGCGCACCTGCCCGGCGTTGACGCCCGTCGTCATCACTGCGCCGAAGGTGCGGATGTCCCAGAAATTGGTGCACATCCAGCGGGTGAGTTCCTGCGCCTTCTGCTGGTCCTTGGGCAACCGTTTGAAGTCGTCATCCTTGGTAACCTCGGGCAACAGCGCCTTCCATGCCTTCTTGTGCTGGTTGTTGAGCGTGGCGCCTTCGGTCATGTAGATCTCGAAGCCCGGTTCCTGCTCTTTCACCAGCGCGACGAAGTTGCGGACCTTGCGCTTCAGCGCAACGTCCGACACCAGCCCCTGATTGGTTTCGGGATCGAGCCGGGGCATGTTGCCGGCATCGGGATCGCCATTCGGATTGCCGTTCGTCACGTCGAAATACAGGACGAACTCGTGGCGCTGTGTAACCGGCGTGCTCATGCTTCCCCCTCGGTCTCGTCGGTATCGGTGAGCGCGGTCGGATCGAGTTCCCCGACCTTATCGCTGCTCAATTTGGTGGCGCGTTGGTGATAATAGCCGATCGCGAAAGCACCCTGCTTCTGCAGACTCAGCGAACGCGGCAGTTCGGGTACAAGATGGCTGTGAATCTCCTCCAGCTCGCGCTCGATCAGCGTGGCCCAGCCAGGCTTTTCCTTGCGCACCTTGGCGAGATGGTTCTGGCCGCCGCGCACGATGATCGGAAAGACGCTGGCCGGCGTGGCCGAGGCCGCGCCGAAATATTTGTCGCGGATGCTGGCGTTCACGCGGCCCAGTGCCGCGCGCTGCGCCAGTTCATAGACGGCGAACAGGCGACCGAGCTGATAGCCCGGTTCCTTATAGTCCCGTTGCAGGCTCATCGGGGGTTCTCCATTGGAAGCACTATAATCAGGTGAGCGGGCCAGCACGCCGCGGATCGCGGCCGCGTGCCAGCCAGTCGCCGCGTTATCTCCGGCACGAAGCCGCATCAGCACAGCGGCGAGAAGCGACAGGGGATAGGCTGTGCCCGACAGAACCGCACGCATCACTTCCCCGGCGAGCAGCGCAGGCACGTTCTTCATTTCGCCCTGCGCCGCCACGGTTTGGGCGAGCAGGCGGCGGACCGAGGGAGCCGCGCCCCAGTTGCGCGGAAGCGGTTCGATCCGCATGTCCCGGTAATGTCCCGCGAGACGGCGGGCAAAGACATCCAGCGTATCTGTCAACCAGAACCGCACGGAGATGCGCGCCGCATTGGGCGATAGGCCCAGGACATGGAAGCGCGTGCCTTCGGCGATGTCCGCGCGCAGATCGGCCACCGGACGTCCGGCAGCAATCTGCTCGATCTGCGTCCGCAGGAGGGCAACTTCCTTCTCGTCGGTGATCTCTCGCGCATCCGGCTCCATCATCAGCGCCATGAAGGCGTCGGCAGCCTCCGCCTCCGCCTTGCTCGCATCCGCCCAGAACACCACGGTGGCATCACCGATGGGGCGCGACAGACGGTTGCCGCTGTCGCGCTGCAACATGCTGTTGAGTACGGTCGCATACTTAAAGGCCGCCTCATTGCCAGTAGGGGACAGCAAACCTTGCCCCTTGCCGAACGATGAAAAGGCAGGACTCTCATTACTGTTGCACGAAACCAGAGGCGCCCCTGAAGATTGCCCCCCTTCGATGCCTTTTATCGGACGATGTAGGCGAGCGATCGGACCGCGTTGCCCCGTAACGAGGCAGATGCCTTGCGCTTCGGCACTTGGATCGCTCGGCATGTCTCCTTCGACCAGCGCCCGCGCAGCAGCGCGTTCGTGGAGGAAGCAAAGTTCCCCCTCCAGCCGGAACATCACGTTGGCGTCGAGAATCTCCGGGCCGCCACGCGGCAACGCCTCGAACTGGTCTGGTCGCCAGCCCTCAATGAACCCGCGCAAAGCAACCAAACCTGCGTCAGACTGCGCCCCCAATCGCTCGAGATGCAAAGCAACAAATGCAGCGTGCTGACGCTCCGCAATCTGCCAACCAGATGCGGTTGCGGCCTTTGTTACACCCAAGGAAAAGGCAGTCTTATCCCAGAGAAAGAAAGAACGGGGCGTCGTCCCGGGCCGAGGGAACGAGGCCGGCACCACCCACAGCGTCGGCTTGGGCTTCTTGCCCGAAAGGTCGTGGAGATTCTCGACGTCTACCACATCGCCTTCTGTGCTGAGCACGATGCACCAGCCGAACTTCTCCTGGCTCCAGCCGGGTGCCGCGAGGTCGGGACGGCGATCATAATATCCGTTCAGCGCCTGGAGGATCGTCATCGCACCACCGCAGCGGCGTCGAACGGCGGCACCTCGATCACGCCGCCCTTCATCTCGGCCCGGAAGAAGCGCGATTCGTTGCCGCGCGCGAAATCGATATCGTGCAGCATCCAACCCAAATCGGAATCCGGCTTGTCGAGCGTGCTGGGCGGCAGCGCAGCACCGTCCTCGATCAGCGCGAATTCGGCTGGAAACTCGCGCGTACCCAGACAAGGGCGATGGAAACACTGGCCCTGTGCCGCGCGGCGATTGAACATCGCGATATGCTTGGCGGCGCTGTCGTCCGGCCCCGCCCGATCGGTCATCGTGAAATGGGCCTCGATCACATAGGCAACATCGACCAGCACCAGCGCCGCGCGCTGCTGCCGATTGTCGTCCACCGCGATACCCAGCCCGTCGGTGGTGCCGCGCTTCATCGCGCTGGCGGCGTTGGCGGCGCTCGCCTTCGTCCCCACTTCGTTACGCCGGATCGACTGAAACCGGATCGGGTTCAGCACATGAATTCGATCGACCTGCCAGCGGATCGCCGGCTTCCAGTGGATCGCCTCCAAAATGCCGCGCGCGGCGGAAGGCGTCATCACATCATAGCTGACGCGCTCGACCTTCATCTCTGGGCGAGTAAAGCAGGCAAGACCTCCCCAGACATGCAATCGAACTGCCATTACATCCCCCACCAACAAAACGCGAGTAAACCGGGGGATGCCGCATGGCAATGCTTCAAAATTTATAAAACTATAGAATATTGTTTTCGTTCGACCTCCAAGTCGCGTCACCTATATTGAGGCCGAGTGACGCATCATACCGATCGCTGTCCTGAAGCATCACAAACCGATCCCCATAGTCCTCGCGAACGACCCGCGCGATCCCGCTGGCGAGCATGGTGGTGCGTATCTTCTTCGGGACCGGCACCGCATATTGCTGAAGAGTTCGCAACACACCTGCGGGCGGGAATGGAGCAAGGGCAAGCGCGCGCAGCGCCTTCTCGGCATCCGGGTCATACGGAATGAGCACCGGGTCCATCACCTCGTCGATCAAGCGGAAGGCATCGGAGATCGTCGCAAAGGGAAAGTTGATGCCCCGCGCGCTCGCATTGGCCCGCACGGCCGGGACGATCGCATAGGATTCGCCGCGCCAGGTTGCCCGATCGAGCGCCGCATAGCCCTGGTGCCAATAGAGCGCCCGATAGTAATGCTGGATCGCTTCCAGGCTCAGCGGGTCTTCGGCATGGAGGCGCAAGGCTTCGCGGGCCGGAGTATAAAAGGCGTCGATGGCGGGCGGGATGCGCTGATCGGCCGGCTCGAACACCACAGCGCGACCGAAGCCGGCCAGTTCGCCGCCCCGATTACAGCGCCCGGCCGCCTGGGCAATGTTCGACAGGCCCGCGGCCGCGCGCCACACCTCTGGAAAGGACACGTCGACGCCAGCCTCGATCAGACTCGTCGCCACCAGTCGTACTGGCTTGCCCTCCGCGAGATCGGCGCGGACCTTGGCAAGCACCTCGCGCCGGTGCCGGGCACACATCAGCGTCGTCAGGTGGCGCGCGCCCGGCTGATCGCTGATCGCATCGAACAGATCGCGCGCATGACCGCGACTGTTGACGATGCACAGCATCTGCGGTTGTTGAGCGAAGCGCGCGACAATGGTCGCATCAGGCAGCGGCTCCTGCCGCCATTCGACCGAGACCCGCTTGAGGGCCTGGTACAGCGCGGCAGGATCGGGTGCCAGTTCGCGCTCGGTGGGAATATCGAATCCTTCGGCAACGCCTCCGGGTGTCGAGTGTGGCAGGGCACCGTCCTGCTGCCGCAATGCAGGCTGGGTCGCTGTGCACAGCACCACGCTCGCCCCATAGTTCTTGGCCAATTCATCAATCGCCGCCATGCACGACCGCAGCAGATGCACCGGGATCGATTGCGCCTCGTCGATCACGATCACGCTCCTGGCCAGATTGTGCAGCTTGCGCGCACGACTGGTACGGGCAGCGAACAGGCTTTCAAAGAACTGGACCGCCGTGGTCACCACAATCGGCACGTCCCAGTTTTCCGTGTCCCGTCGCAGCTTGGCGAGACCGCTGACACCCTCCCCTTCGGCATCGCCCTCCCCGGCGGGTTCCCGCCGATCCCAGTCGAAGCTGGAATGATGCTCGAGCACATCGCCCTTCAACCGCTCTCCCAGCGCATCGCGAAAGACATCGGCCGTCTGTTCAATGATCGAGGTGAAGGGGATGACGTAGATGATCCGATCCAGCCCGTGCGCGCTGGCATGCTCCATCGCAAAACTGAGCGACGTCAACGTCTTGCCTCCGCCGGTGGGGACCGTCAACGTGAACAGGCCCGGCTCCAGCCCGGCCTTCGCCACGGCATGGTCCAGGATTTGCGAGCGCAGTTTGTTGACGGGCGTGTCCTCACGTCGATGCTTCGCCATAAAGGCGCGGACGGCATCGCGGTGGCGAAGGTCTACCTTTCCCCCGCGCTGCGGCGGCGCAAGCCCCTCAGCCGCCGCATAGAAACGCTCCGTCTCCAGGAAATCGGCATCGACAAGACAAGAAAAGAGCATCCGGACCAGGAAGAAGAGGCTGAAGGCCGGTTCGATGGCGTTGCGATGCGGTTTTCTGAGCTTCGCCAGCAGCGTAGCAAGGTCGGGCAACGGCGGGGCGTGCACCTCCCACCCGGTGTAATCTTCGACCGTCTTGTTCTGGCGTTCGGTCAGGGCGTGCCCGTCCATTAGGCCGCCGTGATGGCCCGCAATGCCAAACCCCATCAAACGACCGAGCTTGCCGTACAGGCAGACAGCTTCCTTCGCCCCCGCCGTGCTGTGATCCGGGCCACGCGTCTTAGCCTCGCTCGTCTGGGGCGTTCGAATGTAGCGCTGATAGGCTTGGGAGTGCTTGCCAATGTCGTGCAATATACCCATCACTTGCGCGACTTGTGCCGCGCCAAAGACGGCGGCAAATGCCTCGGCGCGCGCACCCACTTGCCGCAGATGATGGGACAGCGGCTCCCACTCCGCTTCAGATCTGCCCGGCAAAGAATGTGCAAAACTCAAGGAGCGTTCCATCCGGCATATTCTAATTCTAAAGCGTCAGCGTTACTACCATTAGAGATCTACACTGAAACAAGGTCAACATGCGATTATTTTCAGCGCTTACTTGAACGAATTCACACCTCAACGCCAAGCCCCCTGGTCCGCCTCCACCCGATCATTTCCGCGAGGCTATGACCGATGCTGCGATTGGGCGTTGCAGGTAACC
>NZ_RWKS01000088.1:0-352 GCF_003985085.1 Sphingomonas sp. TF3 | reverse complement strand
CAGGTCGATCGGGGTGGCGGTATTGTACGCAACGCTGGCGCTCTTGGCGGCAACGGCTGGGGCGGCAGGCGTGGCGACGGTCAGTGTGACGGTGGCAGCCGCCGAGGTGCCGCCGGGACCGGTGGCGGTATAGCCGAAGCTGTCGCTGCCATAATAACCGGTGGTCGGGGTGTAAGTGATGACATCGCCAGCCACGCTGGTGGTGCCATGCGCAGGGGCCGTGCTGACGGTGAGGCTGGAGTGCACACCGCTGACCGAGGCGGTCAGATCGATCGGCGTCGCGGTGTCATAAGCGACGCTGGCGCTCTTGGCGGCAACGCTGGGCGCAGCAGGCGTGGCGACGGTGAGCGTA
>NZ_RWKS01000087.1:0-360 GCF_003985085.1 Sphingomonas sp. TF3 | reverse complement strand
TCGCACCCTCATTCTGCTCGAGCCACAGGCCGAGGACCTCCTTCGCGCCGTCGGCGCGAACGCCCAGCGCGATGTGAATGGCTTTGTTGCGAACTATGCCCTCGTCGCGGATCTTGACCCGGATCGCGTCGAAGAAAACCAGCGGGTAGATCGGATCGAGCGGCCGCTGCTGCCACGTCGCCACCTCGTCGAGCACGGCGTCGGTCACCGTGCTGATCAGATCCGGCGACACGTCGATCCCGTACAGATCGTGGAGATGCCCGGTAATCTCGCGGGTGCTCATGCCGCGCGCATACATCGACACGATCTTGTCGTCGAAGCCGGGAAAGCGGCGCTGATACTTGGCGATCAACTGCGGAT
>NZ_RWKS01000086.1:0-412 GCF_003985085.1 Sphingomonas sp. TF3 | reverse complement strand
AGTCCAATCGCGGGATTGGTCGAGATGGCGATGAACGGCAACGGGACTCGCGCTGTGGCCGATATGCTCCTTGAGCTGGAAGCGAAGGAGGACGCCATCCGTGCGCGCCTCGCAGAGGCGCCGCTCGACAAACCGGACATTCATCCCAACATCGCCGAGATCTACCGGCGCAAGGTCGAGCGCCTGTCAGAGGCTCTGAACAACCCAGCTGAACGGGATGAAGCTGCAGACGCGATCCGCGGGCTGATCGAGCGGGTAACGCTGACACCTGGCCCGAAGCGCGGAGTGCTGGACGCAACGCTGCACGGCGAGTTCGGCGCGATCCTGGAGTGGGTCGCGGCACGCGAAGCGAAGGAGACCAGACACGACAAAACCCCCTCGGCGGGTGCCTTGGGGGTTTTGTCGGTTACGG
>NZ_RWKS01000085.1:0-437 GCF_003985085.1 Sphingomonas sp. TF3 | reverse complement strand
CATCATTTCATGCTCGAGCTAAACCAACTCGACGATGTTGGCTTGGCTTTCGACAAATTTGAGATCGACGGGGCGGTCGTAGCGACTCTGGGACGGCATACGAACGACCATATGGTTTCGTTCTACGGCGCAACTCCGTCCGGCTTTTCAATCGAATATGGTTGGGGCGCGCGAAGTGTCGCACCTGGCTGGTCTGTGGTCCGCTATGACAGTATTAGCATATGGGGGCATAAGTTTGTTGGCTTGAACTAGAAAGTTCTCAGTATTTGATGCCTTTCAAATATAAAGCAAAAAAATTAATTTATGGAGCAGGTGATGATAGGTTACCTATTGCCGCTTTTAGCGGCATCATTTTTGCTTGTATGCTCTTCATCGGTACAGGCGCAAACCAACCCGGCGGATGAAGCTACTATACCCAACCAAGGAATGGTTTATTC
>NZ_RWKS01000084.1:0-522 GCF_003985085.1 Sphingomonas sp. TF3 | reverse complement strand
GGCCGCGACATAGGTGAACCGGTCACTCGCCGAGGTGGCGCTGGTGCCGCCAGGGGTAGTCACGGTCACGTCGACGGTGCCGCTGCCAGCCGGAGCGGTTGCGGTGATGCTGGTCGCGCTGACAACAGTGACGCCGGTTGCAGAGGTCGCACCGAACTTGACGGCGGTAGCCCCGGTAAAGCCGGTGCCGGTGATGGTGACCGCCGTGCCGCCGGCAGCGGGGCCGCTGGTCGGGCTAACGGCCGTTACGGTCGGTCCCGCGCTCGCTGGGGTACAGGTTAGGGTTAAAAATGCCGAAGAGTTGGAGTGCGCGGCAGTCGCGTCGTTGTTGGCGCTGCCCCCTGCGGTATATGTAAAATTGGAGAGCGCGTAATTATAATATCTGAATAAATTGTTGGATCCGATCGTGAAAGTCGCAGAATTTCCTGTTTGATTGAGGACGCTGCGAACAATGGATCCAGTATCGTCATATTCAAATGCGGAAAAATATCCTGTTCCGACGCGAGACGTCAATGTAAATTG
>NZ_RWKS01000083.1:0-632 GCF_003985085.1 Sphingomonas sp. TF3 | reverse complement strand
CACTGTCAGGATTTCCGTGTGTGGGCGGGCGGTTGAACATTACGCCGCCATGGCCCTGATGAAGCGCTCGCCGAAGATGACGGCGAACTGGGCCTTGGCCATGGACCACTCCCGTGGCGGCATTTTCCACTCTTTCTCCGATCGGTTCAAGATCAGATAGAGCAGCTTGGTGGCAGCCTCGTCGCTGGGAAAATGGCCCCTGGCGCGGACGGCGCGTCTGAGCTTCGAGTTCAAAGCCTCGATCGCATTTGTGGTGTAGACGATCCGGCGGACCTCGTCGGGGAACGCAAAGAACGGGATCACTTCGCCCCAGGCGCGCCGCCAGCTTTGGCCGATGGCAGGATAGCGTTGGCCCCAGGGGCCGGCCTCAAACGCGCTCAGCGCCTGTTCGGCCGCCTCTGCGCTGGGCGCGCGGTAAATCTCCTTGAGCGCGCTGGCGAGGTTCTTGCGGTCTTTCCAGGACACGAAGTCCATCGAGTTCCTGAGCAGATGCACGATGCACGTTTGGACGATCGCGTCGGGGAAGACGGCGGTGATCGCCTCGGGGAAGCCCTTGAGGCCATCGACGACGGCGAGCAGGATATCCTCGGTGCCGCGGTTGCGCAGCTCGTTCATTACCCGCAGCCAGAACT
>NZ_RWKS01000082.1:0-681 GCF_003985085.1 Sphingomonas sp. TF3 | reverse complement strand
CAGATCGAGGACCACCGCCAGATAGAGCCATCCCTCCCGCGTCCAGACATACGAGATGTCGACGCCCCATTTCTGGTTGGGTGCCGTCGCCGTAAAATCCTGGTCAATGATGTTCGGCGCGATCGGCCAGCTATGCTCGCTGTCGGTCGTCCGTTTGAATCGACGCTTCTGCCGACCGCGCAGGCCGTTCTCGCGCATCAACCGCGCCGTGCGCCGTCGCCCGATGGCGAAGCCATCATCCTGCAACTCGCGCGTCATGCGCGGACTGCCGTACGTGCCGTTCGACAGCGCAAATGCCGAGCGGACATGCGCCAGCATCACCATGTCATCGCGTTGCCGCCGGCTGGCCGGACGATCCTTCCAGGCGAAATAGCCGCTCTGGCTGACGCCGAGCACCTGGCAGAGGCGGTGTACGGGGAAATCCTTCTTCGCCTGATCGACGAGCGCAAACCTCATCGACTTCCCTCCCGGGCGAAAAAAGCGGTCGCCCGCTTCAGTATGTCGCGTTCTTGTCGAAGGATCTCATTCTCCCGGCGGAGCCGCTTCAACTCGGCTGCCAAATCTGCCTGCGGTGTTTCGCCCGGCATCTCCGTCAACCGATCACGACGACGACCGATCCACCGAACCAGCGTCGACAAACCGACCCCCAGATCTTCCGCAACCTCACGCTGCGTGCGCCCA
>NZ_RWKS01000081.1:0-714 GCF_003985085.1 Sphingomonas sp. TF3 | reverse complement strand
CGTCATCGTACTCTCCCACCTCAGCCGGCCGGGCGCACCCGATGCCGACAATCCTGGCTGGACGCCGGTGGCCGTGTTCCGGGGCTATGCGCCGATTGCCCGCCAGCGACGCATCATGCTTCTGCTCGCCAGTTTCTGGGTCGTTATTATGGCGCTCGCGATTGCGGACGGTGTCTATGTGTTTCTCGTAACCAACGTTCTCAGCCGAGGTCCGTTCGCATACGGGGCGTTCATTGCCGTCTGGGCAGGAGCCTATCTCATCTCTGCATGGGCCGCGGGTGGCTATGTCGAACGTAACGCCCGCTGGACGGCCCTTGTCGGACTGGGAAGCATCGCGGCTTCATTTCTGGCAATAGGTCTGACCGGTGCGCTCGCCCCATCGCTTCCCCTGGCGGTCGTCGCCATGGCGTTCCTCATCGGCGGTGCGGGCAATGCCATCTACAACGTATCGGTTCGCACGATCCTACATACCACTGTGAGGCCCGAGCTCCACGGCCGCGCCGCCGCGCTTTATGGTGCTGGAACCCGCATCAGCGAGGGTAGCGGGTTTGCAATTGGCGGCCTGCTTGGACCAGCGCGTGTCCTCATCGCATACATCCTGTCGGGTGTCGTCGCACTGGTGGCGGCCGGAGGGGGAAGCATTGGCCACCGCAGCCGCTGAGGCTGGACGTGATGCTTAGCGTACGTTTTTGGGCCTTTTCTCACCGGTCCCCA
>NZ_RWKS01000080.1:0-766 GCF_003985085.1 Sphingomonas sp. TF3 | reverse complement strand
TGTTATAGCCAACGCTGGCGCTCTTGGCGGCAACGGTTGGGGCGGCAGGCGTGGCGACGGTCAGTGTGACGGTGGCAGCGGCGGAGGTTCCGCCAGGCCCAGTGGCGGTATAGCCGAAGCTATCGCTGCCATAATAGCCGCTGGTGGGGGTGTAGGTGATCACGTCGCCAGCAATGCTGGTGGTACCGTGCGCAGGGGCGGTGCTGACGGTGAGGCTGCTATGCACACCGCTGACCGAGGTGGCGAGGTCGATCGGCGTCGCGGTATTATAGCCAACGCTGGCGCTCTTGGCGGCAACGCTCGGCGCAGCAGGCGTCGCGACGGTGAGCGTGACGGTGGCAGCCGCCGAGGTGCCGCCGGGACCGGTGGCGGTATAGCCGAAGCTGTCGCTGCCATAATAGCCGCTGGTCGGGGTGTAGGTGATGACGTCGCCAGCAATGCTGGTGGTGCCGTGCGCAGGCGCTGAGCTGACGCTGAGGCTGGAGTGCACACCGCTGACCGAGGCGGTCAGATCGATCGGGGTGGCGGTGTCATAAGCGACGCTGGCGCTCTTGGCGGCAACAGTGGGCGCGACCGGGGTGGCGACGGTGAGCGTGACGGTCGCCGCACTCGACGTGCCGCCAGGCCCAGTAGCGGTATAGGCAAAGCTGTCGCTGCCATAATAGCCGGTGGTGGGGGTGTAGGTGATCACGTCGCCAGCAATGCTGGTGGTACCGTGCGCAGGGGCGGTGCTGACGGTGAGGCTGCTATGCACGCCGCTGACCGA
>NZ_RWKS01000079.1:0-801 GCF_003985085.1 Sphingomonas sp. TF3 | reverse complement strand
AGAGCCCGATTCAAAAGTTTCTCAATGGTTTGAGAATGTTGCGATCCTGCGGGTGAGCATGCGGATGCTGGCCACGGTGGCCCATGCGGTGGAGCTTTCGATGGATCGCTCCCAGTCTTTGGCCAGACGGCGGCACCGGCCCAGCCATGCGAATGTGCGTTCGACCACCCATCGGCGCGGCAAGATCTCGAAGCCTTTGGCGGTATCCGATCGCTTGATGATTTCGAGCGTCCACCTGCCGTGGCCCTTGAGCGCGTCCTTGAGTTTGCTGCCTGCATAGCCGCCATCGGCGAAGACGTGCCGCAGCCAGGGGAACCGGAAGCGGACGGCTTTGAGGACATCGGGCGCGCCATCGCGATCCTGGATGTCGGCGGCATGGACGAGGATGAAGATCAAAAATCCGCAGGTGTCGGTGAGGATGTGCCGCTTGCGGCCCTTGATCTTCTTGCCCGCATCGTAGCCGGAAACGCCGCCGCTTTCCGTCGTTTTGACCGACTGGCTGTCGATCACGCCCGCCGTCGGGCTCGCCTCCCGGCCAACCTGCTGGCGCGCTGTCATCGCCAGAAGATGGTTGATTGTCGTGAGCAGGCCACTGTCCCGCCAGCCGTAGAAATAACCGCGCACTGTCGAGATCGGTGGAAAGCATTTGGGCAACATGCGCCATGCACAACCGCTCGACGCTATGTACAAGATCGCGTCCATCACCGCGCGCAGGCGCGTTGTCCGCGGCCGCCCACCACTGCGAGCCGGTGGCAACAAAGGCTCGATCAGCGCCCATTCCCCGTCGCGTAAATCGCTTGG
>NZ_RWKS01000008.1:0-194452 GCF_003985085.1 Sphingomonas sp. TF3 | reverse complement strand
TTCCTGTGATCCGCGCACCTGTGCGGCACCTAGTACCTCGTCACAGAGATTATGATGTTCGAAGTGCGGGCGCGCAGCAGCGGCTCGAACGATGGTGACAAGTAGCGACCGTTAATCGATCAACTCGCACACCCGCTCTTCGAACATCCTTTTGGTGACGACGCCGATCTTCAATCCGAACACCTTCAGCGATCCGCGAATGCAGCCCTCGATCTCGTATTGTTGTTTGAGAAGCAGCTTGCGGGCGACGAGCAGGAAACGAAGCTCGTGACTCTCGGTGGTCTTCACATGCACAGGCTGGAACCAGCCCGTCCGCATCATCTGTGCGATGCCGCGAGCATCGTTCCGATCCGTTTTGTTGATCATCGCCGAGAGGTCAGCCTTCGCCCGCCTGACCTCGATACAGACGACGGGAAGGCCCGCGCCGGCAAGCCCGCTATAGAGCTATTGCGAGAGGGGACAGGCTTCCAGACCCACCGTCCGAAGCTCAGCCCGGTCGCATGAAGAAGTCGGTAAGCGCCGCAGAATCGCTCGCCACCTTGGCTTCTGCGACGTAGGCTCCAGCCTCGTCTACGATGCACACGCTCGTCTCGTCCAAGGACACGTCCAGCCCGGCATGATGCTTCATGATCGTTCCTCCTCAGGTCTGGAAGCCGCCCATCAGCTTCCATCGAGGGGCAATTGTACAGCTCCCACGCTGGCTAGATCGCTCGCTTGCCGATTATCCGATCTGCGAGCTCCCGCAACCACTCTCCTCAGCGCTCCAAACCTGCGCTCCTGCACGAGATTTGATGGTCGAGGGCGTGCATTCGCTAAGACAGGTCCAGATCCTGCGGCTGGTCGAACAGGCCGGGGATGAGGCGCGCGGCGTGCCGGCCGGCACGATCCGGATCTCCTGCACGGCGGCCTTGGGGGCCTTGCACATCAGCCGGCTGATCTTCGCCTTTCAGGACCGCTACCCCCGACATCGGAGTCGACCTCAGCCTGACCGACGAGCGCGTCGACCTGGGCCGAGAGGCGTCGACATCGCGCACCACCGATCTCTTTCACGGATGCGCATGAGAATCTAGGCGGCCATAACCAAAGCCGAACTCAGGGACCTAGATTTTGCCGAATGAGAAGGTGGTGCGGGCGGCCGGGGTCGAACCGGCACTCCTCCACTCGGAACTGGATTTTGAAGTGAATCTCGCGTACCACCGGGGTGAAATTCCACGGGCGGCGGCGCTTCAAACAAGAGCCGAAGGGTCGGCCGACGCTCCTAGAAGACACTTGCCCTTTGAGGCCACCCGTCCGATTTGCACGCTATAGCCCGATATTACCGCACACGTTCACGCGCGGGCTTCAAAGCGGAAGATCTATCGCCTTCTATCTCCACAAGAGCAAAGAAGTGGAGATACAGTATGAGCGCTGCCCCGCATGTCGCCCGCAGAACAATTCGCCGGCAGCAGCTACGAGAGATCGTGCCACTTGCCGACAGCACGATCTACGACATGGAGCAGCGAGGAGAATTCCCGCGGCGCTTTTATCTCACCTCACGCTGCGTCGTCTGGGACTTGGCAGAGGTCGAAGCCTGGCTCGACGCTCGACGCCGTGCCTCTCGGGCAAATACTGTTAAACGCGCTCCCAGTCCTGACGTGAGATTGCGCCGTTCGCGGCCCGTCAAACACTAGGCTCGAGCTCAAGCAGCTCCATCGTGGCCGGGAGCAGAGTCGGGACATACTTCCGCCCCAAGACCCATGCGTCCACCAGATTAGACCACTCCTGCATCATATGCCGGCGTTGATGCTCGTACTCCGCCTTGTTGTAGACACCACGCGAGGACCTTCCGTCCTCGTGCGCCAGGCACTTCTCGATCCAGTCGCTGTTGAAGCCGAGCTCATTCAACAGGGTCGAGCCTGTGCGTCGAAGATCGTGAACAGTGAAGGGTTCGAGTGGCAGCCCCTCCTTTTTCGCTCTGACAACGACTGCGGTCGTGATCCGGTTGAACGTCGCCCGCGACATCGGCGCGTCAGCGTCATATCGCGACGGAAGGACATAGCGCGAATTGCCTGCGCAGGTTTTCAGCGCGATGAAGATGTCGACGGCCTGCTGTGACAGATAGACGTTGTGTGCCTTCGACCGCTTCATTCGCTGCTTGGGTATCGACCAGACGGCGTTCTCGAAATCGACTTCATCCCACGTCGCGTCCTGCAGCTCGCTTTTCCTGACCATCGTAAGAAGGAAGAGCTTCATTCCCAGCCGTATAGTCGGCAGGGTCGGTACATGATCGAGCTGACCGAGCATGACGCGGATCTCCGCAGGTGATAGCGAACGATCCTTCGGTACGAAGGTCGCGATAGACGCGGGCCCAACTTCATCCGCCGGGTTGGCGACCTTCTCGCCATGCAAAATCGCGAACGCAAAGATCAGCTTCACGATATCCCGCACATGGACGGCCGTGGCTGGAGCGCCGCGATCCTTCACTTTCCCGCACATCATGCGGAGATCGTCAGGCGCGATCTCCGTCAGAAGCCTGTTTCGAAATGTTGGCAAGATGTCGCGTTCGTAGATCGAGCGCCGCATGGCGCTCGTGCTGTCGGCCATGCGCGACTCCTGGAACCACTTCTCGCCGAACTCGCCGAACCTCTTCGCCTCCTTCAATCGTCGCTTGTCGTGCTGCTTCTCTTGAGCAGGAGACCGTCCCTCTGAAATGGCCCGCTTCGCATCGATCAGCTTCTCGCGAGCCCTGGCAAGCGAGAGGCCATCTGGGCCATATCGGCCGAGCGTGAGCGTCTCGCGACGTCCGTTGAGGCGGTAGTCGTACCGGAACACGATCGCCCCAGACGGCTGCACTACGACGTACATACCGTCACGATCGCTCACCTTGTACAATTTATTCTGTGATCTCAGCGCCTTAATCGCAGTGTCAGTAAGCATGGGGGCCTCCAAAACCGTCTAAAAACCGGAGAGAGGCGCCGATTATACCGTCAGGCCAAAACAGGCGATGCTGAAGGCATGATTCCCGTTTTAAATCAGCCTATTAATACCAAAAAAAATACCGTCAGCAGCTCTCTTAGCTGTGACGGTATAGCGAAATTCCCGATCAAACAAGTTCCCCCATACCGTCTGCTATACCGTCAAATCGGAGCACTGCCCCTCGATAGACGGCGATAGCCACTGGCACAATTATCTTTATGTTTCAATGTATTATGGCGTGCCAGAGCGTACAAAAGGATACTACCGGAGGGGTAAAAATCATTCCCACTCGATCGTGCCGGGCGGCTTGCTCGTATAGTCATAGGTAACGCGGTTGATGCCCTTGACCTCGTTGACGATGCGCGTCGCCACGCGCGGCAGGAAGTCGCCCGGGAACTGGAACGCCTCGGCGGTCATGCCGTCGGTCGAGGTGACCGCGCGCAGGGCCAGCACATTGTCATAGGTGCGCCCGTCGCCCATCACGCCGACGCTGCGCACCGGCAGCAGCACCGCGAACGCCTGCCAAATCGTGTCGTACAGCCCCGCCGCGCGAATCTCCTCGAGATAGATCGCATCGGCCTTGCGCAGGATGTCGCAGCGCTCCTTGGTCACTTCGCCCGGAATGCGGATGGCAAGGCCCGGCCCAGGGAACGGATGACGCCCGACGAACGCCTCGGTCAGCCCAAGCTCACGCCCCAGCGCACGAACTTCGTCCTTGAACAGTTCGCGCAGCGGCTCGACCAGTTGCATGTTCATCCGCGCGGGCAGGCCGCCGACATTGTGGTGGCTCTTGATCGTCACCGACGGGCCGCCGGTGAAGCTGACGCTCTCGATCACATCGGGGTAGAGCGTGCCTTGCGCCAGGAAATCGGCCCCACCCACCTTCTTGGCTTCCGCGTCGAAGATGTCGATGAACGCCGCGCCGATGAACTTGCGCTTGGCCTCGGGATCGGTGACCCCCGCCAGCCCTTCGAGGAAGGTCGCTTCGGCATCCACATGCACCAGCGGGATGTTGTAATGGTTGCGGAACAGCGAGACGACTTGCTCGGCCTCGCCGCTGCGCATCAGGCCGTGGTCGACGAACACGCAGGTGAGCTGATCGCCAATCGCCTCATGGATCAGTACGGCGGCGACCGCACTGTCGACACCGCCCGACAGGCCGCAAATCACCCGCCCCTTGCCCACTTGCGCGCGGATCTCGGCGATCTTGGCGGCGCGGAACTCGGCCATCGTCCAGTCGCCGGTGAGGCCACAGACGTGCCGCGCGAAATTGGCGATCAGCTTGGCCCCATCGGGGGTATGCGCCACTTCCATGTGGAATTGCGTGGCGTAATATTTGCGCGCCTCGTCGGCGACCACCGCGATCGGCGAACCGGGGCTAACCGCGACCGGGTGGAAGCCGGGGGCAAGCGCGGTCACCTTGTCGCCATGGCTCATCCACACCGTATGTTTTTCGCCCGGCTGCCACACGCCGTCGAACAGCGCGCAATGGTCGGTCACTTCGATCACGGCATGACCGAACTCGCCACTTTCGCCGAGCGTCACGCTGCCGCCCAACTGGTGCATCAGCACTTGCTGGCCATAGCAAATGCCCATGATCGGCACGCCGCTATCGAGAATCGCCTGCGGGATACGCGGCGATCCTTCCTCCAGAACCGAAGCCGGGCTGCCCGAGAGGATCACGCCTTTGGGGCTCATCCGGGCGAAGGCCGCATCGGCGGTGGTGAAGGGAGCGATCTCGCTGTAGACGCCAGCCTCACGCACGCGCCGCGCGATCAATTGCGTTACCTGGCTGCCGAAATCGACGATGAGGATGGAGTCGGTCTGATGGGTCATGCGGCCAGATAGCAGATACGCGCGGCGGGGGAAGAGCTTTGGAAACGGCATGAACAACAAGCGAGGCATGAAAGCGGTAGCGCGCGCCGGTTTCGAACCGATGGTGGAGGCCGCCGGGCGCGACGGGCGCAAACTCGCCGCGCTCGCCGGGCTTGCATCGAAGATCGGACTGCGCGGCCGGGTTTTTCCGCTGGCGACCGAAGCCCGTGCGCTCGCCCCCGATGACGGGGAGGTCGCCGCACGCACTCAGCAATTGATTGGGCAAAGCGTGCCGCGCTGGCATTTCAATATGCTGCGCGACGAACCGCGCAACGCCGCTTTCGATGCCGCAATCCGGCGAGCGGTGACGCCGGGCACGCATGTGCTCGATATCGGCGCGGGCAGCGGCCTGCTGTCGATGATGGCCGCGCGCGCCGGCGCGGGGCGCGTTGTCGCGTGCGAGGAAAACCCCGCAATCGCCGATTCCGCGACGCGCATCGTCGCCGCCAATGGCTATGCCGACCGTATTCGCGTCGTCACCGGCAATTCGACCGAACTTGATCTCGAATCCGATCTCGAGGGCCGCGCCGATGTGATCGTGTCCGAAATCGTCTCGAACAACCTGCTCGCCGAAGGTGTGCTGAACACGCTGGCGGATGCGGCATCGCGGTTGCTGGCCCCCGGCGGGCAGATGATCCCACAGGGCGGCGCAGTGATGGTCGCGTTGGCCAATTGGAGCGGAGCGGCTCAAACCCACATGGCGGAGGTCGCCGGGTTCGATCTCGACGGGTTCAACACGCTGGCGCAGGTGCCGCGCAACGTCGCAGTCAGCGACGCGACGCTCTCACTACACAGCGCGCCCGCCGCCTTGTTGGCGTTCGATTTCACCGGCAAGGCCGCGCGCGAGCCGCACCGTGCCGAAACGACGCTGGTCAGCGACGGCACGCCCGTCTGCGGGATCGTGCAGTGGATCCGGCTCGATCTCGACGCCGAGGGCACCTATGAGAACCGCCCGGGCCCCGCCGCCAAATCGCATTGGGGTGCGCAATTCTATCCGTTCGACACGCCGCTCGATCTTCCAGCGGGCACCCCGGTGCGGATCGCCGGGGTGCATGACGGCAACCAATTGCTGGTGTGGCGGGAGGGGTAAGCCTCCCCCCACCCTGCCGCGCGGCTTACTCGACCGGCTTGACCGTCAGCCCCGTCCACTTCGCCGCGAACGCCCAGGCGTCGGCGGTTTCGGCGATCACCTTGTCGGTCGGCTTGCCCGAGCCATGGCCTGCGCGCGTCTCGATCCGCACCAGCCGCGGCTTCGGCCCCAGATCGAGCGATTGCAGCATCGCAGTATATTTGAAGGTATGCCCCGGCACGACGCGGTCGTCGGTATCGGCGGTCTCGGCCAGGATCGCCGGGTACGCCTTGCCCGCGCGGATATTGTGATAGGGCGAATAGGCGTAGAGCGTCTTGAAATCGGCTTCCTTCGACGGATAGCCATAGTCATCGACCCAATAGCGCCCGGCGGTGAAGCGGTCGAAGCGCAGCATATCCATCACGCCCACTGCGGGCAACGCCGCCGCGAAAAGGTCGGGGCGCTGATTGGTCACCGCGCCCACCAGCAAGCCGCCATTCGATCCGCCCTGAATGGCAAGCTGATCCGTACCGGTTATGCCTTGCGCCTTCAGATATTCGCCCGCGGCGATGAAATCGTCGAACACGTTCTGCTTGTTGGCCAGGCGACCGCCATCGTGCCACGCCTTGCCATATTCGCCGCCGCCGCGAATGTTGGCGACCGCCAGTACCCCACCCTGCTCCAGCCACGCCAGCCGCGTTGCCGAGAACGCTGGCGTCACCGAAATGTTGAAGCCGCCATAAGCGTAGAGCAGCGTCGGGGCGGGTCCGGTGACATCCTTGCGGCGGACGACGAACATCGGCACCTGCGTGCCATCCTTGGAGGCGTAGAAACGCTGTTCGACCGAGTAGCGCGCTGGATCGAACGCCACCTTCGGCGCGGCCCATGGCGTCGCCTGCCCGGTCTTCACGTCATAGCGATAGATCGTCGTCGGCGTGGCGAAGCTGGTGAAGGCAAAGAAGGTCTCGGGATCGCCCTCCTCGCCGCCAAAGCCCCCGGCCGCGCCGATGCCAGGCAGCGGCACTACGCCATCTGGCTTGCCCTCCAGCGTGTAGCGGCGAATCTCGCTCTTCACGTCGGCGAGGTAGGACACCAGCAACTTACCACCGACCAGCGAGGCACCGGCGAGCACATCCTTGCCCTGCGCCACGAGTTCCTGCTCGGGCACTTCGGCCGAGCGCGCGTAAAGATTGGTCGCGACGATCCGGCCGCGCGGCGCATTCTTGTTGGTCACCCAATAGAAATTCCCGCCGACATTGCCCGCCAGGCTCCACTCATAGTCCAGCCCCTTGAAGATCGTGCGCGGCACCGGCGTGGGCGCGGTCAGATCGATGACGGTGATCTGATAGCGGTTGTCGGTGCCTTCATGCGTCGTGATGACCAGCCATTTGCCGTCATCGGTCACTTGCGCGGTGTGGCCGAGCTTGGGGCTCTCGGGCGTGGCGTAGATCAGCGGGTCGGCCGCCTGCGCGGTGCCGAGCTTGTGGAAGTAGATTTGCTGGTTCTCGTTCAGCGCCTGGAACTTCGCCCCCGCCGCCGGTGCTGCGAAGCGCGAATAATAGAAGCCCGAGCCATCCTTAGCCCAGGCCAGGCCGGAGAATTTCACCCACTCGATCGTGTCCGAAACCGCGCCGCTGGCCACGTCGAGCACCTTGACCGTGCGCCAGTCGGTGCCGCCATCCTGCACCGCATAAGCGAGCTTCTTGCCGTCCTGCGACGGGCTCCACTCGGCGAGCGCAGTCGCGCCGTCCTTCGACCAGCCATTGGGGTCGATCAACACCCGCCCCGCGCCATCGACGCTGTCGCGCACATACAGCACCGCTTGGTTCTGCAGGCCGCTATTGTGGGTGTAGAAATAGTGGCCGCCCTTCTTCACCGGCACGCCGAAACGCTCATAATCGAGCAATGTCTTCAACCGCGCCGCAAAGATGTCGCGGCCGGGCAGCGTCGCCAGATAGGCGTTGGTGACGGCATTCTCGTCCGCCACCCATTTCGCGACCTCGGCATCGGTGCGCACATCGTTTTCGAGCCAGCGATACGGATCGGCGACCTTCACGCCGAACTGTTCGTCGGTCTGGGTCACGCGGCGGGTTTCGGGATATTGCATGGTCTGGGCCTGTAGTTGCGCGGGAGCCGCGAGAACGAGAGCGATCAGCGGCAGGGTTAAGCGCATGTAGGGCTCCAAAACGAAAAAAGGAGCCGCACTCTACCGAGTGGGGCTCCTTTCTCAATCTCTTGATCGCATCACCCGCTACATCCGCGTCGTGGCGAAGCCACGCCGTCGAACGGCGCTTTATGCGCCGTCGGCCGGACGAGGCGAAAAGCGGTGCTTAGCTACGCTAAGCTCATGCCGCCTCGTCATACTCGCCGTCGTTCAGCACCGGACCCGAATCCTGGCCCTTGGCGCTGACGTCGCGGTCGACGAATTCGATGATCGCCATCGGCGATGCGTCCGACAGGCGGATGCCGGCCTTGATGATGCGGGTGTAGCCGCCGTTGCGATCGGCATAGCGCGATGCCAGAACGTCGAACAGCTTGACCAGCTGCGCATCGTCAAGCAGCCGGGCGTGCGCAAGGCGACGGTTGGACAGGCCACCCTTCTTCGCCAGCGTGATCAGCTTCTCGACGTAAGGACGCAGTTCCTTCGCCTTGGCGACGGTGGTGGTGATCTGCTCGTGCTTGATGAGGGCAGCGGACATGTTGCGGAACAACGCAATGCGATGTGCCGAGGTACGCTGCAGTTTACGACCGCCTACGCGATGACGCATGGTATCTTCCTTCGTTCGTTAAGGGGCCGTTTGACGGAACCCCAGACCAGGTGGAGACGGTTCGCCCACCGAAATGACCGTCACCCCGGCTAGGGCCGGGGCCGTTTGGTTATGGGGCACTCGCTCCGCACTTGCGCGGGGCGGCCCCGGCCTGCGCCGGGGCGACGTGCCTTAGCCCATAATCTCTTGTTCAAGCTTCTTGGCCATCTCTTCGATGTTCTCAGGCGGCCAGCCCGGGATTTCCATGCCGAGGCGCAGCCCCATCGAGGAGAGCACTTCCTTGATCTCGTTGAGCGACTTGCGGCCGAAGTTCGGCGTGCGCAGCATCTCGGCTTCGGTCTTCTGGACCAGATCGCCGATATAGATGATGTTGTCGTTCTTGAGACAGTTGGCCGAGCGGACCGACAGTTCGAGCTCGTCGACCTTCTTGAGCAGGTAGCGGTTGATCTGCTGCGTGTCGCCAGCGACTTCGCCACCGGTCGCAGCCGGAGCAGCATGGCCGATCGGGGCTGCGCGCGTGACCGACGAATCGTCGAAGTGCACGAACAAAGCGAGCTGGTCCTGCAGAATGCGACCGGCATAGCCGACCGCGTCCTCAGGGGTGATCGTGCCGTCGGTCTCGACCGTCAGCGTCAGCTTGTCATAGTCGAGTTCCTGCCCGACGCGGGTGTTCTCGACCTTGTAGCTGACCTGCTTGACCGGCGAATACAGCGCATCGACCGGGATCAGGCCGATCGGCGCATCGGCCGGACGGTTGGCAACCGCTGCGACATAGCCCTTACCGACATCGGCGGTCAGTTCCATGTTCAGCGTCGCGCCATCGTCGAGGTGGCACAGCACCAGCTGCGGGTTCATCACTTCGATGTCGCCCGAAACCGCAATGTCGCCCGCCTTGACCGGGCCAGGGCCCGTTGCCGAAAGCTGAAGCCGCTTCGGTCCCTCGCCCTGCATGCGCAGCGCGATTTGCTTCACGTTCAGCACGATGTCGGTTACGTCCTCGCGAACGCCCGCGAGCGAGGAGAATTCATGCAGAACGTTCTCGATCTTGATCGAGGTGACGGCCGCACCCTGCAGCGAGGACAGCAGCACGCGACGCAGCGCGTTGCCCAGCGTCAGGCCGAAGCCACGCTCCAGCGGCTCGGCGATGAAGGTCGCCTTGCGCTTGCCGTCTCCGCCGGGCTTCTTTTCGAGGCCGGACGGCTTCTTCAATTCCTGCCAGTTCTTTGCATTGACGGACATAGGCTATCCCTTGGTTTTGGGCCGGAATGGGGCAATCCCGGCCATATATGAATCGAACCGTGCAGCGCGATCAACCGCGCACGGTCGAGACGAAGTCAGACGCGACGGCGCTTGGACGGGCGGACGCCGTTGTGCGGGATCGAGGTCACGTCGCGGATCGAAGTGATCTGGAAGCCGACGGCCTGCAATGCGCGCAGCGCCGACTCACGGCCCGAACCGGGGCCCTTCACTTCGACTTCGAGCGTGCGGACGCCATGTTCGGCGGCCTTTTTGCCGGCGTCTTCCGCTGCGACCTGCGCGGCGTACGGCGTCGACTTGCGCGAGCCCTTGAAGCCCATCGCCCCTGCCGACGACCAGCTGATCGCGTTGCCCTGGGCATCGGTGATCGTGATCATCGTGTTGTTGAAGCTTGCGTTCACATGGGCAACGCCCGAGGTGATGTTCTTGCGTTCGCGGCGCTTAATGCGCTGTGGTTCACGTGCCATTGTCTGTCCCTAATCCTTCGTCGAGGAGCGAGCCGCGGTCACCCGCGGCTCAAGCTCACTTCTTCTTACCGGCGATCGGCTTGGCCTTGCCCTTGCGAGTGCGCGCATTGGTATGCGTGCGCTGGCCACGAACCGGCAGGCCCTTGCGATGACGCAGGCCGCGATAGCAGGCCAGATCCATCAGGCGCTTGATGTTCATCGCAACCTGGCGACGAAGATCACCCTCGACGGTATAGTCGGCGTCGATGGTCTCGCGGATGTGGAGGACTTCCTGGTCGGTCAGGTCCTGCACGCGCGCGGTCAGCGGGATGCCGAGCTTGGTGACGATTTCCTTGGCCTTGGTGTCGCCAATGCCGTGAATGTAGGTGAGCGCAATAACAACGCGCTTGTTGGTCGGGATGTTGACCCCGGCGATACGTGCCATGAACTTGTTCTCCTGCTCCACAGGGTGCGCATGGCTGCGGACCCCATCTCATCGCGTTGCCTACCGTAACGCACGACACCGGCGAGCGCAAACATGCGCCGCCGGAGACCGGTGTTTCGGAATGGAAGTGCGTTAAGACCCGACTCACCTGCTGTCAAGCGCCCGATCACGCCGTCAGTGGGATGACGATCGCCACGATCAGGCCGGGCGCGTGGTCGCCCAGTTCCAGACGCCCGCCATGCAAGCGCGCGACCGCCTCGACCAGCGCCATGCCGAGCCCCGCCCCCGGCACGCTGCGCGCGACATCCAGCCGCCCGAACCGCCGCAGCGCCTGCGCACGGTCAGCCTCGGCAATGCCTGGGCCGCGATCGGCAACCTGAAAGCGCGCCTCGTCCGGGCCGATCACCAGCCCGAGCTGAATCTCTTCGCCCTGTGCGGCATGGCGCAGCGCATTGTCGATCAAATTGGCAATCGCTTGGGTCATCAACTCGCGGTGGAGCACAATGTGCGGCGGATGCGCGTCGATCGCGACCTCGAACCGCATCCCGGCATCCTCGACCACCGGCCCGTAGAGGTCGACAATCTCTTCCATCAACGCGGCCGGGTCGATCGGCGCAAGGCGATCGCGCGGGACCGATTCGGCGCGCGTGATTTCGATCATCGTCGACAGTATCCGCATCACCAGATCGGTCTCGATCAGCAGCCCGCCCATCGCCGCCTCGCGCTGCGCCGGATCGGCCTGCAACACGGCGACCTCGGCCTTTGCCCGCAACCTGGCGAGCGGAGAGCGCAAGTCATGCGCCAGGCCATCGGTCACGATGCGCAATTCGGTCATCAGCCTTTCGGTCTTGTCGAGCATCGCATTGAGCCGCGTCGCCAGCCGGTCGAAGGCATCCCCGCCACCCGCGTGTCCGGCGGCACTGTTCACCACGCGCCGCGACAGGTCGCCGCTGGCCACCCCCTCGATCACGTCGGCAACCCGGTCGAGCCGCCGCCCGACATAGCGCGTGACGATCAGGCCACCGCCAATGCCAAGCGCCAGCGACAGGAGCATCGCTGCGGCGAGCGCGCGTTCGATCCCGCGCTGCTCCTGCTCCCAGTCATCGAGCAAGCGCCCGCTGACCAAGCGATACGGGCCAATCTGGCGCACCGCATAACCGGCCTCGCGTTCCAGCCACGGACTCGAATCCCCCATACGGCCGATGCGGAACACCGTCGGTGCCAGTGCGCCGCTGCCGACGATCGCCGGGCCGAGGCCGGCGACGCGTCGCCCGTCGGCGGCGATTACCGTGACGATGCGCGAGCGATCCCCGGTTGCGCGCCCCTCATCGATGGTACGCGCCAGCGCAGCCAGGCCGCCCGCGCGATAAATCGCCGCCAGCCCCTCCGATTGCTCGACGGTATCGCGTCGCAACTCGTCAATCGCCTCGTCGCGGACGAGCTTCCACACGAACGCGACCAGTACGACGTTGGACGTCAGTCCCAGCAGGATCGCCAGCAGCGCAATACGCGCGGTTACCGACAGGCGGGACGACAGGGAAATGGCTATGGCTCGACCGAGAGCCGATACCCGGCCCCACGCACGGTGTGCAGGATCGGCGCGGCGAAGCCCTCCTCGAGCTTGCGACGCAACCGCCCGATATGCACATCGACCACGTTCGATCCGGGATCGAAATGATAGTTCCAGATCTTCTCCAACATCATCGTGCGCGTGACAACCTGCCCGGCATGGCGCGCGAGATATTCGAGGAGATTGAATTCGCGCGCGCCAAGCTGAATTGGCCGCCCCGCGCGTGCGACGGTGCGTGCGAGCAAGTCGATCTCCAGATCGCCGACCGACAATCGCGTCGCCTGCCCCTCCCCTACGCCGCGATCGACGCGGCGGAAGATCGCATCGATGCGCGCGGTCAGTTCGGCAAAGGAAAACGGCTTCACCAGATAATCATCGGCACCGGCATTCAGTCCGTCGATCCGGTCGTCGACCGTTCCCAGCGCCGAGAGAATCAAGGTCGGCGTGCGTACCCCGGCCGCACGAATCGCGCCGAGCATCGCAATACCGTTCAGCCCCGGCAACATGCGGTCGGCGATGATGAGATCGAAAATGCCTTCGCTCGCCAGAAACAACCCGTCGCGGCCATCGGAGCAGGATTCGACCGCAAAGCCAGCCTCGCTCAAGCCTTTTGCGAGATAGGCGGAGGTGGAGCTATCGTCCTCGACGATCAGAATCTTGCGGGTCACAGGCGGCATTCCGGGCGGTTTCCTCGTGCCTAGAATGAAATGAGGCCGACGGAAAGCATGCCTTCCGCCGGCCAACGACACTCCCGGGAGTGCGAGTGTCGATCTCGTGAATACATTTCCGGCCAGCGTGCATGGCCTGCCACCTTCATGCGCCGATCGCGCATCCAACGCGATGACACTGAGGTGACGAAAATGTCATTCGACTGAGAACCACCTCACGCGCCGCCAGCGTGAGCCCGCATTATCTTTTGTGCCAAACGGTCAGCGCGCGTCGAGGATCGCCTCGATCGCACGCGTCACGTCGCCAATGTCGCCCATGCCATCCACCCGCGCGAGCAGCCCGCGCGCCTGGTAGATCGGGATAATCGGCTCGGTCTTGGCGCGATATTCGGCCATGCGGGTGCGCACGGTTTCCTCATTGTCGTCGGGCCGGCGCTTGAACTCATGCCCGCCGCATACGTCGCAGGTTCCTGCGACCTTCGGCTGCTTGAAGCTGTCATGATAGCCCGCACCACAGGTGGCGCAGGTATAGCGACCGACAATGCGTGCAACGAGCGCATCCTCGTTCACGTCGAGTTCGATCACGGTGTCGAGCTTGCGGCCATGCTGGGCAAGGATCGCATCGAGCGATTCGACCTGGGCCGCGGTCCGAGGATATCCGTCGAAGATCGTGCCTTGCTCGGGCGAGAGCGTGCCCAGCTTGTCATCGATCAACGCGGAAACGATCTCGTCGGACACGAGCGCGCCCGAATCCATCACTGCCGCGACTTGATGGCCGAGCGGCGTGTCCGCCTTGCGCGCCGCGCGCAGCATGTCGCCGGTCGAAAGCTGGATCATACCGCGATCCGCCTCGAGATGGCTGGCCTGGGTGCCCTTGCCGGCTCCCGGCGGCCCCAACAGGATGATGTTCAATACGCTCTCCCCAATCGCCGTGGCGACTCGCGTTCCGCTTTTAGCGGAGACGCCCGCCCTTCAGCTTCGCCTTCTTGATCAGATCGCCATATTGATGCGCAAGCAAATGGCTCTGAATCTGCGTCACCGTATCCATTGTTACGTTGACCACGATCAGCAAGCTAGTGCCACCAAGGTAGAAGGGAATCGACAGCGCCGACACCAGATATTCCGGCAACAGGCAGATGATCGCCAGATACCCGGCACCGATCACGGTGATACGCGTCAGCACATAGTCGAAATACGCCTCGGTGTTCTTGCCCGGGCGGATGCCGGGGATGAAGCCGCCATAGCGCTTGAGATTGTCGGCGGTCTCTTCCGGGTTGAACACCACGGCGGTGTAGAAGAACGAGAAGAAGACGATGCCCGCGCCGTAGAGCAGCATGTACACCAGCGACCCATGCTGCAGATATTGGTTGAGCCCGATGACGACATCGCCCCACCAGGTTTCCTTGCCGCCCGTCGGCTGTTTGCCCGCAAGCTGCATCACCGTCAGCGGCATCAGCAGCAGCGACGAGGCGAAAATCGGCGGGATCACGCCTGCCGTGTTGATCTTGAGCGGCAAATGGCTGCGATCGGCCTGCATGCCGCGCTGCGTTTGGCGCTTCGGGTATTGGATCAGGATGCGGCGCTGTGCGCGCTCCATGAAGCAGATGAACAGGATCAGGCCCGCCACCGCGACGATGATGCCGAGGATCTTGAACCCATCGAGGTTGCCCGCGCGGCCGCCCTCGGCCAGCGTGTAGAGCGTCGTCGGCAAGTTCGCGACGATACCGGCCATGATGATCAGCGACATGCCGTTGCCGATGCCGCGGCTGGTGATCTGCTCACCGATCCACATCAGGAACATGGTGCCGCCGACTAGGCTGACAATCGAGCCGATGATGAACATCGGGCCGGGGTTCACGACGACGCCCTGGCTCTCAAAGCCGAGCGTCAGGAAATAGCCCTGGATGATGGTCAGCGCGACGGTGCCGTAGCGCGTATATTGGTTGAGCCGCTTGCGCCCGCTCTCGCCTTCCTTCTTGATCGCGGCGAGCGTCGGCGACAGCGAGGTCGCGAGCTGCACTACGATCGAGGCGGTGATGTAGGGTGTGACGCCCAAAGCGATCAAGCTGGCGCGCTTGAGCGAACCGCCCGAGAACGCGTTGAAGAAATCGAGCACGCCACCGCTGGTACGGCTGGCCAGTTCGGTCAGCGCAGTCGGATCGATCCCCGGCAGCGGCACATAGCTGAGCAGGCGGAAAACGATCAAAGCGCCGATGGTAAACCACAGCCGCTTCTTGAGGTCGGTCGCCTGTGCGAATTTCGACAGGCTGATGCTGGAAGCCATCTGGTCGGCTGCGGATGCCATGTGCGTCTATCGTCCTGGATGCAGTAGCGGCGGAAACAAAAAGGGCGGGAAACGTTTTACCGCCCCGCCGCTCATATAGGGGCCCAAGCGGGCTTGTCTAATGGGTTGCTGTCCGCTGCCCCGAAATGACTCGTCACCCCGGGCTTGTCCCGGGGTCCACCGTCGTCTGAAACCCTCGGCAGCAGGACCTGCGGCACGGTGGACCCCGGGACAAGCCCGGGGTGACGGTGGAGAGGAAGGTCGCCGAGCAAAGGCTCGGCGCAAGGCTCAAGCCTTAAACGATTCCTTGTGCGCCTTGCGCTCGCGATACTTGACGCCCTTCTTGGCGGCAGCCTTTTCAGCGGCAGGAACGACGTGGATCACGTCGACCGAACCACCGGCCTTCTCGACCGCTTCGATCGCGCCCTTGGACGCGCCGGCAACCGTGAACGACAGCTTGGTGGTCAGTTCGCCCTTGCCGAGCAGACGGACGCCGTCCTTGCCACCGCGTGCCAGGCCAGCGGCCTTCAGCGCGTCATGGTCGAGGCTCGCACCGGCTTCGATCTTGCCCGCGTCAACCGCGACCTGGATCGCGCCGAGGTTCACCTCAGCATAATCCTTGGCGAAGATGTTGTTGAAGCCACGCTTCGGCAACCGCATGTGCAGCGGCATCTGGCCGCCTTCGAAACCGGCGATGGAAACGCCCTCGCGGCTCTTCTGGCCCTTCTGGCCGCGGCCTGCGGTCTTGCCCTTGCCGGAACCGATACCACGGCCGACACGCATTTTCGACTTACGCGCACCGGCGTTGTCACGGATATCATTAAGTTTCATGTGTGCACTCGCTTTCGCTTTTGACGCGCTGGATAAATGAGGAAGGGGGCCGTTAGCCCCCTGCCCCGGATTTGTCTACTTCTTCTCCCTCTCTCCTGTGGGGAGAGGGAGATTAGCTTACGCCTCGATCTTCACCATGTGCGCGACCTTGCGGATCATGCCACGAACTTCGGGCGTGTCCTGCAGCTCGCGCGTGCGGTGCATCTTGTTGAGGCCGAGACCGATCAGTGTTGCGCGCTGGTCCTTCTCGCGGCGGATCGGCGAACCGGTCTGCGTGATCTTGATGGTTGCCATGGGTCTTTACTCCACGATCGCTTCGGCTTCAGCCTGGGGCGCTTCCGCACCACCACGACCGAGCAGATCGGCGATCTTCTTGCCACGACGCTGCGCAACCGACTTCGGGCTCACCTGGCTGGTCAGCGCCTCGAAGGTCGCACGGATCATGTTGTACGGGTTGGAGGTGCCGACCGACTTGGTCACCACGTCGGCAACGCCGAGCGATTCGAACACGGCGCGCATCGGGCCACCGGCGATGATGCCCGTTCCCTGCGGTGCCGAACGCAGCGTGACGAGACCGGCACCGAAGTGACCGTTACCGTCATGATGCAGCGTGCGGCCTTCCTTCAGCGGAACGCGGACCATTGCCTTCTTGGCAGCAGCCGTCGCCTTGGAAATGGCTTCCGGCACTTCGCGTGCCTTGCCATGACCGAAGCCGACACGGCCCTTGCCGTCGCCCACGACGACCAGAGCTGCGAAGCCGAAGCGCTTACCGCCCTTGACCGTCTTCGAGACGCGGTTGATGTGGACCAGCTTCTCGATCAGCTCTTCGCCGCCATCATCGGCACCGGGGCCGCCACGACCGCGATTGTCGCGGCCGCCACGGTTGTCACGGCCGCCACGATTCTGGCCACCGCCGCCGGGGCCACCGCGACCACGACCGCCGCGGGGACCGCGGGCGTCGGGAGCGGCTGCACCTTCGGGAGCTGCCGTAGCTTCGGTTGGAATGTTGTCGTCAGCCATAATTAGAACTCCAATCCGGCTTCACGCGCGGCAGTCGCCAACGCCTTGACGCGACCGTGGAACAGGAAGCCACCGCGATCGAACACGACCTGCGTCACGCCCGCTGCCTTGCTGGCCTCGGCGATGCGGGTGCCGACGGCCACTGCTGCGTCGATGTTGGCACCGGACGTGTCGCGCACGTCCTTTTCCAGCGTCGAAGCAGCTGCGATCGTCACGCCCCGCGCGTCGTCGATGATCTGCGCATAGATGTGGCGGCCCGAGCGATGGATCGACAGCCGCGGACGGCCCGATCCACGCGCACGGAGCGCGGTGCGGTTGCGGCGGCGCCGCTTCTCGAAGAGAGACATACCCTTGGTCGACATTACTTCTTCTTCCCTTCCTTGCGGAAGATGAACTCGCCGTCGTACTTGATGCCCTTGCCCTTATACGGCTCGGGCTTGCGCCAGCGACGGATTTCAGCGGCCAGCTGGCCGACCTTCTGCTTGTCGGAACCCGAAATCTCGACCGTCGTGTTGTCCGGGGTCTTGACTTCGATCCCTTCCGGCACGTCGATGTTGACGTCGTGGCTGTAGCCGAGCTTGAGGTTCAGCGTCTTGCCCTGAACCGCAGCGCGGTAGCCCACGCCGTTGATCAGCAGCTTCTTGGTGAAGCCGTCCGACACGCCGGTGATGAGGTTCTGCACCAGCGTACGCTGCATGCCCCAGAACGCGCGCGCGCGCTTGGTCTCATTGGCCGGGTTGACGGCGATGCCGCCATCTTCAAGCACATAGCTGATCTCTTCGCGCAGCGGCATGGCGAGGGTGCCCTTGGGCCCCTTCACGCTGAGCTGCTGGCCTTCGATCGTCGCGGTCACGCCGCTCGGGATCGTGACCGGCTTTTTACCGATGCGGCTCATCAGAACACCTCCGCGAGGACTTCGCCGCCGACATTCTGTTCGCGCGCTTCGGCGTCGGACAGAACGCCGCGTGGCGTGGAGACGATCGTGATGCCAAGGCCGTTCATGACGCGCGGCAGTTCGGTCGAAGCCGAATAGACGCGACGGCCAGGCTTGGACACGCGCGCGACGTGCTTGATCGCAGGCTGGCCCTCGAAATACTTCAGCTCGATGCGGATGCCGGCCGCAGGGCCCATCTGCTCTTCGGTGTAGCCACGAATGTAGCCCTCGCGCTGGAGCACGTCGAGCACGCGGGCCCGCAGCTTGGAGCCCGGCGTCAGGACGGAGTCCTTGCGCGCGCGCTGGCCGTTGCGGATGCGGGTGAGCATATCACCCAGGGGATCGGTCAATGCCATCTGTTGATCCTTACCAGCTCGACTTCGTAACGCCCGGGATCAGGCCCTTGTTGGCCAGATCGCGCAGCTGAATACGGCAGAGGCGGAACTTGCGATAATATGCGCGCGGACGACCGGTCAGCTCGCAGCGGTTGCGGATGCGCGTCGGGTTGCCGTTGCGGGGGATCTCGGCCATCTTGAGACGGGCTTCGATCCGCTCGCCGTCGCTGAGCGACGTGTCGGCAGCGATCGCCTTCAGCGCCGCGTACTTGGGCGCATACTTCTTGACCAGCATCTTGCGACGCTCGTTCTTGTTGACAGAACTTACCTTCGCCATCTTATGCCGCCTTCTTTTCGGTGTCAGCGTCTTCGATCGGGAACGGGAAACCGAACAGACGGAGCAGCTCGCGCGCTTCCTCGTCGGTCTTCGCCGTGGTTGCCACGATCACGTCCAGGCCGCGGATCTTGTCGATCCGGTCATAGCTGATTTCCGGGAACACCAGCTGCTCCTTCAGGCCGCAGGCATAGTTGCCGCGTCCGTCGAACGACTTGGGGTTGAGCCCGCGGAAATCGCGAACGCGGGGAAGCGCGATCGTGATGAAACGGTCCAGGAATTCGTACATGCGCTCACGGCGAAGGGTAACCTTCACGCCGATCGGCATGCCTTCGCGCAGCTTGAACTGTGCGATCGACTTCTTGGCCTTGGTCACGACGGGCTTCTGCCCTGCGATCAATTCCATTTCGCCAAAGGCCTGGTCGACCTTCTTCTTGTCCTGCGTGGCTTCGCCAACGCCCATGTTCAGCACGATCTTGTCGATGCGCGGAACTTCCATGGCGTTCTTGTAGCCGAACTTCTCGGTCATCGCCTTGACGATCTTGTCGTCATAGATGCCCTTCATCCGGGGCTTGTAAGCTGCATCAGCCATCGATCTTGTCTCCGGTCTTGACCGCAACACGGACTTTCTTGCCGTCCTGGGTCTCGAAACGAACGCGCGTGGGCTTGCCGTCGGCGGTCACGTGGGCGACCTTGGAGACGTGCAGCGGCGCTTCGGCGCGCTTCAGGCCACCCTGCGGGTCACCCTGGCTCGGCTTTACGTGGCGAACGGCAACGTTGACGCCCGAAACGACGACCTTGCCGTCCTTCGGAAGTGCCAGCGTGACTTCACCGGTCTTGCCCTTGTCCTTGCCGGACAGAACGATGACGCGGTCGCCCTTCTTGATCTTTGCGGTCGCCATTACAGCACCTCCGGCGCGAGACTGATGATCTTCATGTGCTTCTTGCCGCGCAGTTCGCGCACCACTGGGCCAAAGATACGGGTGCCGATCGGCTCCTCGTTCTTGTTGACCAGCACGGCTGCGTTCGAATCGAAGCGGATCACCGACCCGTCGGCGCGGCGAATGTCCTTCGCCGTACGCACGATGACGGCACGGTGCACGTCGCCCTTCTTCACGCGGCCGCGCGGTGCGGCCTCCTTCACGCTGACGACGATGATGTCGCCAACGCCTGCAACACGACGCTTGGACCCGCCAAGCACCTTGATGCACATAACCCGCTTCGCGCCGCTATTGTCAGCGACCTCGAGATTGGATTGCATCTGGATCATAGATCCGCTTCCTTCTCATCTGGGGCCGATACCGACCGGACCCCGCCTCTAACTATCAAGCCAACCCGTTCGGGCTGAGCCTGTCGAAGCCCCTTCCCCGCTTGCGACCCGGTCGCTTGCGGAACCCACCCTTCGACAATCTCAGGGTGAACGGGGAAATTTCCGACGCTCTTATGCGTCGACGTCGACCCGGTCAGGCGTCGCGTGGGTGTTGACCCGATCGATCACCTTCCAGGTCTTCAGCTTGGAAATCGGCGCGGTCTCTTCGATCCGCACGGTCTCGCCCTGCTTGAACTCATTGCCCTCGTCATGGGCATGATACTTCTTCGTACGGCGGATGATCTTGCCATAGAGCGCGTGCTTGACCTTACGCTCCACGTTCACGACCACCGTCTTGTCGCCCTTGTCGGAGACGATCAGCCCCGTCAGCACGCGCTTTGGCATGTCTAAATCCTTACTTTGCCGCAGTGTCGCGCGAACGCGCGGACTGCAGGGTCTTGATGCGAGCGATGTCGCGACGGACTTCCTTGACCCGGCTCGGCTTTTCGAGCTGGTTGGTCGCGGCCTGGAAACGGAGGTTGAACGCCTCGCGCTTCAGGTTGCCGAGCTCTTCGCCCAGCTGGTCCTCGGTCTTCGCCTTGAGGTCGGAGCGACGCGTGTCGATCTTCGCCATGTTATGCAACTCCCAGATGCGAGGTGTCGCCGAGACGGGCAACGACCTTCACCTTGATCGGCAGCTTCATCGCTGCACGGCTGAACGCCATTGCCGCGATGTCGCCCGGAACGCCGTCCAGTTCGAACAGGATACGGCCGGGCTTGACGCGGGCTGCCCAATATTCCGGCGAACCCTTGCCCTTACCCATGCGGACTTCAGCGGGCTTGCCCGAGACGGGAACGTCCGGGAAAACGCGGATCCACAAACGGCCCTGGCGCTTGATGTGACGCGTGATCGCGCGGCGAGCCGCCTCGATCTGGCGTGCGGTGAGACGATCCGGCTCCATCGCCTTCAGGCCGTACGACCCGAAGTTGAGCGTGGTGCCACCCTTGGCGTCGCCATGGATGCGGCCCTTGAAGGCCTTGCGGAACTTGGTCTTTTTCGGTTGCAGCATGATCTATTCCTTAGCGGCGCGGATCAGGCCGGACGCCGGAAGTCTGTGCTTCCATCATCAGCCGGTCGGTCGCCATCGGGTCATGACCCAGGATTTCGCCCTTGAAGATCCAGACCTTCACGCCGCACACGCCGTAGGCGGTGTGTGCAGTCGCTTCAGCGTAATCAACGTTCGCGCGCAGCGTGTGGAGCGGCACGCGACCTTCGCGATACCATTCCGACCGTGCGATCTCGGCGCCGCCAAGACGGCCACCGCAGTTGATCCGGATGCCCTCGGCGCCCAGACGCATCGCCGACTGCACCGCACGCTTCATGGCGCGGCGGAAGGCGATACGACGCTCGAGCTGATCGGCGATGCCCTGTGCAACCAGCTTGCTGTCGACTTCCGGCTTGCGGATTTCGACGATGTTCAGGCTGACGTCGGACGTCGTCATCTTGCCGAGCGTACGGCGCAGCTTTTCGATGTCCGCACCCTTCTTGCCGATGATGACACCGGGACGGGCAGCGAAGATCGAAACGCGGCACAGCTTGGCCGGACGATCGATGACCACCTTGGAGATCGCAGCCTGCGGCAGCGTCTTCAGGATGTACGCACGCATCTTGAGATCTTCGAGCAGAAGACGACCGTAATCGGCGCCCTCGGCATACCAGCGGCTATCCCAGGTGCGGTTGATCTGCAGGCGCAGACCGATCGGGTTCGATTTCTGACCCATTATGCTTCTTCCTGCTCGCGCACGACGATGCGCAGACGGCTGAACGGCTTGAGGATGCGCGTCGACTTGCCACGACCGCGGGTCGCGAAGCGCTTCATCACGATCGACTTACCAACCGAAGCCTCTGCGACGACGAGCGAGTCGACGTCGAGATTGTGGTTGTTCTCGGCGTTGGCGATGGCGGATGCCAGCACCTTGCGCGCGTCAACCGCCATGCCCTTGGTCGAGAACTGCAGGATGTTCATCGCATCGCCGACCTTCTTGCCGCGGATCAACGCCGCGACGAGGCCGAGCTTCTGCGCGGAACCACGGATCTGCGTGCCGACCGACAGCGCCTCGTTATCCGCCACGCGGCGGGGAGCTTTTGCCTTAGCCATTAGCGCTTGCCCTTCTTGTCCGCGGCATGGCCAGGGAAATAGCGCGTCGGCGCGAACTCGCCGAGCTTCATGCCCACCATGTCCTCGTTGACAGAAACCGGCACGAACTTGCGGCCGTTATAGACGCTGAAGGTCAGGCCAACGAACTGCGGCAGGATCGTCGAGCGGCGCGACCAGGTCTTGATCGCACCACGCGCGTTGGTTTCCTGCGCGGTTTCTGCCTTCTTCAGCAGGTGAAGGTCCACGAACGGACCCTTCCAGACGGAACGAGCCATCGTTTAGCCCTTCTTCTTGGCGTGACGGCTGCGGATAATCATCTTGTCCGTCGCCTTGTTATGACGGGTGCGCGCACCCTTGGTCGGCTTGCCCCACGGGGTAACCGGATGACGGCCGCCCGAGGTCCGGCCTTCACCACCGCCGTGCGGATGGTCGACCGGGTTCTTGGCGACGCCGCGCGTCAGCGGGCGGATGCCCAACCAGCGATTGCGACCCGCCTTGGCGAGGTTGGTGTTGCCGTTGTCGGGGTTCGAAACCGCGCCAACCGTCGCCATGCAATTGGCGTGGATGTAACGCTGCTCGCCCGAGTTGAGGCGGACCATGACCATGCCCTTGTCGCGACCGACGACCTGCACATAGGTGCCTGCCGACCGTGCGAGCTGACCGCCCTTGCCCGGCTTCATCTCGACGTTGTGGACGATCGTGCCAACCGGCATCTGGCCCAGTTCCATCGCGTTGCCCGGCTTCACGTCGGTCTTCTTGTCCGCGATCACCTTGTCGCCAACGGCGAGGCGCTGCGGCGCAATGATGTACGCAACGTTTTCCTTGCCATCGGCGGTCTGACCATAGTTGATCAGCGCGATGAAGGCGGTGCGGTTGGGATCATATTCGATCCGCTCGACCACGCCATCGACGCCCCAGTTACGGCGCTTGAAGTCGATGATGCGGTAGCGCTGCTTGTGGCCGCCGGCGATGCCGCGCGAGGTCACATGGCCCTTGTTGTTGCGCCCACCGGTCTTGCGCTTGCCTTCGGTCAGCGCCTTGACGGGGCCGCCCTTGTGCAGGCCGGAACGGTCGACGAGGATGAGTCCGCGTCGTGCCGGGCTGGTCGGATTATAATGCTTCAATGCCATCGGATCAGATCCCCGTCGTCACGTCGATGGACTGGCCGTCCTTCAACGTCACGATCGCCTTCTTGATGTCGGAGCGGGTGTAGGGCGCGCCCTTCCACTTCTTGGTCTTGCCCTTCTGGACGATCGTGTTCACGCCCAGGACGGTCACGTCGAACAGCGCCTCGACTGCAGCCTTGATCTGCGGCTTGGTCGCGTCGTTGGTGACCTTGAAGACGACCGCGTTATGCTCGCTGAGCAAAGTGGCCTTTTCGGTGATGTGCGGTGCGACGATCACGTCATAATGACGCGCGTCGATCGCGGCTTTCTGCTTAGCCATTGAAGCGCGCCTCCAGCATTTCGACGGCAGCGCGGGTCAGGACCAGCGTGTCGTGCTTAAGGATGTCATAGACGTTGGCACCGGCGGCCGGCATCACGTTGATCGTGTGCAGGTTGCCCGCTGCCAGCGCGAAGCTTGTCTCGACCGCTGCGCCGTCAATGACGAGCGCGGTCTTGCCCGTGCCGAGCTTTGCCCAGTCCGCGATCAGCGTCTTGGTCTTGCTCTCGGCGACCGTCAGGCTGTCCATGACAACCAGCGTGCCCGCCTGAGCGTGGCTCGACAGCGCCATCTTCAGACCGAGCGCGCGAACCTTCTTGTTCAGGCCGGGGTTGAAGTCGCGGGTCCGCTGACCGTGCGCCTTACCACCACCGACGAAGATCGGAGCGCGGCGATCGCCGTGACGAGCCGTACCGCCGCCCTTCTGGCGACCGAACTTCTTGCCGGTGCGAGCAACGTCAGCGCGCTCACGCGTGCCGCTTGCGGTCGCGCGACGCTTTTCGAGCTGCCAGGTGACAACGCGGTGCAGGATGTCGGCGCGCGGATCGAGGCCGAAGACCTCGTCGTTGAGCTCGATGTCTGCGCCTACGGTGTCGGCGAAGGATTGAACCTTGACCTTCATGTTCAGCCCTCCTGGCCGTCGGTCGCGTCCACGGTCGCGACGTCATCAGGCGTCTCGGCGGGAGCGGTGTCGTTGTTGTTGGCGACCTGCTTCAGGCCGGCGGGATACGGCGCATCGGCGTGGCGCGCGACCTTCACCGAATCCTTGACGAGCAGCCAGCCACCCTTCGAGCCAGGGACCGAACCCTTGACGAAGATGAGGCCACGCTCGACGTCGGTCGAAACGATTTCGAGATTTTGCTGGGTGCGGTTCTTGTCGCCCATGTGCCCGGCCATCTTCTTGTTCTTGAAGACCTTGCCCGGATCCTGGCGCTGACCGGTCGAACCCAGCGAACGGTGCGAGACCGAAACGCCGTGCGTTGCGCGCAGACCGCCGAAGCCCCAACGCTTCATACCGCCCTGGAAGCCCTTACCCTGGGTCACGCCCTGGATATCGACGATCTGGCCAGCGACATAATGGTCGGCCGAGATGGTCGCGCCGACTTCGAGCAGCGCATCTTCGCTCACGCGGAATTCGGCGAGCTTCGCCTTGGGCTCAACTTCGGCCTTGCCGAAATGGCCACGCTGCGGCTTGGCAACGTTCTTTGCTTTTGCGGTACCCGCGCCCAGCTGGACTGCGACATACCCATCACGATCGGCCTCGCGAACGGCCACAACCTGCAGATTTTCCAGCGCCAGAACGGTCACGGGCACATGGCGCCCATCGTCCTGGAACCAGCGGGTCATCCCCATCTTTTTCGCGATCACGCCAGTGCGCATGATCAATGCTCCATTCAATGCAGAGGCACCCCTCGGACCATTCCGAAGGGTGCGTACTCAGCCCAAACTTTATTTTATACTGCGGCCCCGACCCGGGCTGGTGCTCCCCGCGTCGGCGGTGGAGCGTGTCGGGGGACGCAGACCCGGGCAAGCCCGGCGGTATCCCGTCTATTTGGCCCCGAATCCGGGGCCGAATCTCTCGGAAGAGCGGCCTTTAGGCCAGCTTGATCTCGACGTCAACGCCTGCGGCGAGGTCGAGCTTCATAAGCGCGTCGACCGTCTGCGGGGTCGGCTGCACGATGTCGAGCATGCGCTTGTAGGTGCGGACTTCGAACTGCTCGCGCGACTTCTTGTCGATGTGCGGACCGCGGTTCACGGTGAACTTCTCGATGCGCGTCGGCAACGGAATGGGACCACGGATGAGAGCGCCGGTGCGGCGCGCGGTGTCGGCGATGTCGCCGGTCGCCTGATCGAGCACGCGATGATCGAACGCCTTGAGGCGGATGCGGATATTGCTGTCCATAGTCCCTACCGATGCGAAAGAGCGGGCCCCGTAGCGGGGCTCTTGCTGTTCAAAACCAAAACTGGAGGCGGGCCACTACAGGGGCCTCCACAAAAAAGCAACCGCCCACGCCTCGTTTGAGGCGCAGGCGGCAACTTTTCTTTTAGCAGCTTACTTCGAGATGCCGCTGACGATGCCCGAACCAACGGTACGGCCGCCTTCGCGGATCGTGAAGCGCTGACCAACGTCCATAGCGATCGGTGCGATCAGCTTGACGCCGAGCGCGATGTTGTCGCCAGGCATGACCATTTCGGTGCCCTCAGGCAGCTCGACGGTGCCGGTGACGTCCGTGGTGCGGAAGTAGAACTGCGGACGATAGTTGGCGAAGAACGGCGTGTGACGGCCACCTTCGTCCTTCGACAGCACGTACACTTCCGACTGGAAGTCGGTGTGCGGCTTGATCGAGCCGGGCTTGCAGAGCACCTGGCCACGCTCAACTTCTTCACGGCCAACGCCGCGGATCAGCGCGCCGATGTTGTCGCCTGCCTGGCCCTGGTCGAGCAGCTTGCGGAACATTTCAACGCCGGTGACGGTGGTCTTGCGGGTGTCGTTGATGCCGACGATCTCGACTTCTTCACCAACCTTAACGACGCCGGTCTCGACGCGGCCGGTCACAACCGTACCACGACCCGAGATCGAGAACACGTCTTCGATCGGCATCATGAACGGCTTGTCGAGCGGACGCTCGGGCTGCGGCAGGTAGGTATCGACAGCTTCCATCAGCTTGAGCACGGCGTCATGGCCGATCTCAGGCGTGACGTCGTTAAGCGCGGCAACGGCCGAACCCTGGATGACCGGGATGTTGTCGCCGTCGAAATCATACGACGAGAGCAATTCGCGGATTTCCAGCTCGACGAGCTCGAGGATCTCGGCGTCGTCGACCAGATCGACCTTGTTCATGAACACGACCATCGTCGGCACGCCGACCTGGCGGGCGAGCAGGATGTGCTCGCGGGTCTGCGGCATCGGGCCGTCGGTCGCCGAAACGACGAGGATCGCGCCGTCCATCTGTGCCGCACCGGTGATCATGTTCTTCACATAGTCAGCGTGGCCCGGGCAATCGACGTGCGCATAGTGGCGTGCCAGCGTCTCATACTCGACGTGTGCGGTCGAGATGGTGATGCCGCGCTCGCGCTCTTCGGGAGCCTTGTCGATGTTGGCATAGCTGGTGAACGTCGCGCCGCCGGTTTCCGCGAGCACCTTGGTGATCGCAGCCGTGAGCGAGGTCTTGCCGTGATCGACGTGGCCGATCGTGCCGATGTTGAGGTGCGGCTTGGTCCGCTCGAACTTTGCTTTTGCCATTTTTCCTACCTTATTGATCGTTTTCGGTTCGCCACAGCGCCACGCGAAGGGGGCCCCATAGCGGTAGTTTTCAGGTTACGCCAGCCCTAGCGCCGATCACCGACGCGAGGTTTAGCGTCTTAGGCCAGCTTCGCCTTCACTTCGTCGGCAACGTTGGCAGGCACTTCTTCGTAATGCGAGAACTGCATCGAGTAGTTCGCACGGCCCTGCGTGAACGAGCGCAGCGCGTTCACATAGCCGAACATGTTCGCCAGCGGGACCATTGCGTCCACCGACTGCGCGTTGCCGCGCGTATCGGTGCCCTGGATCTGGCCACGACGGCTGTTCATGTCGCCGATCACGTCGCCCAGATAATCCTCAGGCGTAATGACTTCGACCTTCATGATCGGCTCGAGCAGCTTGATGCCGGACTTCTGCGCCGCTTCGCGCATCGCTGCACGGGCGGTGATTTCGAACGCCAAAGCCGACGAGTCGACGTCGTGATACGCACCGTCATAGAGCAGCACTTCGAAGTCGATGATCGGGAAGCCGACCAGCGAGCCCGTAGCGGCCGTCTCGCGGAAGCCCTTTTCGATCGCGGGAATATATTCCTTCGGAATGTTACCGCCCTTGATCTCGTCCTTGAAGACGAAGCCCGAACCACGCTCGCCCGGCGTCAGCTTGACCTTGACGCGACCGAACTGACCGGTGCCGCCCGACTGCTTCTTGTGCGTGTAGTCGATATCGACCGGCTTCGCGAGATATTCGCGATACGCCACCTGCGGCGCGCCGACATTGGCCTCGACCTTGAACTCGCGCTTCATGCGGTCGACCAGGATTTCGAGATGGAGCTCGCCCATGCCCTTGATGATGGTCTGGCCGCTTTCCGAATCGGACGAGACGCGGAACGACGGATCTTCGCGAGCAAGACGATTGAGCGCGACGCCCATCTTTTCCTGGTCCGCCTTGGTCTTGGGCTCCACCGACAGCTCGATCACGGGCTCGGGGAATTCCATCCGCTCGAGGATGATCGGTGCGTTCATCGCGCACAGCGTGTCGCCGGTCGTCGTGTCCTTGAGACCTGCGAGAGCGACGATGTCGCCAGCATAGGCCACCTGGATGTCCTCGCGCTCGTTCGCATGCATCAGCAGCATGCGACCGACCTTTTCCTTCTTGTCCTTGACCGAGTTCGTGACCTGCGACGCGGTTTCGAGCTTGCCCGAATAGATGCGCGCGAAGGTCAGCGTGCCGACGAACGGATCGTTCATGATCTTGAACGCCAGCGCCGAGAACGGTGCCTCGTCCGACGAAGGACGCTCGTCCGGGGTCACGCCGTCGATCTTGAGGCCCTGAATGGCGGGAACGTCGAGCGGCGACGGCAGATAGTCGACCACGGCGTCGAGCAGGGGCTGAACGCCCTTGTTCTTGAACGCCGAACCGCAAACGACCGGCACGAACGAGAAGTTGAGCGTCCCCTTGCGGATCAGCTTCTTGAGGTCGGCCGTGCTCGGCTCGTTGCCCTCGAGATACGCCTCCATCAGGGCGTCGTCCTGCTCGACCGCCATTTCGATCAGGTCGCTGCGATACTTGGCGGCCTTCTCGGCGAGGTCAGCCGGGATGTCGGTATAGGTGAACTTCGCGCCCAGGCTCTCTTCGAGCCAGATGATCGCGCGGTTCTCGACCAGGTCGACGAGGCCCTTGAAATCGCCTTCCATGCCGATCGGCAAATACAGCACGGCCGGACGCGCGCCCAGACGATCGATGATCGACTGAACGCAGAAATAGAAATCGGCGCCGGTGCGGTCGAGCTTGTTGACGAAGCACATGCGCGGCACTTTGTACTTTTCAGCCTGGCGCCACACGGTTTCCGACTGCGGCTCAACGCCGGCAACGCCGTCGAAGCAGGCAACCGCGCCATCGAGCACGCGCAGCGAACGCTCGACTTCGATCGTGAAGTCGACGTGTCCGGGGGTGTCGATGATGTTGATCAGGTGCTCTTCGCCCTTGCCTTCGCTGGCGCACCACTTGCACGTCGTAGCAGCCGACGTGATCGTGATCCCGCGCTCCTGCTCCTGCTCCATCCAGTCCATCGTCGCGGTGCCTTCATGCACTTCGCCGATCTTGTAGGACTTTCCGGTGTAATAAAGAATGCGCTCGGTCGTCGTCGTCTTACCGGCGTCGATGTGCGCCATAATGCCGATGTTGCGATAGCGTTCGAGCGGATGGCTGCGGGCCATGTCAGTGCTTCCTTAGCGATGTGGGGAGCCGGATGGTCCGGCTCCCCACGATATAGGTTACGATTGCAGCGAGCGCCAGCTTACCAGCGGTAATGCGAGAAGGCGCGGTTGGCCTCGGCCATGCGGTGCGTATCTTCGCGCTTCTTGACGGCATTGCCACGGTTATTGGCGGCATCCATCAGCTCGCCCGACAGGCGTGCCGACATGGTGTTCTCGCTGCGCGCACGCGCAGCGGCGATCAGCCAGCGGATCGCCAGGGCCTGGGCGCGCTCGGGGCGCACTTCGACCGGGACCTGATAGGTCGCACCGCCGACGCGGCGGCTGCGGACTTCGATGCCGGGCTTCACATTGGTGAGCGCGTCATGGAACACCGCGACGGGATCCTTCTTCGCGCGGGCTTCGACGGTTTCCATCGCGCCGTACACGATCAGTTCCGCGACGGACTTCTTGCCGTCAAGCATCACCGAATTCATGAACTTCGAGAGAACCTCATCACCGTACTTAGGATCGGGGAGGATGATACGCTTTTCTGGGCGACGACGACGTGCCATTTCAATTCTTCCTTCTAAACTTCAGCCATCTGGGATCGGAACGAGCCAGTGTCCGACTTGCGTCGGTTGGCAGGCCGACCGGCTTACTTCGGACGCTTGGCGCCGTACTTGGAACGCGACTGGCGACGATCCTTCACACCCTGTGTATCGAGCACGCCGCGCAGAACGTGGTAGCGCACACCGGGAAGATCGCGAACGCGACCGCCGCGGATCAGCACGACCGAGTGCTCCTGCAGGTTGTGGCCCTCACCGGGGATGTAGCTGATGACTTCGCGACTGTTGGTCAGGCGGACCTTGGCCACCTTGCGCAGCGCGGAGTTCGGCTTCTTCGGGGTCGTCGTATAGACGCGGGTGCAAACGCCACGCTTCTGCGGGTTCTGCTCCATGGCAGGGACCTTGGACTTGGCCTTCTGCGGATCGCGGCCCTTGCGGACCAACTGGTTGATCGTCGGCATTGAATCTCTTCACCTTGACTGTTGGTTACTTTGCTGGAGCCATCACGCCCCCCCGAACAAAATGGGGAATACAAAAAGGGCCATTGGGCGTGAAACCACCCCCTGGGCCCTGGAATGCATCCAGCAATGTTCAAGCACTGTCCCGGAGCAAGCCCCGGTCAAGCGGAGGTGCGCATACAGCGCCTTGGGGGCGGGGTCAACTGAGTCGCTCGCGGTGAGCGGCGCACCAGCGCGCCCTGTCGACAATCGCCCGCTCTGACCCTAGCCTCTCCGCATCTTTGGGAGAATGGCGATGCGGTGGCTGCGCCGGACGCATTTGGCAATGCTGGCGTTCGTGACGCTGCTCGTGCTCGTCCCCTCTGTCATACCCGCTGCGTTTGCGTCCGCACTTGCGCCGGTAGAGCGCACCGACCGACCGGCAATGCATGCGGTGATGCGAGATCTCTGTCATCGCGACGTCGCGGTTCTGGGGGAAGCCACGCACGCAGATGGGCATACCGAAGCCTTCAAGGTGGCGCTCGTCGAACGACTGGTCACACAATGCGGATTTCGCGCCGTCGTGTTCGAGGGCAGCCTCTACGAGTTCCTGGGTTTCAACCGCGCGAGGCGCGATGGCCGGGCGACCGAAGCGATGGTCGGCAACGCGATCGGCGGACTCTGGAAGTTCGAGGCCGAGATCAAGCCGCTGACGCATTTCCTGTACACCGAGGCGATGGCTGGCCGGATCACGCTTGGCGGGATGGACGACCAATTGGGCGGTTTTGAGCAGCCGTTCGCGAACGAGACGATGGCGGCGCTGCTGACCCAAGGGTTCCCGGTGGATCGCAGGACGGCCTGTGTCGAGGCTTTCCATCGACGCACGTACCTCGCTTTTGATGATGACCATCCAAATTCTCCAGACTTTAAGAACCGCATCGATGCATGTGCCATGGATATGCGCAGCGCGCTCTCCAAGCAGAACCTTGCCGAGGGAGAAACCGCCGAGCGGATCCAAATGCTCGACGGCATCGATCGTCAACTCGCGCGCGATCGCCTGTCATCCGAGGACTATGCGAAGGATCGGGATCGGGCGATGTATTACGCGTTCGCTCGCTTTTCCGCCAACCTGCCCAAACGCACCCGTATCATCGTTTGGACGCACAGCTTCCATGCCGCAAAGAGCCCGGCGATCCGACCCGATCTGAACGGTGCCCCCACCTTCGGAACGCTCCTCCATCAAGCGTACGGGAGCCGCGCCTTCGCGCTCGCTTTTTCAGCGCGGGGCGGATCGTATCGCTGGAGCCGCGAGGAAAACCGACC
This sequence comes from Sphingomonas sp. TF3, assembly GCF_003985085.1. Taxonomy (NCBI): domain Bacteria; kingdom Pseudomonadati; phylum Pseudomonadota; class Alphaproteobacteria; order Sphingomonadales; family Sphingomonadaceae; genus Sphingomonas; species Sphingomonas sp. TF3. Next base: position 162,985 of record NZ_RWKS01000008.1, on the reverse strand, counting down.
AGTCCCGGCACCGCCGCCAGACGCGCTGGAACTGGCATCGCCAGGCGACCATCAGACCGCCTATCTCAACAGCGCAACCTTGCGCGCCCGAGGCATCGCGCCCGCCGCGCCTGACTATCACACCTATCGTGCGGCGCGCTGGGCAGACATTTACGACGGACTCGTCGTCTTTGCCGAGGAGCATCCGCCGCACAGTAGCCGCGTCTATCCCGCGCCATAGTGTAGACATGGTCGCATCCGCCGCACGAGTGCGATACAGGACAGCGGTGACATACGATCTCCTCATCGTCGGCGGCGGTATCAACGGCTGTGCGATCGCGCGCGAAGCCAGCCTGCTTGGCCTCAAGGTCCTCCTGGTGGAACGCGACGATCTCGCCGCGCACACCTCCTCGGCCTCGACCAAGCTGATCCATGGCGGCCTGCGCTATCTCGAATATTATGAGTTCAAGCTCGTCGCCGAGGCGCTGCGCGAGCGCGAGCGGCTGGTGAAGGCCGCGCCGCACATCATCCATCCACTGCGCTTCGTCCTGCCGCATGAAAACACGCTGCGGCCGTGGTGGATGGTGCGGCTCGGCCTCTATCTCTATGATTTTCTGGGCGGCAAGATGACGCTGGCGCGCTCGCGCGGGCTGCGGCGGAGCGACACCGCCTTCACCGCGCCGCTCAAGGGTGCGGGCAAGGGCTTCGTCTATTCCGACGCGTTCGTCGATGATTCGCGGCTGACCGTGCTCAACGCCGTCGATGCCGCCGCCAACGGGGCCGAAATTGCGGTTGGCACCGCCCTCGATTCGGCGCGGCGCGAGGGCGATGTCTGGCGTGCGACGCTGTCCGATGGCCGCACCGTCACCGCCCGTGCGCTGGTCAATGCCGCCGGGCCGTGGGTGCATCAGTTGCTCGGGCGGCTCGGCGTCAACGCCGCCTCGGGCGTGCGGCTGGTCAAGGGCAGCCACATCGTCGTGCCGCGCCTGTATGAGGGCGACCACGCTTATATCCTGCAGCAGCCCGATGGCCGCATCGTCTTCGCCATCCCCTATCAGGGGGCCTTTACCGAGATCGGCACCACCGACATTCCGGTCGATGCCCCCGAAGACGCGCAGATCGACGCCGGTGAAATCGCTTATCTCTGCGAGGCGGTGAACCGCCATTTCGTCCGGCAGATCAGCCCCGCCGACGTCACCTCGACGTGGTCGGGCGTGCGCCCGCTCTATGACGATGGCGCGAGCGAAGCCAAAGCGGTCACGCGCGATTACGTGCTGGAGCTCGATACCAACGGCCCGACCTTGCTCTCCATCTTCGGCGGCAAGATCACGACGGCACGGCATCTCGCCGAAGAGGCGTTGGGCAAACTGTCTGGCCCGATGGGCTTCACCGCGCATCCGGTGACGCGGGCGCGAGTGTTTCCCGGCGGCGCGATTCCCGATTTCGCGCAGTTCCTGGCCCAGGTCCGCGCGCGGTGGCCTTTTCTGGGCGATGCGCAGTCGGAGCGCATGGCGCATGCTTACGGCTCGCGCCTCGCAGAAATGCTCGACGGCATCGACAATGAAGCCGCGCTCGGAGCAGATCTCGGCGGGGGCTTGACCGAGCTCGAGGCGCGCTGGCTGCACGATCGCGAATGGGCGCGCAGCACCGACGACGTCCTGCTCCGCCGCACCAAATTGGGGCTGCATCTGAGCGCGGCCGAGCGCACGCAGGTCGAGCGCTGGTGGACGGAAACTTTCCCGACCGCAGGCGGGAACGATGTCGATCACGGGCGAGTTACCGCAGCCTAGTCACACCACCATCCAAGCACAGCCGCTCCGTGCCCGCGCGTAGCGGCGGCGAAAGGATTTCGCATGACCACCACCACCCACGCCTTTGCCGCGCATGCCGCCGACGCGCCGCTCGCGCCCTTCTCGTTCGAACGCCGCGATCCTCAGCCCGACGACGTAGCGATCGACATCCTGTTCTGCGGCGTCTGCCATTCCGACCTGCACACCGTGCGCGGCGAATGGGGCGGCACGCTATACCCATGCGTGCCGGGGCATGAGATCGTCGGTCGCGTTACTGCGGTCGGCAGCAACGTCACCAAATTCGCGGTCGGCGACATCGCCGGGGTCGGCTGCATGGTCGACAGCTGCGGCCACTGCCCGTCCTGCACCGACGGCGAGGAGCAATATTGCGAGACGACCGGCTTTGTCGGCACCTATAACGGGCCCGATCCGGTGATGGGCGGCCACACCATGGGCGGCTATTCCGACCATATCGTGGTGAAGCAGGATTTCGTGCTGAAGGTGACGCATGACGAGGCCGATCTCGCCGCCGTCGCGCCGTTGCTGTGCGCCGGGATCACCACCTATTCGCCGCTGCACCACTGGAAAGTCGGGCCGGGGCAGAAGGTCGGCGTGGTTGGGCTGGGCGGGCTCGGCCATATGGGCGTCAAGATCGCCGCCGCGATGGGGGCCGAGGTCTATGTGTTCAGCACCTCCCCCAGCAAGCGCGACGATGCCAAGCGGCTCGGCGCGACCGACCTGATCGTGTCCAAGGACTCGGAAGCGATGGCCGCCCATGTCAACAGCTTCGACTTCATCCTCAACACCGTTGCTGCCGCGCACGATCTCAACCCGTTCCTCGCGCTGCTCAAGCGCGACGGGACGATGACGCTGGTCGGCGTGCCCGAATCGCCGCATCCCGCGCCCGATGTCGGCCATCTCGTGTTCAAACGCCGCGCGCTTGCCGGATCGTTGATCGGCGGGATCAAGGAGACCCAGGACATGCTCGATTTCTGCCGCGAACATGGCCTGACCGCCGATATCGAGATGATCCGCATCCAGGATATCGACGCCGCTTATGACCGGATGGTGAAGAGCGACGTGAAATACCGCTTCGTCATCGACATGCAGTCGCTGAAGCAGGCGTAATTGCCTCGGGGGTCGGGGAAGCCTACAGCGCTTTGCCTTATGGTTCACCCTGCCCCCATCACAGTCGCCGCGCTCTATCGCTTCGCCCGCTTCCCCGATCCCGCCGCCATCCGCGCGCCGCTGCTGGCGCTCTGCGAAGCGCAGGGTATCAAGGGCACTCTGCTGCTCGCGCGCGAGGGCATTAACGGTACGATCGCCGGGTCGGACGCGGGCATCGCCGCTGTCATTGCGCACATCCGCACCCTGCCCGACTGCTCAGGCATCGTGGTCAAATACAGCCATGCCGCGACGATGCCGTTCCATCGCCTCAAGGTCCGTCTCAAGCGCGAGATCGTGACGATGGGGGAGCCCGATATCGATCCGCTGCAAGGTGTCGGTCATTATGTCAAACCCGCCGACTGGAATGCGCTGATCGACGATCCCGACACAATCGTGATCGACACGCGCAATGCCTATGAGGTGAAGGTCGGCACCTTCGCCCGCGCGATCGACCCGGCGACCGAGAGCTTCCGCGACTTTCCCGCCTGGGTGCGCGACCACCGCACGGAGTTGGAGGGCAAGAAAGTCGCGATGTTCTGCACCGGCGGCATCCGCTGTGAGAAGTCGACCGCTTTCCTCAAGGCTGAGGGGCTGGACGACGTCTTCCATCTCGAAGGCGGCATCCTGAAATATCTCGAAGAGGTGCCGGAAACCGAAAGCCGCTGGCACGGCGAATGCTTCGTGTTCGACGAGCGCGTTGCGGTCGGCCACGGCCTGGCGCTCGGCACCCACGAACTGTGCCGCGCCTGCCGTATGCCGGTGAGCCCCGCCGACCGTGCTTCGCCGCTGTATGAGGAAGGCGTCGCCTGCCCCGCTTGCCACGCCACGCGCGATGCGCAGGCGCGCGCGAGCTATGCCGAGCGCCACCGCCAGGTAAGACTCGCCGAGGCGCGCGGCGAAGCGCATGTCGGCGCGCGCTTCACGCCCGATCTTACGAAAAGCTGAAATTCACCGGCTTCGTGGTGTCGGCGTTCCCGTCGAACGCAAAGCTCGCATAGGGGCCGTCGCGCTCAACCCAGTGCAGGAAGAGATGCGCCGACCAGCCATTGGCATTGGGCGTCATCCGCCCGTGCCGATGCTCGACGCCGCGATAGAGCACCGCATCGCCCGGCTCCATCGTCAGCGAGACATAGCGCTTGCCGCCAAAGTCGGGTCCAACCGCCGCACTCGGGCCATCGAGCCGGTCGGTGCCGACCTCCAGATCCCACGGCACGCCGTCGCTATAATCGAGCGTCAGCGACAGGCTGTGCTCGCACGCCTGCCGATCACTATGCACGCGCAGGATGTCGCCCTCGCGGTAGATCCGAAAATAATCATAGGTCGGCAGCAAGTCGCGACCAGTCAGCGCGCGGACCGTCGGCGTGAGCCCCCACAGCATCCCCAGCATGGGCGGGTAATGATAGCCATAAACCTCGACCGCATCGCCTTTCAGCAGCGGCGACGCTCGAGTGTGGCGCTCGATCGGAGCCCCACCCTGCGCAAGATCGGCCTTCATTTGCCGCAGGAACGCCGTCGCGACGTCGCGCGGCAGCAGCCCTTTGATCAGTGCATAGCCATCGCGCGCATAGCTGCCGTGAACGTCCATCATGCCCCCGCTCAATAAGCGCGCCCGATCAGCACGCGCTCAACCGCCGGATTTCCGGTGAACACGCAGGCCCCCTCCGGTGCGGCCTGTTGCATCGGTGCGTTACGGATGGTGAGCTTCAACGCCTTGAGCCGCTCGACCACCGCATCCAGCGCAGCGCCGGTGGGCCGTGACCATTGGACTTCCAGCCAGCCCGGGTTCTTCACGCCCTCGGCAAAATGCGCTTCGATCGCGGCGAAGTCGGCGGCGGCAACAATATTCGCCTGCAGCCGCTGGCGCGCTTCTGCGTGCAGTCCGGCCTGGATTTCCTCCAGCAAACCGGCCGCCTGGCCGACGAAATCGCCCCGCGTGACGACGGCGCTGTCGAGCTTACCGTCTTCGCGGTAGAGCCGGTCACGCCGGATCACCGAGACGTTGCCGCCGGCAACATCGCGCCCGCCCACTTCGATCACGATCGGCGCGCCCTTCTTCACCCAGCCCCAGCGCTTGGTCGCGGCCTTGCCGAATTTGAGGTCGAGCAGCGCGCGCACCGGCTCGCCCAGCGCCGATTGATTGGCCAACTCAGCCTGCAACGCCTTGCAATAATCGACGATCGCGGCGTCCTCGGGCTGGTCGCGCAACATCGGCACGATCACAATCTGCCACGGCGCAATGCGCGGCGGTACGCGCAAGCCGTCGTCATCGCCGTGAACCATGATGACACCGCCGATCATCCGCGTCGAAACGCCCCAGCTCGTCGTATTGGCAAGGACGAATTCGCCCTGGTCGTTCTGAAAGCGGATGTTCTGCGCGCTCGCGAAATTGGTGCCCAGGAAATGGCTGGTGCCGGCCTGCAGCGCCTTGCCGTCCTGCATCATCGCTTCGATGCTGTAGGTCGCGACGGCACCCGGAAAGCGTTCGTTCTCGGGCTTCTCGCCCGCGACCACCGGCAGCGCGAGGCAATCCTCGGAAAACGAACGATAGACCTCCAGCATCTTGAGCGTTTCCTCGCGTGCTTCCTCGGCCGAAGCGTGCGCAGTATGCCCCTCCTGCCACAGAAACTCGCTGGTGCGCAGGAACATGCGCGTGCGCATTTCCCAGCGGACGACGTTCGCCCATTGGTTGATCAGCACCGGCAAATCGCGCCACGACTGCACCCACCGGGCGAAGGCAGCCCCAATCACCATCTCCGAGGTCGGGCGCACGACGAGCGGTTCCTCCAGCTTGGCCTCGGGATCGGGGATCAGCCCGCCTTTGCCGTCCGCCTTCAGCCGGTGATGCGTGACGACCGCCATCTCCTTGGCGAAGCCTTCGACATGCTCGGCTTCTTTCTCGAAATAGGAGAGCGGGATGAACAGCGGGAAATAGCAATTTTCATGGCCCGTCGCCTTGATGCGGTCGTCGAGCAAACGCTGGATCCGCTCCCAAATGCCATAGCCCCACGGCCGTATGACCATGCAGCCGCGCACGCCCGATTCCTCGGCAAGGTCGGCTTCTGCAATGACGGATTGATACCAGGCCGAGAAATCGGCCTCGCGGGTGACGGGGAGTGCGCGTTTGATCATGGCGGTGCGGATAGCGACTGGCGACGCGCGCGTCACCCCCGCGCTTGTATCGCGCGCCGCGCGGCGTCATGGACCAATGCATACTCTGGAGACACTCGATCGACGCCCCCGCCCTACCCTCCGTCGAAACGGCGCCGCGCTATACCCCCGACCGCGTCATGCTGGGGCTGGCCTTGCGCCTGCTCGCCGTCGCTGGCCTGGCAACGATGAGCGCGCTGATCAAACTCGCGGAAAATCGTGGGGCGAACCTCGCCGAGACGATGTTCTTCCGTCAGGCCTTCGCGGCGATGCTGATTTTGGGAATCGTGGTGACCGGTCCCGGCCTTTCGTCGCTCCGGACCCAGCGATTCGGCGCACATGTCCGGCGCACCGCCGTTGGCCTGATCGGCATGGTGACCACTTTCGGCGCGGTGTTGCTGTTGCCGTTGGCAGACGCGACCACCTTGCAGTTTACCGTGCCGATCTTCGGCACGCTGCTGGGGGCGCTCATCCTCGGCGAACAGGTCGGCATCCACCGCTGGGCCGCGGTCGTCGTCGGCTTTATCGGCGTATTGATCGTGACCCAACCGGGGACCGGCGCGTTGCCATTGGGCGGGGCGGCGGTCGGCCTTGTCGCGGCGATGTTCGTGGCATTGGTCGCGATCCTGCTGCGCCAGATCGGGCGCACCGAAAGCGCGCTGACGACGGTCTTCTGGTTCTCGGCGCTTTCGATACCGCCGCTCGGCATTGCCTATGCGCTCAACCTTCAGCAGCATGACGCCTTGACCTGGGCGATTCTGGTGGGCGTCGGCCTGATTGGCGGGCTCGCGCAACTGGCGTTGACCGCAGCCGTGCGCCACGCGCCGGTCTCGACCGTGATCCCGATGGACTATTCGAGCCTGTTCTGGGGCACGCTCTATGGCTGGCTGCTGTTCGGCACGTTACCCGGCTGGGGCACTGTCCTCGGCGCGCCGATCATCGTGGCGAGCGGGCTCTACATTGTCTGGCGGGAGCAGGTCCGGCGACGCCCCGTGACCGAAGCCGTAAGCCCCTAACGGCGACGAAACACCAATAGCAGGTTGTTGGCAGGCATTGCGAGGCATTGGTCGAGCGAGAAGGATGTCGCCGCAGCCGTTACCGCCTCAACGGAACGCAACCCCCAGCGCGAATCGCGCGCGCGCAGGGAATCGTCGAACGCGAGGTTGCTCGGTGCGGTCGGGACGCCCGCTTGCAGAAACGGGCCATACAGGATCAACGGTGCGTCGGGCGGCAGGACCGACCCAGCCCCCGAGAGCAAACCGAGCGTCGCTTCCCACGGGCTGATATGGGCCATGTTGATGCATAGCACCGCGTCGGCACGGCGGATCGACCATTGGCTTGCAGCCGCATCGAGATCGAGCGGTGGCAGAACATTGGCTATCCCCTCGCACCACGCGCCGATCGAGCGGCGCGCATCCGGGTCCGGGTCGCTCGGCTGCCAGTCCAGCGCCGGAAACTCCTGCGCGAAATACGCGGCATGCTCGCCCGACCCGCTGGCGACCTCCAGCACGACGCCGCTGCGCGGCAGCATTTCGCGCAGCACATCGGCAATCGCCATGCGGTTGCGCAGCGTCGCCGGGGCATGGCGCCGCGCTTCTTCTCCCGCCTCCCCCGGAATCCAGGGGGCAGGTGCCGTCACGCGCGGGCTTCGGCGAGCAGGCGATTCGCGCGCAAATACATTTCCAGCCGCTGCGCCGCGAACACGCCGAGCGAGAGCGCTGCCAGCGTATCGATCAGCACCGCCACGTTGAAGTGCAACGCCGCCCCTTCGGCCTGCGCGACCGATTTGATCGCGATCAGCACCACGATGAAGGCAAGCGCCCAGAGCGAGGCGCGCTGGCGCAATTCGTGGGTTTCGGGGTCGACATGGATTTGCATGGTCTTGCCGCGCTGCCAGCCGAGTGCCGCCCCGACCAGCAACGCCGCCACCGCGATCCCCCACCCAGCCAGCGTGGGCGGGCTGCGATAGAAGATCACGGCGACGACGGCGGTATAAAGAGCCGGTACGATCCACAATTGCTCGACCTTGAGCGGCCTGAGCCGGGTCAACCGCCGTGCACGCAGCGCGAACACCGCAAGGAAGATCGCGATCGGGATTGCATATTGCAAAATCCCCGGCGGCGCAGCGTGGACCGGCATGCATTTCCCCCTGTTATTCGGCCGCTTGGGCCAGACCCGGGTCCTTCCATACCAGCACTGGCTTGCGTGCCGCCAGTGTTTCATCGAGGCGGCTGCGCGGCGCGAAATGCGGGGCGCTCTTCAGGCTGATATCGCCCGCCTTGGCGCGCTCGGCGACCGAGCGCAAAGCGCCGATGAACTGGTCGAGCGCGGCCTTCGATTCGGTCTCGGTCGGCTCGATCAGCATCGCGCCGTGGACGACCAGCGGGAAGTACATCGTCATCGGGTGGAAGCCCTCGTCGATCAGCCCCTTGGCGACGTCGATCGTCGAGAAACCGTCGGCGAGGCCATTATCCGAGAACAGCGCCTCGTGCATGCACGGGCCCGATGCGGCGAACGGCGCGTCGAGCATCTTTTCCAGGCTGCGCAGGATGTAATTGGCGTTGAGCACTGCGTCTTCCGAAACCTGGCGCAGGCCATCCGCTCCGTGGCTGAGGATATAGGTCAGCGCGCGGGTGAACATGCCCATCTGGCCGTGGAAGGCAGTCATGCGGCCGAAGGTGTGCGGGTGTTCGTCGCCCGCCGTTTCTTCCTCGATCAGCGCGATATGGCCGTCTTCGTAGCGCGCGGTGAAGGGCAGCGGGCCGAACGGCGCGAGTGCTTCCGACAGCACGACCGGGCCCGAGCCGGGGCCGCCACCGCCATGCGGGGTGGAGAAGGTCTTGTGCAAATTGATGTGCATCGCATCGATGCCGAGGTCGCCCGGGCGCACGCGGCCGACGATCGCGTTGAAGTTCGCACCGTCGCAATAGACATAGGCGCCGACCGCATGGACCGCGTCCGAGATCGCCTTCATGTCGCGCTCGAACAGGCCGCAGGTATTGGGGTTGGTGATCATCACCGCCGCCACGTCCGGCCCGAGGCGCGCCTTGAGCGCTGCGGTATCGACACGCCCTTCGGCGGTGGCGGGGATATCCTCGACCGTGAAGCCCGCAAACGCGGCGGTCGCGGGGTTGGTGCCATGCGCGCTCTCGGGCACGAGCACGACCTTGCGGTGGCCCTCGCCGCGCGCTTCCAGCGCCGCCTTGATGCACAGGATGCCGCACAATTCGCCATGCGCGCCCGCCTTGGGGCTCATCGCGACGCCGTACATGCCGGTCAGCTTGATCAGCCACACCGCCAGTTCGTTGATGACGCCAAGCGCGCCCTGCACGGTATCGACCGGCTGGAGCGGATGGATGTCGGCGAAACCGGGCAGACGCGCGACCTTCTCATTGAGGCGCGGATTGTGCTTCATCGTGCACGATCCGAGCGGGAAGAAGCCGAGGTCGATGCCGTAATTCTGGCGGCTGAGGCGCGTGTAATGGCGCACCGCTTCCGGTTCCGACAGGCCGGGAAGGCCGATCGGCGTGGTGCGCGCGAGGCTGCCGAGGCTGGTGCCTGACGGCCCCTCTCCCCGGAGGGGAGAGGGAGAAGATGCGAAATCGACGCCTGTGGTCTCCGAATCGCCGATCTCGAAGATCAGCGCTTCTTCCAGCATCAGGCCCTTATTGCCGGTTACCGTCGGGGACGCCTTGCCACCGGCGACGGGCGCTTCGGGGCGCCATCCGCTTGCATTGATGCTCATGCCAGAATCTCCTCAAGCGCGGCGGCCAGCGTTTCTACATCTTCTGCCGAGGTCGTCTCGGTCACCGCGACGACCAGGCCGTTGGCGAGGCTCGCCTCACCCGGATAGAGCCGCCCGAGCGACACACCTGCCAGGATGCCGCGTTCGGCCAGGGCGCGCACCACCGGCCGCGCTTCCTGCGGCAGCTTCAGCGTGAATTCGTTGAAGAAGGTGGTCGTGACCAATTCGACCCCCGGCACCTGCGCCAGCCGCGCCGCCGCCGCCACCGCTCCGTGATGGTTGATCTCTGCCAGCGTGCGCAGGCCCTTTTCGCCCAGCAGCGTCATGTGGATCGAGAAAGCGAGCGCACACAGGCCGGAGTTTGTGCAGATGTTCGAGGTCGCCTTTTCGCGGCGGATATGCTGCTCGCGCGTCGACAGCGTCAGCACGAAGCCGCGGCGGCCGTCAGCATCGAGCGTTTCGCCGCACAAGCGACCCGGCATCTGGCGGACGTATTTTTCCTTGCAGCCGAACAGGCCGACATAGGGGCCGCCGAATTGCAGGCCGACGCCGAGCGACTGGCCTTCGCCAACCACGATGTCTGCGTCCATCTCACCGGGCGACTTGATTGCGCCCAAGGCAACCGGCTCGGTCACCACCGCGATCAGCAGCGCCTTGTTGGCGTGGCAGGCGTCGGCGAGCGGCGTGAGGTCGGCGATGCGGCCCAGAATGTCGGGATATTGCACGACGACGCACGACGTATCCTTGTCAATCGCGCCGATCAGCGTTTCCAGATCGGTGTCTGCGCTCAGGGTCGGCGTCGCGGTTTCGAGCACGTCGCCGGTGAACTTCGCCATCGTCTTGGCGACCGAGACATAATGCGGGTGCAGGCCCGAGGACAGGATCGCCTTGCCACGCTTGGTGATGCGGCGCGCCATGCCGATCGCTTCCCAGCAGGCGGTCGAGCCGTCATACATCGACGCGTTGGCGACATCGGTGCCGAGCAGCCGCGCGACCTGCGTCTGGAACTCGAACAGCATTTGCAGCGTGCCCTGCGCGATTTCGGGCTGATACGGCGTGTAGGCCGTCAGGAATTCCCCGCGCTGGATCAGGTGATCGACCGAGGCCGGCACATGGTGGCGATAAGCACCGCAGCCGAGGAAAAAGGGCGCTTCCCCCGCCGTCAGATTCTTGCGCGCCAGCGCGCTCATATGGCGCTCGACCGCCATTTCGCTGGCGTGCATCGGCAGATCGTGGATCGGGCCGTCGAGCCGGGCGGCTTCGGGCACGTCGACGAACAGATCGTCGATCGAAGCGGCACCGATGACGCCGAGCATCGCCTCGCGATCGGACTGAGTCAGGGGTAGGTAACGCATCAAACAGTCCTCTCCCCTCCCTGGAAGGGAGGGGCTGGGGGTGGGTTGGTATGAGGCTGGCGTGACGTTCCCATTGAGAGCGACCCACCCCTCGATCCCCTCCCTTCCAGGGAGGGGAGGAAGACTCAGAGCTTCGCGACGAATGCCTGATAGGCGACTTCATCCATCAGCTCGTTCAGCTCATCGGCGTCGCTCAGCGTCAGCTTGAAGAACCAGCCATCGCCTTCGGGATCCTCATTGACGAGGCCGGGCGTGTCGGCGAGCGCGGCGTTGCCGTCGATCACCGTGCCGGACACCGGCGAATAGACGTCCGACGCGGCCTTGACCGATTCGACGACCGCGGCTTCATCGCCCTTGGCCAATTCCTTGCCCTCTTCGGGCACGTCGACGAACACGATGTCGCCGAGCTGGCTCTGCGCATATTCGGTAATGCCAACGATGCCGATGTCACCATCGACATCAACCCATTCATGATCTTCAGTAAAATAACGGCTCATCACTTGCCTCCTGCGCGGACGTAGCGGTGGGGAATAAAGGGCATTGTCGTCACGGTCGCTTGATGGACCTTGCCGCGCTGCGCCAATTGGATTGTCGTACCGGGAACCGCAAGCGCGGTCGGCACATAGGCCATGGCGATCGGCGCGCCGACGCTGGGGGCGAAGCCTCCCGAGGTCACGCGGCCGACGTCGGAGCCCTGCGCATCGAGCACCGCAGCCCCTTCGCGCACGGGCTGGCGCCCGGCGACGAGCAAGCCGACGCGCTTGACGATCGCGCCGGTCTCCCGCTCGGCCAGAATGCGCGCCGCGCCCATGAAATCACCCGCCTCGCGGCGGCGCTTCGACAAGGCGAAGCCGAGATCGGCCTGGACCGGGGTCGTCTCGGGATCGAGATCATGCCCGTACAGCGGCAAGCCAGCCTCAAGCCGCAGCGAATCGCGCGCGCCAAGGCCGATCGGCTTGACTTCGGGCTCGGCCGCAAGCGCGGTCGCGAGCGCCTCTACCGACTCCGCCGCAACCGAAATCTCAAAGCCATCCTCACCGGTATAGCCGGAGCGGCTGATCCACAGCGGGATGCCGTTCCACTCGAAGCCGGCAGCGGTCATGAACACCAGCGCTTCGACGCCCGGCACCAGCCGCGCCAGCGCATCGACCGCCTTGGGACCCTGCAACGCCAGCAGCGCCTGGTCTTCCATATGGTTGAGTGCGATGTCGTCGGGCAGATATTCGAGCAAATGCGCGATATCGTCGATCTTGGTCGCGCCGTTGACGACCATGTAAAAGCCCTGAATGTCGAACGGGTTGGCTTCCGGCAGACGCGTGACCATCAAATCGTCGAGGATGCCGCCGTCTTCGGCCAGAAGCAGCGAATACCGCTGCTTGCCCTCGCCCAGCCCGGCAATGTCGGCGGGCAGCACGGCTTCGAGGGCTGCAATCAGATCGGCGCCTTCATCGGAGCGGAACAGCAACTGTCCCATATGGCTGACATCGAACAGGCCAGCCGATTCGCGCACCCACAGATGCTCGGCCATGATGCCTTCATATTGCACCGGCATCTCATAGCCCGCGAAGGGCACCATGCGGCCACCACGGGCGCGATGCCAAGCGTCGAGCGGCAAGGTCTCGATCGCGATTTCGTCGGGAATTTCAGCGTCGGTCATAAAGGCCTTCCGTGCGAGGTCTACGGCGTAGCATGACGCCGTAGCGTCCATGATCCGCCGCCCCCTCTGTCACGGATACCTGAGAGCTTTGACTTGCCGCACGTGCCGCAAGCTTACCCCTTCGGTGGCACATCGCCCAAGGCGAGTGCGCTTTCCAGAGTGTCGATGGCCCGCGCGGTCCGGTTGCCTGAGAGATTCCGGGGCGGTTGCTCCTTCGGCGGCCCCGGCCATCCGCTACCGGAGGACCGGGACACTCTCCCGCGCGTGCCTATCCCGGTTGCCCGAGATCGACGCCGTCGGTTTGACGCGGCGCAGCAAGCGAGTCAACGACCCTTTGCCACAACCGCGTCAACAATCAGCGTGTCGCGTTATATTTCAGCTGGTCGTTGGTCAGCTGGAAGCCAACCAAAGCCTCGAAGGTGGCGCGCAGCACCGCCTGACGCACTTCCGGACGCGTCAACGGATCGACCGCGGCATCCTCGCCGCCCGCCTTGCGCTTTTCGAGCAGCTTCTTGCGGACATCGTTGGGCAACGTGGCGGCGGCGCGCGACACCGTCGCGGTGCCCGTGCCCTGTACCGATGCGCGCGGCTGGCCCGGCTCGAAATGCAGCGTGGCATGGCCCAGGCGCTTGGCAACGACGGCGCTGCCGCCCTGCACCACGGTGATGAAATACGGCAAGGTCACGTCGCGCGCGCCATCGGTGTGCAGCCGCCGCCCTTCGACCGAGAAGGTCACCGTGGTCAGAATGTCGTCGCCTGCATCGGTGCAGGTCGAGCGCACGTTGGTCAGCACCGCCGTGAGGTCGAGCGCCGTCGCATCGTGGCTGGTTGCGGGATCGAACAGCGTGATGTCGCCAGTCCCGGCGGGGACCGCTACGCTGGGGCAGGCGGTGCGGACGGCGGTGATGCCGCCCGTCTCGTCAAGGTCGCCCGTGTGCCGACATCCGCCGAGCAAGACCGCCGCGAACACGGGAAGCGAGAGAGCGGCGATGGCTGATTTCCGGAATGTCACGGGGTCACGCACCTTATCATGCAAAAGGGATCGCCTGCGTTAGGATTTATCGCGCAGACACGGCCGCACCATAGGAACCGGCTATCGCCCGCGCAAGCAATCGCGTAGGCTTCCTGCGAGATGTTCACCGCTTCAAAGCCAAAACTCGAGCTCATTATCGCCGCACCGCGCGGCTTCTGCGCCGGAGTCGACCGTGCCATCCAGATCGTGGAACTGGCGATCGCCAAATATGGCGCACCGGTCTATGTTCGGCACGAAATCGTCCACAATCGCTTCGTCGTCGACATGCTGCGCGACAAAGGCGCGGTGTTTGTGGAGGAACTGGACGAGGTGCCCGACGGCGTTCCCGTCGTCTTCTCCGCGCACGGCGTTCCGAAGGCCGTGCCGAACAAGGCGGCCGAACGCGGCCTCGCCTTTTTCGACGCGACCTGCCCGCTCGTGTCCAAGGTTCACCGCCAGGCCGAACGCATGGTCCAACTCGGGCGGCACATCGTGTTCATCGGCCATGCCGGACATCCCGAAGTGGTCGGTACGTTCGGCCAGGTGCCCGAAGGCGCGATGTCGCTGGTCGAAACCGTGGCGGATGCCGAAAGCTATACGCCCGCTGACCCCGACAATCTGGCCTTCCTGACGCAGACGACCTTGTCGATGGATGACACCGCCGATGTGGTCGCCACGCTGCAACGGCGCTTCCCCTCGATCCAGGGGCCGCGCGGCGAGGACATCTGCTACGCCACCGCCAACCGCCAGGGCGCAGTCAAGGCGATTGCCCATGCGTGTGATGCGATGTTGGTGATTGGCGCGCCGAACTCTTCAAACTCGGTGCGTCTGGTCGAAGTCGCCGAGCGCGAAGGTACCCCTGCTCGCCTGATTCAGCGCGCGGCGGACCTCGACTGGAGCTTCGTCGACGGCATTAGTAGACTGGGCATTACGGCCGGAGCATCCGCACCGGAGGTGCTGGTGCGCGAACTGGTCGATCGGCTGGCTGAACGGTTTACGGTCACCGAGCGCGAAGTGGAGACGAAGCGCGAGACAGTCTCGTTCAAGCTGCCCCGCGGGCTTGAAGCAACGGCCTGAGCGATGGCCGTGTATACGCCTGTATCGGCCGAGGTCCTGGCCGGTTTCCTCGCGCGCTACGACGTCGGCGAGTTGGTGTCCGCCAAGGGAATCGCCGAGGGTGTCGAGAACACCAATTACCTGGTCGACACCACCACCGGCCGCTTCATCCTGACGCTGTATGAAAAGCGCGTCGATGGCGGCGACCTGCCCTATTTCATGGCGCTGCTCGATCATCTCGCAGCGCGCGGCAACCCTGTGCCGCCAGCGATCAAGGACCGCGACGGCACCGCGATTCAGACGCTGGAGGGACGTCCAGCCTGCCTCATCAAGTTTCTGTCCGGCGTGTCGGTATCGCATCCGACCGCAGCACAGGCGCGCGCTGCGGGTGTGGCGATGGCGGATATGCACGCCGCCTTGGCCGATTTTCCCGAGACCCGCGCCAATTCGATGGGGGTCGAGACCTGGCCCCCCTTGTTCGAGCGCTGCGGGCGCAGTCTCGATGCCATCGCGCCCGGCCTGTATGATGATCTCGGCTTCGCGATCGATCGGGTCGTCGGCGCATGGCCGCAGGCGACGCTCGACACGGTGACCATCCACGCCGATCTCTTCCCCGACAATGTGCTGATGCGGGGCGACGCTGTATCCGGGCTGATCGATTTCTATTTCGCCTGCACCGATCTGCGCGTCTACGATCTGGCGATCATGCACAGCGCCTGGGCCTTTGATGCCACGGGGGCGCACTATGACGCCGCCATCGGTGATGCGTTGACGGCAGGGTATGAGCAGCGCTTTCCGCTATCGTCGTTCGAACAGGCGGCGTTCCCGACGCTGGCCAGCGGGGCCTGCATCCGCTTCGCGCTGTCGCGGGCGTGGGACTGGCTCAACACCCCCGCCGACGCGCTCGTCACGCGCAAGGACCCGCTCGCTTATGTCCGGCGACTCTCGCATTATGCGCCGGAGCTGGTTAAGCGGACGCGATGACCGCGACCGTAAAAGAGCTTACCAAAGTCGAAATCGCCACCGATGGAGCCTGCAAGGGCAATCCCGGCCCGGGTGGCTGGGGCGCACTGATTCGCGCAGGCGGCACCGAAAAGGAATTGTCGGGCGGCGAAGCGCTGACCACCAACAACCGCATGGAATTGATGGCCGCGATTGAGGGGCTGAACGCGCTGAAACGCCCCTGCCATGTGATGCTATCGACCGACAGCCGCTATGTGATGGACGGGCTGACCAAGTGGATCAAAGGCTGGCAGAAGAACGGCTGGAAGACCGCCGCGCGCCAGCCGGTGAAGAATGCCGATCTGTGGCAGGCACTGCTGGACGCGGCGAAACCGCACCGTGTCGAATGGACCTGGGTCAAAGGCCATGCCGGCCACCCCGACAACGAACGCGCAGACCGGCTGGCGAGCGATGCCGCGGTGGCCGCTGGAAGGCGCGCTTAAGCCTCTTCGACCGGCGCGCCCGGACCGTTCTTCAGCACCGATTCGATCGCATTCTTGGCCCCTGCCTTGCTCGAATAGCCCTCGGTCCACCAAATCAGTTCGCTGTTATATTTGAACTTGGCGACATACTCGCCCGCCTTGTTCTGCTCGATCACGAATTTGTGTGCCATGCGAACCTCCCCGGTTTGTCGGTTCGGGAAGGATAGCGACGGCGATATCGTTACGCCAGCACCGCGAAGCGGCCCGGTGCATAGCGGGTAGGATCGATCGCAGCGACGCTGGGATCGGGCGCGCGGCCCAAAAGGAGTGCTGCGGCCAGCGCGGCCGCCGCCGGTGCCGTCTGGATGCCGAAACCGCCCTGCCCCGCGCACCAGAAGAAACCGGGCGAATCGGGGGCGAAGCCGTAGACCGGCAAGCGATCCGGCGCGAAGCTGCGCAGGCCCGCCCAACGCCGTTCGACGCGGGTGATCTGCCAATCGACGACGTGTTCGAACCGGTCGATCGCGATGGCGACGTCGATCTCCTCGGGCTGGACGTCGCCGGGCGTGGCCGGAGTCTCATCGTGCGGGCTGAGCCACAGCCGGCCCCCAGCCTCGGGCTTGAAATAGAATTGCCCCGAAATGTCCGCGATATGCGGCAGCGCGTCGGGGGCCGCCGGGCTGGTCGCCAATTGCACGACGGTGCGGCGATACGCGGCGATGCCGATCGGCGCGACCCCCGCCATTTCTGCAACCGCATCGGCCCAGGCACCGGCGGCGTTGACGACAATCGTCGCCGACACCGGCCCCGCGCCCGTCTCCATTTTCCAGCGGCCACCGGTGTGGCGCGCCCGCTGCAACGGCGCGGACAGCAACAGCGTCACCCCGCCCTGCCGCGCTTGTGCCAGATAGTGCGCATGCAGCACCGCGACATCGATATAGGTGCTGCTCGCCTCCAGCACGCCCAGCGTCCAGTCGGCGCGCAAACCCGGAATGTAGGCGCGCGGATCCACCCGCTGCAGCGCCACGCTGCTGCCCGCAAATTCCTCCAGAAAGCCGTCGATCCGGTCCGCATCCGACGCGCGCCCGATATGGAGCGAGCCGAGATCGGCGAGGAACCCGCCACCCCGCAACGCAGCGCCCGATGCGGTGGTCAGCGGCTGCACATCGGGGCCGCCATAGGTTTCCGACCAGAACGCTGCCGATCGTCCGGTCGCATGGTAGCCGGGCAGATCCTCCGCCTCGAGCATCACCACCGAAGCGTAAGGCGCAATCGCGGCGGCAAGGCTTGCGCCCGCAATCCCGGCACCAACAATGGCCACGTCATAATGCGTCACGGTGTTACCTCTGCGCCCGCGAGGACAGGAAGATGTCGATCTCGCCAATCGCACGATTGCGCACCGGATCCGCCTCGCGCAGAATCTCATGCGCCGATTCCTTGCCGAAGCGCACCACCCGCGCATCCGGCACCTTTGCCGCGATCTTCAGCGCGGCCTTGGGATCGACCAGTTTATCGTCATCGGCAATGACGAACAGCAGCGGCACGCCGAGCGTCTTCAAACGCGGATCGACGCTCAGCCGCCGGGTCGAGGCAAACGCCTCGATCACCCAGCGCCAGCTCGGCGGCCCAAGCAGCAATTCGGGCTTGCTCGATTGCCAGAAGATTTCGTCTTCATAGCGATCGGTGTCCTTGGTGAGCAGGGCCTGGCGCGTTTCGGTGGTGGCGGGCCGCTCATTCCCGCGCCAGGCCGGACGGGCCGTATTGCCCACACCGCCAAGCATCCGTGCGAGCCGTTCGCCAAGCGTCGCGCCAACCGGGCTGTGCAGCCCCAGCATCGGGGCGATCAGAACGGCGGCATCGGGCTGCGCCGCGCCCTCGGCCAGCGCGCGCAACAGCAAATGCCCGCCCATCGAATGGCCAAGCGCAACATGCGGTCCGCCGTCGCGCCCGGCATCCTCTGCAACCCAATCCGCCCAAAAGGCACGGAAATCATCGATATACTGCTGAAAATCGTCGACATGGCCAACATGCGGATCGGGCGACAGCCGCCCCGATCCGCCCTGCCCGCGCCAGTCGAACGAAGTGATCGACCAACCAAGCGCATGCCAGTGCGCGAACGCCTCAAGATATTTTTCGAAGATATCGCCGCGCCCGCCCTGGAACAGCATGCGCCCGCGCGGGCGTCCCTCGACGCCCCAGTCAAAGCGCCGCAGCGCCCAGCCATCGGGAGCGGACCATTGGGTGATCCGCGCAGCCGCAGGAATCGCGCGACGATAAAGCTGAGGGGAAACCATGGACGATGGTTACGGTTTTGAAAGGCCCGCCGTCTACACCTTTCCTCATGGGTGGGATCAATCTGTCGACGATGTTGCTGCTGGTGCT
This sequence comes from Sphingomonas sp. TF3, assembly GCF_003985085.1. Classification (NCBI taxonomy): domain Bacteria; kingdom Pseudomonadati; phylum Pseudomonadota; class Alphaproteobacteria; order Sphingomonadales; family Sphingomonadaceae; genus Sphingomonas; species Sphingomonas sp. TF3. The sequence continues at coordinate 144,271 of NZ_RWKS01000008.1, read as the reverse complement.
GGCGGCGCTCCTGGTTTCGGCCGGGATTCAGGACGCACGCACGCGCGAGATCGCCAATTGGAAAAACGCCGCGATCGCGCTGCTCGCGCCCTTATGGTGGTGGGCGAATGCCCTGGGCTGGATGGCGATTGCGGAGCAGGTTGGCATTGCGCTGCTGGTGTTCGCGGTTTTCGTCGCCGCATTTCATTTCGGCTGGATGGGCGGCGGCGACGTCAAGATGATCGGCGCGCTGGCGCTGTGGCTGCTCGATCCCGTCGCTTTGACCTGGATGTTGATCGTCATGTCGCTGCTCGGCGGCGCACTGACCGTGATCCTGCTGATCGAGCGCGCGCTGCGCCATCGCACCGCGCAAATCGAGGTTCCCTACGGCGTTGCCATCGCAATTGCCGCGCTGATTACACTGCGTGAACCGCTTTTTAACCACTTTGGTGTGAATGCTTAACGCGGGCTCAATTGCCCGCGTCCGAAAGGTCTAAGATGGATAGTCGCAAGGTCATTCTGCTGGTGGGTGCGCTGATCGTTGCCGCGATCACGGCGTTCATGGCACGATCGCTGATCATTGGCAGTCCGGCACCGCAAGCCAATGCGGTGGCGATGGCTCCGGTCGCAAACGGCCCGGAAGTGCTGGTCGCAACCAAGGCGCTCCCTGTCGGCACCATCCTCGACGCGACCTCGCTGAAATACCAGCCATGGCCGAAGGAGCTGGTTGAGAACGCCTATTACATCAAGAAGGGCGGCTTCGATCCGCGCTCGCTGATGGGCACGGTCGTGCGCAACGCGATCACCGCCGGGCAGCCGATCACCCAGGGCGCGCTGGTCAAGCCAGGCGACCGTGGCTTCCTCGCCGCCGCCCTCGGCCCGGGCATGCGCGCCGTAACCGTACCGGTACAGACGCAGACCAGCGTGGCCGGTTTCGTCTTCCCGGGCGACCGCATCGACCTGATCCTGACGCAGACCGTCCCCGGTGGCGGCGATGGCCCGCCGCTCAAGGCGGCCGAGACGATCATGCGCAACCTGCGCGTGCTCGCCACCGACCAGCGCACCGACAATGGTGTCGGCGAAGACGGCAAGGCCGTGGTCCGTACCTTTTCCAACGTGACGATCGAAGCGACCCCGAAGATTGCCGAACAGATTGCCGTGGCTCAAACGCTGGGCTCGCTCTCGCTGTCGCTGCGCTCGATCGCCGACAATAGCAGCGAGCTCGAACAGGCGATCGCCAGCGGCGATGTCTCGATGCCCGACGACCCCAAAGCGGAAAAAGCGATGCTGACCCGCATCGCCAGCACGCCCGCGACCGGTGGCGGGACGATGGTGACCGGAGCCGACGTCTCGCGTTTTCAACGCAGCACGGTTCCCGGCAAGCCTGCTGATACCTCGGCACCCGGTGGTGCGCCGGGTACCGGGACGTTTCCGGGGGCTGGTACCGGCCCCGTGATCCGCGTCGCACGCGGCAATGCGGTGACCGATGTCGCCCTTGGGGGGAAGAAATAATGCGTAGCGCAACCGCTCTGCACCGCGTCCTGTCGGCGACGGTCATCACCGCGCTGGTCGGCAGTGCGCCGGTCACCGCCCTCGCCGCCGGTGCCAAACTTCAAGCAAAGCCAGCGCCTGCGCGCAGCGGGCAACGTCCGGTCACCCATGTCGGTGCGGCGCCAACGGGCACCGTGCGTCCGACGACCGAGGTGGTGCTGTCGACCGGGCAAGGCGAATTGATCAACCTGCCCGCCAACGTCAGCGACGTGTGGGTTTCGAACCCCGGCGTGGCCGACGTTTATGTGAACAATCCGCATCAGATCCATCTGTTCGGCAAGGATTCCGGCGAATCGACGATCTTCGCCACCTCGGCGAGCGGCACGGTGATTTACGCCGCCAACATCCGCGTCAGCCAGAACCTGTCCTCGATCGACCGGATGGTGAAGCTCGCCATGCCCGACAGCGACATCAAGGTGACGACGGTCGGGCAGATCGCAGTGCTGACCGGCACGGTGTCATCTCCCGAGGACAGCGCGGCAGCGCAGCGCCTTGTTACCGCGCTGCTCAATCCTGGCGTCGCTGTCGGCCCGGACGCCGCGCTTAAGGTCGGCGTGATCAACCGCTTGCGCGCGGCAACCCCGCTACAGGTGAATTTGCAGGTGCGCATCGCCGAGGTCAGCCGCAGCTTCGTCAAGAATATCGGCGTGAACCTGACCAACCGCCAAATTGGTAGCGGCGCGCTGTTCAACGTTTCGCAAGGTCGCCAAGGCACGATCACAACGGTACCCGGTACGCCGGGCGACACCACCATCAACGCCAACGGGCTGACGCCGGGCGCAACCTTGTTCAACTTCCCGCCAGCGACCGGCATGGGCACCACGCTTGGCCTCGCCGGTCACGCATTGGGCATGGACCTGCTGGGATCGCTCGACCTTGGGGAACGCGACGGACAGGTCTCGACGCTCGCCAATCCCAACATCACCGTGATCTCGGGCGAAACCGGTTCGTTCCTCGCGGGCGGTGAATTCCCGATCCCGATCTCGCAGGGGCTGGGTGCCGTCTCGGTCGAGTATAAGCAATATGGCGTAAGCCTGTCCTACACCCCGACCGTACTGGGCGACGGGCGGATCTCGCTCCACGTGCGTCCCGAAGTTTCCCAGCTATCATCGCAAGGTGCCGTTACGCTGCAAGGCGTGAGTATCCCGGCGCTCACCACCCGGCGCGCCGAAACGACGGTCGAGCTCGGTTCAGGCCAGAGCATGATGATCGCGGGATTGCTTTCGAACAATCATAACAACTCGATCGACAAGGCACCCGCGCTTGGCGACATGCCCATCGTCGGCGCGTTGTTCCGCTCCAATGCGTTCCAGCGCAATGAAACCGAGCTGGTGATCGTGATCACGCCGTATCTCGTGAAGCCGGTCAACGCCAACGACATCGTCCTGCCAACCGACGGCTATAAGGCCCCGACCGACCTTGGTCGTGTCTTCATGGGTCAGCTTGGCGGCGGCACCACCGGCGGCGACCGCCCGAAGCCGACCATGGCCCCGGCTGCCAGTGCGCAGCCTTCGCTCGGGGCGGCGGCTCCGGCACCGGTCGCGCCGGACCCCACACCGGGGTCGCCGGTCGATCGCCGTCGCGATGCGCCCGCCGCTATCACGCCACCACCCAGCCAAACCAAAAAGGGCGCGAGTGCCGCACCCGGTTTCGACATCAATTAAGGGCCGAGGGACATGATCATGAACAAATATGTGCGTGCGATCACGACCGGCCTGCTTCCGGCGTTGGCGCTGTCTGCGTGCGTTGGCACGGAAAATCGCGGACTCGAATCGGTGCATCAGCCGGTCGTCAGCCGCGCCGATTATGCCATTGATGTCGCGACGAGCGGCGACGGCCTGGCCCCGGGCGAAGCACAGCGCCTCGCCGGGTGGATGGCGTCGTTGCGGGTGGGCTATGGCGACAAGGTCGCGGTCGAGAATTCCACGCCTTCGAGTGGCGGCGTAAAGGACGATATCGCCCGCGAAGCGTCGCGTTACGGCCTGCTGGTGTCCGACGAGGCACCACTGGTCGGTGCGGCCGTTACGCCCGGCATGGCGCGCGTCATCGTCAGCCGCACAAAGGCGACGGTTCCGGGCTGTCCCGATTACAGCCGCGATACCTCGACCGAATATGAGGCCAATACCTCCTCCAACCACGGCTGCGCGATGAACGCCAACCTCGCCGCGATGGTCGCCAACCCGGCGGACCTCGTGCGCGGTCAAGGCGGCAGCGCGGTCGCCGACCAATTGGCCTCGGCCAAGGCAATCGAAAGCTACCGCAAGGCGGCACCGACCGGTGCCGGTGGCACGACGGTCAAGACGGAAAGCACCGGAGGCAAGTAATGAATGCGCCCTTCAACCCAGCTCGTATCGGCTTGCGCGATCCCTTTGCCGCCTATGTCTGCGACGAAACCGCCGCCGAGACGCTGCGTCCGATCGCGGTGGAAATGGGCTGGGCACCCGAGAAGGTGAACAAGGGCGGCCTGCGCAACGCGGTACAGTCGCTGTCGGTTTCCGCGAGCCCGCAAATCCTGTTTGTCGATCTCTCCGAAAGCGGCGATCCCCTCAACGACATCAATGCGCTGGCCGAAGTGTGCGAGCCGGGCACCGTCGTCATCGCCGCCGGCCAGGTCAACGACGTCAGGCTGTACCGCGATCTTATCGTGAGCGGCATCCAGGACTATCTGCTCAAGCCGCTCAATCCCGACATGCTGCGGGATGCGTTCACCCATGCCCAAACGGTGCTGAATGCGCCGAAGGTTTCGGACACGGGCACCGAACGTCCGCACATCTCCACCGCGTTCATCGGCGCGCGCGGCGGCGTCGGCGCTTCCAGCCTCGCCACGGGTGTGGCCTGGGTGCTGAGTGAAAAGGGCGCGCGGACGACGGCTTTGCTCGATCTCGACGTGCATTTCGGTACCGGCGCATTGTCGCTTGACCTTGAACCGGGTCGCGGTCTGACCGACGCGATCGAGAATCCCAGCCGGATCGACGGCTTGTTCATCGAACGCGCGATGGTCAAGTCGAGCGAAATGCTATCCGTGCTGTCGGCAGAAGCACCGATCAACTCCCCGATCCTTACCGACGGGGGCGCGTTTTATCAGTTGCAGGAAGAGATGCGCTCGGCGTTCGAATGCACGGTGGTCGACCTGCCGCGCAACATGCTCGTGCAGCATCCGCATTTGATGACGGACATCCAGGTGGCAGTGGTCGTGACCGAGCTAACGCTCGCCGCCGCGCGCGACACGATCCGTATCCTGTCCTGGATGAAGTCCAACGCGCCACAGACGCAGGTGGTGGTGGTCGCCAATCGCGTCCAGCCGACCGCGCAACTGGAAATCAGCCGCAAGGACTTCGAAGGGTCGATCGAACGCAAGATCGATTTCATGGTGCCCTTCGACCAGAAGCTGGCTGCGCAATCGGCCAAATTGGGCAAGCCGCTAACCGAAGCCGGCAAGGGCTCGAAGACGATTGTCCCGATCGTCGATCTTGCGACGAAATTGATGGCGGTTGGAGACTCGGCCGAACCGATCGACAGCGCGACCAAAAAGAAGGTTGGGGCCAAGGGGCCTTCGCTGATGGGGAAATTCGATTTCAAATCGCTGATTTCCCGACCCGCGAAGAAGAAGTGACCCCCAAAAAACTCGTGGCAAAAATCTGCGGCGTAAACGCCGTGGTAACGAAGCGGAGCGCTTGATAGGCCTCATGGAACTGATGCCGGTCCTTTCGCTGGGTGCAGGTGCGCTGGTCGTGCTCGCGCTGATGGCTTTCGCCTTTGCGGGCCCCAATGCGGAGCGTGCCCGCACACGACGCATGGCCGCCCTGCGCGCGCGCCATAGCGATGCCGCCAACGTGCTGGTCGACGCGCAAATGCGCCGCATCGCGACGGCGCGGAACAACCGGATGGATGCAGCGGCAATGCGCTTCATCCCACGCCCGGCGCTGCTGAAACAGCGTTTGGCGATGACGGGGAAGACCTGGACGGTCGGGCAATATGGCATCGCCACCTTGGGCATCATCCTCGCCGTCGCGTTGGCACTGATCATTCTTGGCTTGCCGATCCTGCTCGCGTTGCTGCTCGGGCTGGTTGTCGGCGCAGGCCTGCCGCACATGGTAGTCGGCTATTTCATCAAGCGACGGATCGCGAAATTCACCGCCAAGTTTCCCGACGCCATCGAGCTGCTGGTGCGTGGCTTGCGCTCGGGCCTGCCCATCACCGAGACCATCGCCGTCGTCGCGCAGGAGGTCGATGGGCCCGTCGGCGTCGAGTTCAAGAACATCACCGACAAGATGAAGATCGGGCGGACGATGGACGCAGCGCTTCAGGATACCGCCGACCGACTGGGAACGCCCGAATTCCAGTTCTTCTGCATCACCATCGCGATCCAGCGCGAAACCGGCGGCAATCTGGCCGAGACGCTGTCCAACCTGGCGACCGTGCTGCGTATGCGCGGCCAGATGAAGCTGAAGATCAAGGCGATGTCGTCCGAATCGAAGGCGTCCGCTTATATCGTCGGGTCGCTGCCCTTCATCGTATTCGGCCTGATCTGGATGATCAACGCCAGCTACATGCAGAACTTCTTCGTCGACCAACGCCTGATGGTGGCAGGTGGTGGCGGGTTGATCTGGATGGGAATCGGCGCGTTCATCATGAGCCGCATGGTCAATTTCGAGATCTGATGCGATGAACCCCACCGCCCCCGCCGGTCCCGTCATCCTTGGCGTCGACGTTTATACCGTTGCCACGCTGTTGGCCGGCGTCGCTGCCTTCATGGTGCTGCTGGCGATCTATGCGGTCACTACGTCGCGCGACCCGATGACCAAGCGCGTCAAGGCGCTCAACGACCGTCGCGAACAGTTGAAGGCGGGCATTACCGCCTCGACCAAGCGCCGCGCCAAGCTCGTCACCAAGAATGAGACGACCGACCGCATCAAGGCGCTGCTCTCCTCGCTCAAAGTGCTGCAGGACAGCCAGGTCAAGGCCGCGCAGATCAAGCTGATGCAAGCCGGCATCCGCTCCAAGGAATATGCGGTGGCGGTGATTTTCGGCCGCCTCGTCCTGCCGCTGACCTGGGGCGTGTTTGGCCTGTACGTGGTCTACGGCACCGAGATGTTCGCGAATTGGACGCCGATCAAAGCCTATGGCCTGGTCGCCGCCAACTTCATCCTGTCGTACAAAGCGCCCGACCTCTATCTGAACAACAAGATCAGCAAGCGGTCGCTGGCGATCCAGAAGGGCTTGCCCGACGCGCTCGATCTGCTGGTGATCTGTGCCGAAGCGGGACTGACCGTCGACGCCGCCTTCAACCGCGTCGCGCGCGAATTGGGGAAAGCCTATCCCGAGCTTGGCGACGAATTCACGCTGACGGCGATCGAACTCGGCTTCCTTTCCGAACGACGGCAGGCCTTCGAAAACCTCGCGCAACGCGTGAAACTCGATGCCGTGAAGGGGGTGGTCACCACCATGGTCCAGACCGAGAAATACGGGACTCCGCTGGCATCCGCCCTGCGTGTGCTTTCGGCCGAGTTCCGTAACGAACGCATGATGCGGGCGGAAGAAAAGGCCGCACGCCTGCCCGCGATCATGACGATCCCGCTGATCCTGTTCATTCTGCCGACGTTGTTCGTGGTGATTCTGGGCCCTGCCGCCTGCTCGATTTCGGACGCGTTCAAGCACTAAGACCCGGCGGTCACGACGCTTGCCCCCAGCCGTGGTTAACGGCAGGATCGTTGCGGAAACGAATCTTGGGCGGGGGATGCAAAGGTCATGCTGTTCACGACACCGGAACAGTTCATCGTGCTTGCAGCGGTGCTCCTCGGCGGGTGGTTGCTCGGTTACGTAAGCGCACCGAGCCCCAAAAAGTGGAAGCGCCGGGTGCGGGAGCAATCGGAAAGCTTCACCGCCTATCATGAGCAGGCGCAGGACCAGTTGCGGGCATCACATAGCCGCGCCGCTGACCTCACCGCCGATCTCGAGGCGCTCCGGGCAGATTATACCGAAGCGGAACGGACGATCGTTGGGCTCCGCAGCGCTGCCGCTGCGGCCGCACCGCCCCCGATTGCTCCTGCCGCAACGGTACCGCTCCCGGTGGCTTCGCTCCCGTTGCCGGAGTCGGTGGTAGCGGCCTCCCTTCCGATTGACGCGATCGCGCCTGCGCCGCCGACGGAGCCAACCGCGACGATCGACCCCACAGACACGCCGCCGGTGACACCGCCCCCCGCAGCCGTTGCGGAAGCCCCAGGCGCGATCGCAACCGAGCCGTCACCCGCGCACCAGCCGGAAGTGCCAGCCGCACCCGATTCTGGTGCCGAGCCGCCGATATCGCTACCCACTGGCGATCCGACCGAGATCGCCGCGGCAACCCCGGACACCGGGTCCAAAGACAATTTCGTCGGCACACCCCACGATGCCTTGACGAGAATTCGCGGTATTGATGAAGCGCTGCAAGCGCGCTTGTCCGATGTTGGGATTGTTCGCTTCGAGGATTTGGAAAAGCTGTCCGCCCAGGACGAAATGGCCCTGGAGCAACGGCTTTCGTTGCCCGTCGGCTATGTCGCGCGCGAACAATGGCGGCCGCAGGCGGCGTTGCTGCGTGCGGGCCAGAATGCCGATCACGCGGCGCATTTCGCCGCAACCGCGCCCGCGCCGCTTTAACGCAGTTCGCACACCGTTGCGCGGCGCGCGGCATCAAGGCGTGGGAAGGCGGTACGGTCGGCCACGAGGATCCGGACCAGCGCAATCCCGCGATCCCCGGCAACCTCGATGCGCCGATAGCCGGACGGCACCGAGCGGCCTGCGTGGGTGACGGCGATTGCAAACGGTTTGCCCTGCGCCTGACCGCCATTGCGCACGAACACCGCATTGGTACGGGAATCAAAGATCGACAGCGACCAATACGGGGCCGCCACCGGCACCGCATGAATCAGCAACGCCCCCTTCGAAAGATCGAAAGGACAGGCCGAATATGCGAGATCCGGGCTGGGACGCACAATTTGCCGACTCGCCGCCGTGGCAAGCGGAGCATGGGTGAAGCGGTTAAAGCCCCCCGCCGCCACGCGATTGACCGCCGCCGCCATCAAGAGATCGGGCGTATAGGCGATCACGCCATAGCCGGTGAGCGCCGCGACGAGTGCGCCAGTGACAAGCGGTCCGGTCCAGCGCGCCATCAGCACGCCTCCCGCGTGATCTTGGGCAGGATGTCTGCCCCTGGATTCCCCCGGCCCCCGTCGCTCGGCAAATAGGTGCGCAGGGTCAGTTCGACGCGCGCGATCCCGCCGCTTGGCAACCATTTCGCGGTTTCTGTCGGCGGCGGCGCGGTCGGGGCGAGCAGGATCGTCCAGCCTGCTTTGCCGCCATCGGGGAACGCCGCCCCCGCAACCGAATACCGTCCGGCGGCATTGGGGACGAGATAGCCGTCCGGGTCATACGCCGTCAGGCTCCACCACGCCGCCGGCAGCGCCGCGCCGGTGATGCGGTAGCGGCACCGCCCCTCCAGCGGCGCGCCCGCGCTGTCGCGCGCTGCGGTGTAATAGCGCGCCTCCTGCGCGGGCAAAGCGAGCAGGCCCTTCAACGCGACCACCGCGCGGGTATAGGGGTCGGCGGCGACCGAGCCGAAGGTCTGCCCGGTCGCCCATGGCCCGATCACCACATTGTTGCCGAGCGCCGCGCTGCGCAGGGCATAGACCGCACCGCCGAGCCCGAGCGCGACCCCGGCTACCGTGCCGACGAGATAGCGCGCCCAACCCCTCATGCCCAAAGCCTCCTGCGATGCCCCTCACCTCATGCCGCTGGCTTAGCTGCAAGCGCGGCCTGCGCCGCTGCCAGTCGTGCGATCGGCACACGATAGGGCGAGGCGCTGACATAATCGAGCCCCACCGTCTCGCAGAACGCGATCGAGGCGGGATCGCCGCCATGTTCGCCGCAAATGCCGAGCTTGATATCAGGCCGCGTCGCGCGACCGCGCTCCGCCGCCATGCCGATCAACTGCCCAACGCCCTCGACATCGAGGCTGACGAACGGATCGCGCGCATAGATGCCGCGCTCGACATAGGTCGTCAGGAAGCGCGCGGCGTCGTCGCGGCTGACGCCCAACGTGGTCTGCGTCAGGTCGTTGGTGCCGAAGGAGAAGAATTCGCCCACTTCGGCAATCTCGCCCGCCATCAGGCAGGCGCGCGGCAGTTCGATCATCGTGCCGACATGATAGGTGATCGTCGTGCCGGTATCGGCGAACACCGCTTGCGCCGCCTTGTCGACCACCGTCTTCATCAATTCCAGCTCGCGGCGCGTGCCAACCAGCGGGATCATCACTTCGGGGATCGGTGCCGCGCCCGATTTCTGCGCAACCAGCACCGCCGCCTCGAAGATGGCGCGCGCCTGCATCTCGTAGATTTCGGGATAGGTGACGCCCAAACGGCAGCCGCGATGCCCCAGCATCGGGTTGAATTCGTGCAGGTCGGCCGCGCGCCGCTTGAGCTCGTCGACCGCGACACCCGCCGCCGCCGCGACATCGGCGAATTCGCTTTCCTCATGCGGCAGGAATTCGTGTAGCGGCGGATCGAGCAGGCGGATCGTCACCGGCAGGCCTGCCATCACCTCGAACAATTGCACGAAGTCGCTGCGCTGTTCGGGCAGCAATTTGTCGAGCGCGGCGCGGCGGCCCGCTTCATCCTCGGCCAGGATCATCTGGCGGACATTGGTGATGCGCTCGGCATCGAAGAACATATGTTCGGTGCGGCACAGGCCGATGCCCTCGGCACCGAAGTCGCGCGCGACCTTGGCGTCGAGCGGGGTCTCGGCATTGGCGCGCACGCGCAGGCGGCGCACGCCATCGGCCCACACCATCAGCGTCGCGAAATCGCCCGAAAGCTCGGGCTGCACGGTCGGCACTTCGCCCGCCATCACTTCGCCGGTGGTGCCGTCGATGGTGATGATGTCGCCGGCGTTGACGGTGCGCGCATCGGCCCCGAGACCAACGCGCATCACGCCTGCCTTGGCATCGATCGCAATGCCGCCGGCACCGGAAACGCACGGACGCCCCATGCCGCGCGCCACCACGGCGGCGTGGCTGGTCATGCCGCCGCGCGCGGTGAGGATGCCCTTGGCGGCATGCATGCCGTGAATGTCTTCGGGGCTGGTTTCGGTGCGGATCAGGATCACCGCCTCGCCGGCCGCAGCGCGCTTCTCGGCGGTGTCGCTGTCGAACACGGCGAAGCCCGAGGCCGCACCGGGCGAGGCCGGCAGGCCCTTGGTCAACACGTCGCGCACCGCCTTGGGGTCGAGCGTTGGATGCAGCAACTGGTCGAGCGCCGCCGGATCGACACGCGCGACCGCTTCCTCGCGGGTGATCAAGCCTTCCTCGGCCATGTCGACCGCGATCTTCAGCGCGGCCTTGGCGGTGCGCTTGCCGTTGCGGGTCTGCAGCATCCAGAGCTTGCCCTGCTGCACGGTGAATTCGATGTCCTGCATGTCGCGATAATGCGTTTCGAGCAGGTCGAACACCTTGGCGAGTTCGGCGAACACCACCGGCATCGCCTCTTCCATCGACAGCGGCTTGGCCCCTGCCGCCTCGCGTGCGGCGGTGGTGAGATATTGCGGGGTGCGGATGCCGGCGACGACGTCCTCGCCCTGCGCGTTGATCAGGAATTCGCCATAATAAGCCTTGGTGCCGATCGCCGGATCGCGCGTGAACGCCACGCCGGTGGCCGAGGTGTCGCCCATATTGCCGAACACCATCGCCTGTACGTTGACGGCGGTGCCCCAGCTTGCCGGAATGTCGTTGAGACGGCGATAAACCTTGGCGCGTTCCGACTGCCACGATCCGAACACCGCGCCGACCGCGCCCCATAATTGGTCATGCACGTCCTGCGGGAAGGGCTTGCCCCACAATTGCTCGACCAGGCCCTTATATTCGGCGACGAGGCCGCGCAGGTCATCGGCGGTGAGATCGGTGTCGAGGAAATAGCCGCGATCTTCCTTGGCGATTTCGAGGGCCTCCTCGAACGCATCATGGTCGAGTTCGAGCACCACGTCCGAATACATCTGGATGAAGCGGCGATAGCTGTCCCACGCGAAGCGCGCGTCGCCGCTGGTGGCGGCGAGGCCCTCGACCGTCTGATCGTTGAGGCCGAGGTTGAGCACCGTGTCCATCATGCCGGGCATCGACGCGCGCGCACCGGAGCGGACCGAGACGAGCAGCGGGTCCGCCGGGTTGCCGAAGCGCTTGCCGGTCACGCCTTCGATATGGGCGATGCCGGTCGCGACTTCGTCGCGCAGGCTTTGCGGGAACTGGCCGCCTTCGTCATAATAGACCGCGCAGAATTCGGTCGAGATGGTGAAGCCGGGCGGCACCGGCAAGCCGATCGCCGCCATCTCGGCAAGGTTCGCGCCCTTGCCGCCGAGCAGGTTGCGGTCCCCCTTGCCCCCGTCCGAAACACCGCCGCCGAACCGATACACGTATTGCGTCATGGGTCTTCCCTCTAAGTACCTGTATTCGCTGGGGAGGCGTTTGGAAGGTGAGGCTAAAATTAGGGCAAAGTGCGCGTCCGTTCAGCCCTCGATCTTGGAGAAGTCTGCGACATTGTGCACCGCAGCACGGACCCGATCAAGCAAAGCGAGCCGGGCGGCGCGCTTTTCGGGATCGGAATCGTTGACGATCACGCCTTCGAAAAACGCATCGATCGGCGCACGCAGCGTGGCAAGCGCCGCCATCGCGGCTTCGAAATCCTCGCGCGCCACGGCGGCGGCAGCGGCAGGCTCCGCCGAATCGAGCGCCAACGCGAGCGCAGCCTCTGCCGGTTCGGGCGTGTAGGACAGCGCAACCTTCTCCCTCTCCCCTTCAGGGGAGAGGGCCGGGGAGAGGGGCTGTGCCAGGTTACCGAGCGAACCGCCTGTTGCAGCGTCCCCCTCTCCCCGACCCTCTCCCCGGAGGGGAGAGGGAGAAACGCCCTCTTTCTTCAAAATATTCGCCGCACGCTTGTACCCGGCGAGGAGGTTCACCCCATCCTCGGTCCCGATAAACGCCTGGAGCGCATGGACGCGCGCGAGCAAGCGGACGAGATCATCCTCCTTAGCACCTGTACCGTCTATGATTCTCGCCGCGCGAATAATGTCAGCACGAACGCCGACATCCCGTTCTGCAACTTCTAGCCGATCGATCATAAAATCGCGGACTGTGGCGGCAACAGGCATTGCCCGCTCTATATCGATCCGAACCGCTTGGCTGATCTGTTTCTCAAAACCGTTATGCTCGAGCGAAGACAACAAAGCCTTAATAGCGGCCACTGCAGCATCGATACCAAATTGATCAAAAATAGTGGTGAGCAGGTCAGCGCGCTTTTCTTGTTGCTTTACCAACGCCGCGATACCGATATCGGATTTTGCGAGTACTTCGAAAATTGCAAAAAATAGGCTTAAACGTAAGCCATTTAACTTCACAATAGCAATGATACCAAGCGCAGCACGCCGAAGAGCAAAAGGGTCTCTTGATCCGGTAGGGCCTGCATCAATAGAAAAGAACTGAGCAATCGTATCCAGCTTATCCGCCAGCGACACCGCCACCGTCACCGGGTCGGTCGGCACGTCATCGCCCTGCCCGACCGGCTTGTAATGATCGCGGATCGCGGCGGCGACGCGGGGGTCTTCGCCTTGCGCGGCGGCGTAATAGCCGCCCATCAGACCCTGCAATTCGGGAAACTCGCCGACCATGCCGGTGACGAGATCGGCTTTTGCAAATGTCGCCGCGATCTGAACGAGATTGTACAATTCTACCTTAGCCTGCGGCGAATCCTCGATCGGCTTCACGACATCCGCGTCAACAAGCCACAGCGCCAACTTTACTACACGCTTGACCTTATCCGCGACCGTGCCCAATTTTTCGTGGAACACAATCTGCTCGAGCTTGGGTAGCAGTTCGTCGAGCTTCTTGCGACGTTCGACAACCTTGCGCTCGGAATCAGCAAATACGAACTGATCTTCTTCCCAAAAGAATTTCGCGTCGGACAGGCGCGCGGCCAGCACCTTGCGGTTGCCCTCGACGATCTTCGCGCCGCCATCCGCCGCATCGATATTGGCGGTGCAGACGAAGGCGTTCGCCAGTGCGCCCGACGCATCGCGGCACACGAAATACTTCTGGTTCACGCGCGCGGTGAGCTGGATCACTTCGGGCGGCACGGCGAGGAAGGACTCCTCGAAGCGCCCGAGCAACGGCACCGGCCATTCGGTGAGGCCGGCATTCTCGGTCAGCAGCCCTTCGTCCTGCACCAGTTCCAGCCCCGCCTTGCGCGCGGCCATCGTCGCGCCGAGCGCGATGATCTGGCGGCGTTCGGCCTGGTCGACGATGACATGGCAGGCGCGCAGTTTCTCGACGTAATCGTCGGCCGAACCAATCGTGATGACGCCAGGATGGTGGAAGCGATGGCCGACCGTGGCGGCACCTGCCTGCACGCCAGCGATCTCGACCGGCACTACATCCTCCCCGAACAAGGCGACGATGCCTTGCAGCGGGCGCACCCAGCGCAGCGATTCCATCGTGGTCGAACTGGCACCCCAGCGCATCGCCTTGGGCCATGGGAAGGCGCGGATGATCGCCGGGATCGCCTCGGCCAGCACCGCGCTGGTCGCACGGCCGGGCTTGTCGACAATCGCGAACAGCACGCCGTCGCGCTCGACCAGTTGTTCGCGCGTGAGGCCGGTCTTGCGCAGGAAACCTTCGAGCGCTTGCGGCGGGGCGGAGGCCTTGGGGCCCTTGGTCTCTTCCGACACCGCCGCCGTCTCGAGCGGCAAGCCGCGCGCGATCAGCGTCAGGCGGCGGGGCGTAGCGTAGGTGACGATCTCGCTGGCAGTGAGGCCGCTCTTGGCGATCTCGGCGGTGAACAGCTTGGCGAGATCCTCGCGCGCACGATCCTGCATCCGCGCAGGAATTTCCTCGGAGCGCAGCTCAAGCAAAAAGTCGGTCATCGTCCCTCTCCCATCGGGAGAGGGAGGGGCCCGCCGCGCAGCGGTGGGAGGGTGAGGGTGATACGGTGAGCGCTCTCGCCCTCACCCTTCCCACTCGGCTGCGCCGACCGGGCCCCTTCCCTCTCCCACGGGAGGAGGGAGAAATGCACTACGCTGCTCATGCTGCCCATCCCGGGAAGCGCGCTTCCCATTTGGCGGTGTTGTGCGCGATCCACGCGCCGCATGCGCCCTTCGCCAGATCGCGGACGCGGCCCATATAGGCCTGGCGCTCCGCCACCGAGATGACACCGCGCGCCTGCAACAGATTGAAGATGTGGCTGGCCTTGATCGCCTGCTCATAGGCCGGGATCGGCAATTGCTTGCCGAGGCAATTCTCGCATTCGGCGACATGCTTCTTGAACTGGTCGAACAGGCTGTCGGTATCGGCCACTTCGAAATTCCAGGTCGACATCTCGACCTCATTCTCGTGGAATACGTCGCCATAGCTGACGCCGGCGTCGTTAAACGCCAGATCGTACACGCTGTCCTTGTTCTGGATATACATGGCTAGGCGTTCGAGCCCGTAGGTCAGCTCGCCCGCGACGGGCTTCATGTCATAGCCGCCCATTTGCTGAAAATAGGTGAACTGCGTCACTTCCATGCCGTCGCACCACACTTCCCAACCCAGCCCCCAGGCACCGAGCGTCGGGCTCTCCCAATCATCCTCGACGAAGCGGATATCGTGGACCAGCGGATCGATGCCGATCGCGGCGAGACTGCCGAGATAGAGCGCCTGCAAATCGGGCGGGCTCGGCTTCAGGATCACCTGATATTGGTAATAATGCTGCAGCCGGTTGGGGTTCTCGCCATAGCGGCCATCGGTCGGGCGGCGGCACGGCTGGACGAAGGCGGCGTTCCACGTCTCGGGGCCGAGCGCGCGCAGCGTCGTCGCCGGGTGAAAGGTCCCCGCCCCCATCTCCATGTCATAAGGCTGCAGAATCAGGCAGCCGTGCTGGCTCCAATACTCATGGAGCGTAAGGATCATGCGTTGGAAGCTGAGCGGTTGGGTCACGCCGCGGGCTTTGGCGCAGCGCGGCGGGAAATTCAACCGCGCGCTGCGAGCAGGTCCCAACGCCGCCGCCCAAGCAACCATTCTCTCGACGCTGCGATCACGATATGGGGAGTGCCTGACGCTCAGCGACACTGTTTGGGAATGTGCATGAAGACGATCAAGACCGTATCCGCCATGCTGGCGCTGCTGCTGGCGACACCCGCGATCGCGCAGGTGCCCGCCCCGGCACCCGCCGCCACCACCATCCCCGCCGACCCGGCGCTGTGGGTGGTGAAGGACAAGGACACGACGATCTATCTGTTCGGCACGATCCACGCACTGAAGCCGCAGCTTAGCTGGTTCGATTCGGCGGTGCGCAAGGCGTTCGATGCGAGCGGGCAATTGGTGCTCGAAATTCCACTGCCCAGCCCCGAACAGGCCAAGGCGGTGATCGAGCCGCTGGCGATGGACGCGACCGGCAAGCCGCTGACGCAGAAACTGAGCGCCGAGGACCGCAAGGTCTATGCTGCGGCGATGGCCAAGCTCGGCTTCCCCGAAACCGCGTTCGACCGGTTCGAGCCGTGGTTTGCCGCGGTTACGCTGGCGCAGATCGAATTGCAGAAATCCGGGTTCAACGCCGCCGAGGGGGTGGAAGTCGCGCTGAATGCTGCAGCTACGGCATCGGGCAAACCGGTCTCGGGGCTGGAGACGCTGGAGCAGCAGCTCGGCTTTTTCCACACTCTGCCGCAAGCCGACCAGATCGCCTTCCTCATCTCGAGCGCAAAGGAAATCGACAAGTTCGATGCGACGATCAACGCCATGCTCGATCGCTGGAAGGCGGGCGATGCCGAGGGCTTGAGCGCGCTGATGAACGAGGATTTGAGCAGCCAGCCCAATCTCTACAAAGTGCTGCTGGCGGATCGCAACGCGCGCTGGGCCGACTGGATCGACAACCGGCTGAAGACGCCGGGCACCGTGTTCATCGCGGTCGGCGCGGGGCATTTGGCGGGCAAGGACAGCGTGCAGGCCTATCTCGCCAAGCATCATCTGGTGGCCGAGCGAGTCCGCTATTGAAGCGGCGATGGCTTGGTCTCGGGCTGGCGCTGGGGCTTTGCACCTGCGCGCGAGCGCCCGAGACCAAGGCGCATCCGGCGCTGTGGCGCGTGGGCGATGCCGACACCACGATCTGGCTGTTCGGGACGATCCACGCGCTGCCGCCCGGCGTCGACTGGCAGACGCCCGCCGTCGCGCGCGCGATCGATGCGGCGGACACGCTGATCCTGGAAGTGCCGCCTGCCGACCCGGCGGCGGCGCGCGCGCACTTCGTTGCGCTGGCCGAGCAGCCGGGCTTGCCGCCGATCGCTGCGCGCGTTCCCGTGGCCGACCGTGCGACGCTCGCGCGCGGCATGGCGGTCGCGGGCCAATCGGCGGCGGATCTCGACGGACTCAAGACCTGGGCGGCAGCCCTCACGATCACCGCGGGCGCAGGGCATGCCGAGCAAGCAAGCGCAGCCGAGGGTGTCGAGCCCGTGCTCACGCGGCGTTTCGCTGGCAAGGCGATCGGCGCGCTGGAGACGCGCGACGGGCAATTGCGGCTGTTCGATCGTCTGCCCGGCGCGGCGCAGCGCGTGCTGCTGGTGCAGGCCGCGATCGATGCGCAGGATGCCGCGCGCGGCTATGCGCACTTGTTCAAGGCGTGGGCGGCGGGCGATGAAGCCGCGCTCGCCGCGACCATCGCCCCGTTGCGGCGCGATCCGGCGATCGGCAAGGCGCTGCTCGCCGACCGCAATGCGCGCTGGGCGACCTTGATCGTGCGACGGATGGCGCGGCCGGGCCGCGTGTTCGTGGCGGTCGGCGCCGGGCATCTGGTCGGGCCGGGATCGGTCGTGGAATTGCTGCGCAACCGCGGGCTGAAGGTCGAGCGGGTGGAGTAAATCCTTCTCCCGTTGGGAGAAGGTGGCGCGTAGCGCCGGATGAGGGTGACTTGGCGAACGCGCGCCTCATCCTCACCCTCACCCTTCCCACGCCTTCGGCGCGGGCCCCTTCCCTCTCCCGGTGGGAGAGGGAGATGATATCCAGCATATTGCGCTTTACCCCGCCCTCCCCTATAGCGCCGCGCTTCGGTCAGGGTCATCCCTGGAGGCCTGGCCGAAAACCACACACACGCATATCGGAGTAATGCAATGAGCGACCAATTGGAGCTCGCAGCCGAGACGCGCGAACAGGTTGGCAAGGGAGCCTCCCGTTTGCTTCGTCGCGAAGGCCGCGTCCCCGCCGTGATCTACGGCAACAAGCAAGATCCCCAGTCGATCCACGTCGAGGAAAAGGCGCTGATGCGTCTCCTGATGACGGGTCACTTCATGAATTCGGTTGTGATGATCGAAGTCGATGGCCAGCAGGTTCGTACCCTGCCGAAGGACGTATCCTTCGACGCCGTCACCGAGCGTCCGGTCCATGCCGACTTCCTGCGCATCGGCGCGCACACTACCGTGCACGTCAGCGTCCCCGTCGTGTTCACCGATGAGGAAGAAGCCCCCGGCATCAAGACCGGCAAGGGCGTGCTCAACATCATCCAGCACGAGCTGGAACTGGTGTGCGACGCAGCCGAGATCCCCGACGACATCACCATCTCGCTGGCTGGCCGCGAGATCGGCGATTCGATCCACATCTCGAACGTGAAGCTGCCCAAGGGCGTGACCCCGGCGATCACCGACCGCGACTTCACCATCGCGACGATCGTGCCGCCGACGGTGCCGACGGTTGCCGACGAAGAAGCGGACGCAGCTGTTGCTGAGGCGCAGGCCGCCGAGAGCGACACCGCCGAGTAATGGAGGACAAAGCCCTCTCCCCGCTGGCGGGGAGAGGGTTGGGAGAGGGGCTGAACCGCGCGCAAGCGCGGATGACGGCTCCTCTCCCCTACCCTCTCCCCGGAGGGGAGAGGGAGTCTTGAATGCAAATCTGGGTCGGCCTGGGCAATCCCGGCGCGCAATATGCGCTCAACCGCCACAATGTCGGCTTCATGGCGGTGGATATCATCGCCGAACTGCACAGCTTCGGCCCCGTCAAAAAGGCGTTTCAGGGCTGGACGCAGGAGGGCCGGATCGGCTCCGAGAAAATCCTGCTGCTCAAACCCGCGACCTTCATGAACGATAGCGGCCGCAGCGTCGGCGAAGCGATGCGCTTCTACAAGCTCGATACCGGCGACGTCACCGTCTTCCATGACGAGCTCGACCTCGATCCGTTTCGCGTGAAAGTGAAGACCGGCGGCGGCACCGCCGGGCACAATGGTTTGCGCTCGACCGAGGCGCATATCGGCAACGAATTCCGCCGCGTGCGCATCGGCATCGGCCACCCCGGCCATAAGGACAAGGTCAGCCCCTATGTGCTCGGCAATTACGCCAAGGCCGAGATGGAGCCGCTCGCCGATCTGCTCGGCGCGATCGGCGCGGAGGCCCCGTGGCTGGCCAAGGGCGATGATGGCCGTTTCATGAGCGATGTCGCGCTGCGACTGGGAGATTCCAAATGACCGTGCGCACGCTGTTCGCGACGCCATTCTACGAAGGCAAGTTGAAGAACGCCGCGCTGGTCGCCGATCTCGATCGCTCGTGCCAGGCGCTGGCTGAGGATGACCGTGCCGGGCGCGCCTGGTCCAAGGCGCATGGCTATCGCGGCTACACCTCCTACGCCTCGCTCAACGATTTGCCGATGCGCGACCCGGCCTTTGCCGATCTGGTCAAGCTGCTCAACAAGCATGTCGCCAAGTTCGCCGAAGACTGCGCGTTCGACCTGAACGACCGCAAATTGAAACTCGACAGCTTGTGGGTGAACGTCCTGAAACCAGGCGGGATGCATTCGGGGCATGTCCACCCGCACAGCGTGATTTCGGGCACGGTCTATATCGTCGTGCCGGAGGGCGCGGGTGCGCTCAAACTGGAAGACCCGCGTCTGCCGATGATGATGGCGGCCCCAACGCGGCGCGACGATGCGCCCGAAATGCTGAAACCCTTCGTCTATGTCGAGCCGCAGGCGGGCAGCGTGTTCCTGTGGGAAAGCTGGCTGCGCCACGAAGTCGCGCCAGGCACCGCCAAGAGCGAGCGGGTGAGCGTCAGCTTCAACTATCGCTGGTAAGGGCGTCGCTCTGGCATTCCGGCGCCGGACGCCGTATCGGCGGCGCATCACACATATCGTGCTTCAAGGATCATCATGGGTTTTCGCTGTGGAATCGTCGGGCTGCCCAATGTCGGCAAGTCCACCCTGTTCAATGCGCTGACGCAGACCGCGGCGGCGCAGGCGGCGAACTATCCGTTCTGCACGATCGAGCCGAACGTCGGCAACGTCGCGGTGCCCGACCCCCGGCTCGACAAGCTCGCCGCGGTCGCGGGATCGCAGAAGATCATCGAAACGCAATTGGGCTTTGTCGACATTGCCGGGCTGGTGCGCGGCGCCTCCAAGGGCGAGGGCCTCGGCAACCAGTTCCTCGGCAACATCCGCGAAGTCGATGCGATCGTGCATGTGCTGCGCTGCTTCGAGGATGACGACGTCACCCATGTCGAGGGCAAGGTCGATCCGATCGCCGATGCCGAGACGGTCGAGACCGAATTGATGCTGTCCGACCTGGAGAGCCTTGAAAAGCGCGTCCCCAATTTGCTGAAAAAGGCGACGCAGGGCGACAAGGAGGCCAAGGTCGCCGCCTCGGTGCTGGGCCAAGCGCTCGACCTGCTGCGCGAAGGCAAGCCCGCGCGGCTGACCGTGCCCAAGGACGAAGACGAAGCCCGCGCCTTCAAACAAGCGCAATTGCTGACCGCCAAGCCGGTGCTCTATGTCTGCAATGTCGAGGAAGCGAGCGCCGCCAACGGCAATGCGCAATCGGCGCGCGTGTTCGAGAAGGCCAAGGCCGAGGGGGCAGAAGCCGTCGTCGTCTCCGCCGCGATCGAGGCCGAGATCGCCACAATGGAGGCCGATGAACGCGGCGAATTCCTCGCCGAACTCGGGCTGACCGAAACCGGCCTGTCGCGCGTGATCGTCGCGGGGTACCGGTTGCTCAAGCTGCTGACCTTCTTCACCGTCGGCCCCAAGGAAGCGCGAGCCTGGACCGTCCATGCCGGTGCCAAGGCCCCGCAGGCAGCGGGCGAGATCCACACCGATTTCGAGCGCGGCTTCATCCGCGCCGAGACGATCGCCTATGACGATTATGTCACGCTCGGCGGCGAAACCGGTGCGCGCGACGCCGGCAAGCTGCGCCAGGAGGGCAAAGAGTATGTCGTCCATGACGGCGACGTGCTGAATTTCCGCTTCAACGTCTGATCTTGTGGGCGGCGGGCGTGCGGCCTAGGGTCACCGCGATGTTCGTCCGCCTGCTCCTCGCGCTGCTGCTGGCAGCCTTTGCCGTACCGGCGGTGGCGCATGGGCAGTCGTGCCATGAGGCAAGCGTGGCCGCGCCGGTGGTGCACGGCGCACACCACATGCCGCGCCAGAGCGATCCCGCAACCGCTCCGCATATCTGCATCGGCTGCATTCCCCCCGCCAGCCTCGCCTCGCGCGGCGTTGATGCGCCCGGCGTGATGGCGGCGGTTCCGCGCCGCATCGTGGCGACCGCTTTCGCTCCAGAAAGCGGCTCACCCCCCGCACTTCCTCCTCCGCGTCGGAACGCGTGACCCGGCGGGCCCCTGCGCCCGCCATCATGCTTTCCCCGTTGAGGATTTTCCGATGACCCGATCGATGTTGATCGCGGGCTGCGCGCTGTCCGCGCTGCTGCCCGCACCTGCTTTTGCGCAAATGATGCCCGGCATGAAGATGGATATGCCGATGCCCGCCAAGCCAAAGCCCAAGGCGAAACCCAAGCCGGTGGTGAAACACGCGCACCCGGCGGTGCGCACGCCTACCGCACAATCCACGCCCCCTTCTCCCCCACTACCTTCCCCGGCGCAGGCCGGGGCCCAGGAGCGGGCGGCCGATAAGGAAGCGCTGTCCTCTCCTATGACCACCTCCGAGACTGGGCCCCGGCCTGCGCCGGGGAAGACGGACGACAGCGTTCCAGCACCCCCGATGGCCATGCCCCCCGCCCCGCAGCCCCAAGGGGATCACGGTCATTCCATGCCCGACATGCCCGGCATGGCAATGGGCCCAGCCGACCACAGCTATGCCGATGGCTCGGACACCGCGCGCAATCCCGGCAATGACGGCGCGATGAAGGGTCTGCATCTCGCGACGGGCGACTGGATGGTGATGCTGCACGGTTATGCGTTCGGCGTGTACACCAACCAGGGTGGCCCGCGCGGCGATCAGGAGACGTTCGTCGGTTCGATGGCGATGCTCACCGGCACACGCGATTTCGGCGGCGTGCGGTTGCAATTGCGGTCGATGATGAGTCTGGAGCCCGCAATGGGGGCGAAGGGCTATCCCAACCTCTTCGCCACCGGCGAAACCGCCAACGGCACCACGCAATTGACCGATCGCCAGCACCCGCACGATCTGTTCATGGAACTGGCGGCGCGGCTCGATGTCGATACCGCGCGCGGCAGCCTGTTCCTCTATGGCGGCCCTGTGGCCGAGCCGGCGCTCGGGCCATCGGCCTTCATGCACCGCACCTCCGCGCAATATCAGCCGCTCAGCCCGATCACGCACCATTGGTTCGACAGCACGCATATCAGCTACGGCGTGGTGACGGCGGGCTATGGCACGGCGCGCTGGCAGATCGAGGCGTCAGGCTTTCGGGGGCGTGAGCCCGACCAATATCGCTGGAATATCGAGCAGCCGGGTCTCGATTCGTGGAGCGTGCGCGCGACCTGGACACCCTCTCCCGCCTGGGCGGTGCAAGTCAGCCATGGCTGGCTGAAAAGCCCCGAACAGTTGGAAGCCTTTCGCAACGAAGCGCGCACCACGGCGAGCGTGCAATATGCCGCACACGGCGTGTCCGCCCTGCTCGCTTTCTCCAACAAGCATAAATTGCCCGGGCGCGTGCTGACGGCATGGCTGGCCGAGGCCAATTGGGACATTGACCGCCACCACACGCTGTTCGCCCGCGCGGAAAATGTGGCGAATGACGAGCTGTTCCCGAACCCGCTCGATCCGCTGCACGATCGCAAGGTCAGGGTGAGCAAGCTCGAGAGCGGCTATGCTTATCGCCTGCGCTTTGTGGGGCCGTTCGATCTCGCGCTCGGCGGCGCGGTCGGCATCTATGACAAGCCTGCCATTCTGGACGCGGCTTATGGCCGCTTCCCGCTGAGCTTCAGCCTGTTCGCCAAGGTCTCGCTCGGGCATTGAATGCGAAAGCGGCACCGGAGAGCCCTGCTCCCCGGTGCCGCCACTTCGCCCTTGCTGCAGGCAAGTGGGTCAGTCGATCGCCTTGCGCTGGTCGCGGCGGTCGGCGCTGGCGATCACCTGGACGCAGCCTTCGGCCGCTGGTGCCGGAGCCAGTTGCGTCTTGCCCGAGAGATGGATCGGGGCGGTGCGCTGCTCGCACCCGCGCTTGATCGGGTGGTAGGTTACCGCCGGGATTTTGCCCACGGGTGCCCAACGCATTTCATGCGTATCGGAAAGCGACTGCGCGGCGGCGGGAGCAGCGGCAAGCGTCATCGCAAGCGCGGCATATTTCAGCAAAGACATGGCAAATTCCTCAAAGCGTCAGGCGGATGAGGAAATATTTAGGGAACCCACCTTGCCACCCGCTGTCCGCATTGTGACAAAGCATGTCCGGGGCCTCGTGGGCGGGGTGCAGGGCCACCCTATGCCCAGGCGCTATGTGCTGTCATAGCGCCGACGCAATTCTATCGCAGGGGATGCACATGCGCTGGACAACCCGGATCTTCGCCGCCGCCTTGTGCGCCGCCCTGCAGGCATGCGTCACGGCCCCCATTTCAGGCCCCAAGCCAGCGACCGTCGCGCAGACGGAAACGCGCGCGCCGGTCACCATTCTCATCTCGATCGACGGTTTCCGCCCCGATTACCGTGCGCGCGGGGTGACGCCCAATCTCGATGCGCTGGCGGCAAGCGGCATCAGCGCGGCGATGCGCCCGTCCTTCCCGTCCAAGACTTTCCCCAATCACTGGACGCTCGTCACCGGGCTGCGGCCCGATCGCAACGGCATCGTGTCGAATTCGATGGAGGATGTCGCGCGGCCGGGCGTGACCTTCACGATGGAAAATTCCAAGGACCCGTTCTGGTGGAACGAAGCCGAGCCCTTGTGGGTCACAGCCGAGCGCAGCGGAGTGCGCAGCGCGACGCTGTTCTGGCCGGGTTCGAACGTCGCCTGGGGCGGCACGACGAAAGGTGGCCATGGCGACCCGACCGGCGGCGTCCGGCCTGAGGATTGGTGGCCGTTCGACATGGCGGTGCCTGGCGAGCAGCGCGTCGCGGGCGTGCTCGACTGGCTTCGACGTCCCGCAGCAACGCGTCCGCGCTTCCTGACGCTCTATTTCGATACTGTAGACAGTGCGGGGCACACTTATGGTCCGGATGCCGCCGAAACGACTGCGGCGGTCGCAAAGGTCGATGCGCAGATCGGCGCGCTGGTCTCCGGACTGAAAACCCTCGGCCAACCTGCCAACATCGTCGTCGTCGCGGACCATGGCATGGCCGGGACCAGTGCAAGACGCACCATCGCGATGGACACCGTCGCCAACCCCGCCGATTATCGCCAGTTCGAGGCCGGTCCGTTCGCCAGTTTCTACCCCGTGCCCGGCCATGAGGTCGCACTGGAAAAGGCGCTGCTCGGCCACCACGCGCATTATGACTGCTGGCGCAAAAGCGAGATCCCGGCGCGGCTGCATTATGGCACGAACCCGCGCATCCCGCCCTATTTTTGCCTGGCGGAAACCGGCTGGCTGCTCAACAAGACTGCGGCAACCAAGGACGCTCCCGACGGCGGAACGCACGGCTATGACAATGCAGCACCTGAAATGGCGGCGTTGTTCGTGGCGAGCGGACCGGCGATCAGGCCGCTCGGCTCTTTGCCCGCCTTCGACAATGTCGACATCGCGCCCCTCATGCGCGATTTGCTCGGGCTGCCGGCCGACACGGGCCTGGACGGAGATGACGCGCCGTTCCATGCCGCGTTGCAGACCGCTGCCACCAAGTAAGGGCTTGCCATCTCCGGCGGCGCGCTAGACACTGTCGGCATGCAATATTTTGAAGACATTGTCGTCGGCAGCAAGGCGTCGTTCGGCCGGTACGACGTCACGCGCGACGAAGTTACGGCCTTTGCCAAGGCCTATGATCCGCAACCGTTCCACTTGTCCGACGAGGCCGCTGCCCAAACCCATTTCGGGCGGTTGTCGGCGAGCGGCTGGCACACCTGCGCGATGACGATGGCGATGGTCGTCGAAAACCTGAAGGCCAACGATCAGGCCGGGCTGGGGTCGCCCGGCATCGACGAATTGCGCTGGCTGAAACCGGTCTATCCCGGCGACACGCTGCGTTGCGAGACCGAAATTATCGACAAGCGTGCCTCGCAAAGCCGCCCCGAAATGGGCAGCTTCCGCAGCAAGATGACGGTGTTCAACCAGCATGACGTGCCGGTGATGACCTTCACTTCGATCGGGCTGATCCGTACGCGTCCGACTGTATAGCGTTCACGCAATCACGCGCCGGGGTTCAGCGATGCCCGCCGTGTCCCCCACGGCCGCCGCGTCCACCGCCGCCAGGACGACCCGGAACCCCGTAGTCGCGCCACATCGGACGGATCTCGCGATGGTCGTTATGCCAACGCTGATTGCGGCTTTGCCAATAACCGCGTTGCTCGGGGTTCCAGCGATGGCGGACATTCTGGCGATCGTAGACATAATAGCCCGAGCCCGGATAATAATAATCGCCATACCAACCCCAATAGGGATCGGCGCGATAACCACCATAATAGGGGTCCCATGCGCTCGCGCCGTAGCCGACCGAGACCCCCGAATAGCCGTAATCATCGGCACAGGCCGAAAGGCCCCCCAGCGAA
This sequence comes from Sphingomonas sp. TF3, assembly GCF_003985085.1. Taxonomy (NCBI): domain Bacteria; kingdom Pseudomonadati; phylum Pseudomonadota; class Alphaproteobacteria; order Sphingomonadales; family Sphingomonadaceae; genus Sphingomonas; species Sphingomonas sp. TF3. The sequence goes on along the minus strand of NZ_RWKS01000008.1, from coordinate 118,838 downwards.
ACGAGGGCGGCAGCGGCGAGCGAGAGTTTCATGAGGGACATGGAAGCGAGTCCTTGATCGAGGACGCGCCCTTCTGGCTGGCGCGGCGTTACCCAATCAACCCGATCGCCCGCCTTTGGTTCCTTTCGCCCGCGCTCAGTGGCCGGGGAAGGCGATCAGCGAATCGACCATGATCCCATCGCCGCGCAGCGCATCCGCACCGCCCAGATCGGGCAGATCGACCAGAAACTGGGTCTGCTCGACCACCGCGCCCGCCTTGCGCAATAGCCGTACCGCTGCACGCGCAGTTCCGCCGGTGGCGATCAGGTCATCGACCAGCAATACACGCTGCCCCGGCACGAGCGCGTCTTCATGCAGGGCAATGCGATCGGTGCCATATTCGAGCGCATAATCCTCGGCGATGGTTGCGCCGGGCAGCTTGCCGTCCTTACGGATCAACAGCACGCCGGCGTTCAGCGGCGCGGCGAGAGCTGCTGCAAAAATGAAGCCGCGTGCCTCGATCCCGGCGACCAGATCGACCGGGCCGCGCGTGGCCGCTGCCATCCGCGTGATCGCGCTGGCAAAACCCGCAGCATCAAGCAGCAAAGTGGTGATGTCGCGAAACTGGATGCCGGGCTTTGGGAAATCCGGGATGGTGCGGATCAGCGCCTTCAGATCGTCATTCTCGGCCATAGCATCCTCGTCGCCCCGGAGCCGCTCGGCCCGGGTGGGAACCGCCGCCCCGCACCGCGCGGAGCCGCCCCGACACCAGGGCCGGGGCGACGTCCATGGCTCAGTGCTTGATATCGCGCCAGATGTTTTGATACGCGCCGTACGCCAGGATGCAGAAGAACAGCAGGAAGCCGAGCACCGCCAGACCGTAAGCGTGCCGCGTCGGCAGGTTTGGCTCGGCAGCCCAGGTCAGGAATGCCGCGACGTCCTTGGCATTCTGATCGACGGTCGATTTGGTGCCGTCGAGATAGGTGACTTGCCCATCCTGCGACAGCGGCGGCGGCATCGCGATGTTGAGGTTCGCGAAATACGGGTTGAAGTACAGCCCGTCCGGCAGCTTGGCATCGGGGAATTTCTTCAACAAAGCGGCCGGTTGCGGTCCATAGCCGGTCAGCAATGAATAGACATAGGCCGGGCCGTCATGCCGCGCCTTGGTGATCAGCGACAAATCTGGCGGATTGCCGGTGCCGGGATAATAAACGGTCGGGAAATAATCCGATGGCAGGTTCGGGCGCTCGGTGGTGTCGCCCGATTTCGGATCGAACTGCTTGGCCTTGACCGACCAGTCCGCCGCGAACTTCTTCACTTGCGCGGGCGTATAGCCGAGCTGAGTCAGGTCGCGGAAAGCGACATGTTTCAGCGAATGGCAGTTGGCGCAGACTTCCTTATACACCTGCAGCCCGCGCTGGAGCTGGCGCTGGTCATAGGTGCCAAAGAAGCCGTTCGATGCGAGCTCGACCTCCTTGGGGTGGAGATGGAATTCGTCGACCGCCGTCGGAGCCGGGGGATCGGTGACGACCCCCTGGATCGACCAGAACAGCGCCCAGGACAGTACGGCAACGAAGCCGGCACCGATGAGAATTGCGATTGCGCGAACCATTGCTCGTAATGCCCCTTATTCGGCCGGGACCGCGCTACCGCTGAGTGCGGTATGCGCCGGTGACGTGCCACCCTTCTTCGCCAGCACCGCCTCGGTGATCGAGTTTGGCAGCGGCGTCGGGCGTTCTGCCCGCGAGATGATCGGGATGATGATCAGGAAGTGCGCGAAATAATAGGCCGCGCTGATCTGGCTGATGATGACATAAAGCGGCGTCGCAGGCGAACCGCCACACCAGCCGAGCACCAGCACATCGGCCACCAGCACCCAGAAGAAGATGCGATAGAGCGGACGATAATTGGCCGAGCGCACCGGCGACGAATCCAGCCAGGGCAGGAAGAACAGCAGCAGGATCGACCCGAACATCGCCAGCACGCCGAGCAGCTTTGCCGGAATGCCGATGAAATCGACCGTGAAGGCGCGCAGGATCGCGTAGAACGGCCAGAAATACCATTCGGGCACGATGTGCGCCGGGGTCTGCAGCGCGTTGGCCGGGATATAATTGTCCGGGTGGCCAAGGCTGTTGGGCGCGAAGAACAGGAGTGCGGCAAAGATGAACAGGAACACGCCGAGCCCGAAGCCGTCCTTGGCGGTGTAATAAGGGTGGAACGGAACGGTGTCCTGTTCGCCCTTCACGTCGACGCCGGTCGGGTTGTTCGAACCCGGAATGTGCAGCGCCCAGATGTGCAGGATGATGACCGCAGCGATCACGAACGGCAGCAGGTAATGCAGCGAGAAGAAGCGGTTGAGCGCAGCGTCATCGGGGGCATATCCCCCCAGAAGCCAGATGCGGATGGTGTCGCCCACCACCGGGATCGCCGAGAAGAAGCCGGTGATAACCTGCGCACCCCAGAAGCTCATCTGCCCCCAGGGGAGCACATAACCCATGAACGCCGTCGCCATCATCAGCAGGAAAATGACCACGCCGAGCAACCAGATCATCTCGCGCGGGGCCTTGTACGATCCGTAGAACAGCCCGCGGAAGATGTGGATATAGACCACGACGAAGAACATCGAGGCGCCGTTGGCATGCGCATAACGCAGGAACCAGCCGCCATTCACGTCGCGCATGATATGTTCGACCGAGTCGAACGCCACGCCGCCATTGGCGGCATAGTGCATCGCCAGCACGATGCCGGTGACGATCTGGATGGCGAGTGCCGCGCCCGCGAGCACGCCGAAGTTCCAGAAATAATTGAGGTTGCGCGGCACGGGATAGCCCGCGCCGACCGCGCCATAAACGAACCGGGGAAGCGGCAGCCGCTCATCGATCCACTTGGTGAAGCCCGATTTCGGCTCGTACTGCTTGGCCCAGGGGAAGCTCATATCTCTATCCTCAACCCACCGTAACCGTCGTTGGCGACGTGAATTTATACTCCGGCACGAACAGGTTCTTCGGTGCCGGTCCTTTGCGGATGCGCGCCGCCGTGTCGTATTGCGAACCGTGGCAGGGGCAGAAATAGCCACCGAACTGGCCGCGATCCTCGCCGCTGGTAATGCCCTGCGGAATACAGCCGAGATGCGTGCAAACGCCCAGCGTGATCAGCCAGTTCTTCTGGCCGCGCGTGCGTTGTGCGAGCGTTTCGGGGTCGCGCAGCGTCTTGATGTCGACCTTGTCGGCCTCGGCGATTTCGGCCGGGGTCAGGTTGCGGACGAACAGCGGCTGCTTGCGGAAGGAGGTAACGATGCCCTGCCCCGCTTCGATCTTCGACAGATCGACGTCGGTGGTGGATTGCGCCAGCACGTCGGCCGAGGGGTTCATCTGGTTGATCAGCGGCACCACGATCGCGATCCCGCCGACACCCGCAGCCGCAACGGCCGCGATGTTCAGAAAGTCGCGGCGGCGTGGTTCGCCGTCATGATGGGGTTCATCCTGCCGGGGAACTTCCAGGGTGTTTCCGCTTGCCATTCACTTGCCCTTGTACTTCGCGCACCGTGTCGAAACACGGCACGACGAAAAATCCGACAACGCCACCCTCACAAGAACGACGTGTGGGTCACGCCTGAACGCCCTCCCTCTGCTGGGGAAGCTTGAGCGTTCTGTTAGACGGCGCGACGGTGTTTTGCCAACAGCATTTTCGGAGTAGGGACGCTGGTTATGCGTATTGCTCTCTACCAGCCCGAAATCGCCGGAAATGTCGGTGCCATTCTGCGCCTTGGTGCCTGTCTGGGAACGCCGGTCGACGTCATCGAGCCAACCGGCTTTACCTGGAGCGAGAAGGCCCTCGCCCGCTCGGGCATGGATTATGCCGGGGTCGTGGACGTCCACCGCCACCTCGACTGGGCGACGTTCGAACGCCAGGTGCCCGGGCGAATCGTGCTGCTGACGACGCGCGGCGGGGTGCGCCTCGACACCGCCGTTTTTCAGCCGAACGACGTTTTGCTGATGGGGTCCGAAGGCAGCGGCGTGCCGGATGCGGTGCATGCGCGCGCTGACATGGCCGTCCGCATCCCCTTGGCCGAGGGGATGCGGTCGCTCAACATTGCGGTGGCGACAGGCATCGCGCTGGCCGAGGCACTACGGCAGACCAACGGCTGGCCTGCTTGATCCTCCCCGTCGCGGGGAGGATTTTCGCATCTCGACTTGGCCGCCATCCCTCGCCACAACATCCCCCATGGACCTGGACCAAGAACAAACCGCCGCCCGCCACTGGTTCGAGCATTTGCGCGACCTGATCTGTGCGGAATTCGTCGCGATCGAACGGGAAGCCGGATCGGAGGCGAGCTTCGACTACACCCAGTGGGACCGCGCCGACCCCAATGGCGGCGATGGCGGTGGCGGCGTGCGCGGGGTGATGAAGGGCAAGGTGTTCGAAAAGGTCGGCGTCAACGTCTCGACCGTGGGCGGAGCATTCGAGGGCGAGTTCGCCAAATCGATCCACGGTGCCGCCGAAGACCCGAGCTTCTTTGCCACGGGGATCAGCCTGGTCGCCCACATGGCGAACCCGCACGTGCCCGCCGTCCACATGAACACGCGCTTCCTGGTCACGACCAAGCGCTGGTTTGGCGGCGGAGCCGATCTCAACCCGCCGATTCCCTATGCCGAGGACACCGCCGAATTCCACGCCTCGATGCGCGCGGCGTGCGATGCGCATGGCGACGATTATTATGCGCGCTATTCGAAATGGGCCGAGGAGTATTTCTACATCCCGCACCGCAAGGTGCATCGCGGGGTCGGCGGCATTTTCTGCGACCATCTGGAGGGGGATTTCGCCGCGAACTTCGCCTTTATCCAGGACATTGGGCGCGCCTTTCTGGACGTATATCCGCAAATCGTGCGACGCCGGATGAACACGCCCTTCAACGCCGCCGATACCGCGCAAATGCTCGAATGGCGCGGGCGTTATGCCGAGTTCAACCTGGTGTACGATCGCGGCACGCTGTTCGGGCTGAAGACCGGCGGCAATATCGATGCGATCCTGATGAGCTTGCCGCCGCTCGCGACATGGTCCTGATGACGGGGCGCTAAGATGGGGTTGATCGCGGTTCGCGACGATGAGGTGGCGACCATCGTCACCACGCTGGAAATGCGGCAGCGCCCGCCGCTACGCCCGCTGCCCGCCTCCCCGATGCGGCTGGTCGCATGGGAAGCGCCGAGCTTAGACGCCTATCGCACGTTGTTCCGGCGTGTCGGGGCACCGTGGCTGTGGTTCTCGCGGCTGGTGATGGACGATCGGACGCTCGGCGCGATTCTCGCCGACCCCAACGTCGCGATCCATGCCGTGGTCGACCGCAGCGGAATCGAGGTCGGGATGCTCGAACTCGATTTTCGCGAAGCCGGCCAATGCGAGATTTCCTATTTCGCGCTGGTGCCCGAACTGGCGGGCAAAGGGCTCGGTCGCTGGCTGATGGCGGAAGCGCTGGCACGCGGATGGCGCAAGGGGATCGATCGAGTGTGGGTCCACACCTGCACGCTCGACCATCCCTCAGCGCTCAACTTCTATCGCGCGCAAGGATTCGTCGCGATCAAGCGGACGATCGAGACCTTTCCCGATCCCCGCATCACTGGGCATCTGCCGCCCGATAGCGCGCCTCAGATTCCGCTGCTCAACCGCCGATAAAGCGCGATCTCGATCAGCACCGCCGCAACGGTGCCGAGCGTATGCCCCCCGGCGATTCCTGCATCGAGCACGGCAGCCACCACCGGATTGGCCATCGGCGCGCCATCGAGCGCAGTGCCAAGCAGCTCGAAGGGCAGCGCGATCAAGCGCCCCCCCAGCAACGGTACAAACGCCAGGCCCATCAGCACCAAGCCATTGCCCTGCGTCAGCGCAAAGCTGCGCCGCCACGCCGCGAACACGCCGATCGGTCGCTCCCCGACGAAGACGGGCGAAACCGGCAGCAACCGTCCCTTGAGATACAGCCCTGGAAAGACCAAGATCGAGCCGATGCTGACCGGCACGCTAACAACCAGCGCCAGCAAGAGATAGTGCGGCAATAACGCGCCCGCCTGGCCGAGCGCGCCGCTCACGGTCGGGCGCGCTCGGTCGATATACACGACGAACAGCGCCAGCACCCCGAACAGCGACAGCAGGCTGAGCACGATCACCAGCAACTCATATTGCTGGCCCCATACGCCAAGTTGCTTGAGCCAGAGATCCGCCGACGTCTGATCCACGACCGCCGGTGGAGCGGGCGCGGGAGCGACATAAATGGCCCCTGCCAGATCGGGAATGAACAAGAAGACGCCCGCTATACCGAGCAGCAGTTCGGAATCCCGCTTGGCCATCGCCCAGGCATCGCGAAGGATGCCTGCCACATTGAGTTTCATGAAACCTCGACGATCGCCTCACGCGCATCACGCGCCGCAAGATAGAGTTTGGCGACGAACGCGACCGCCAGCAGCGAAAAGATCGTCGACACGGCGGCCACAGCGATTTGGGTCAACACGGTCGCAACGCTCAACTGCCCCTCACCGCCGATCAGCAGCCCGAAGACCGTGCCGAACACCAGCTTGGCCGCAGCGGAAGCAACCCATGATACGCAGCCATACAGCAACACCACCCCCATGACCTTCCAAGTGATCCGGCGCGTGAGCACGAAAGAGCGCGCGTAAACGCCGAGCCCGCGCCGCTCCATCACGATGATCGGCGTGGCCAGCACAACAAAGCGGGCATAGCCCCAGAACAAGATCAGGCACAGCAACAGGGTGTAGAGCGAGCCGAAGGTCAACGCGCCCTGATTGACCTCGCCTGACGGGGGCTTTCCTGCCGCCAAGGCGGCCATGTCGACGCCGCTCAGCGCAAACGCGATGAAAATCGGCGCGGCGAGCAGCAGCACGACGAGCAAGGTGACAAGCCCAACTCCGATCACCGGCAACAACCGTCGATTGGCCACGCGCACCGCCCCGCCACGCCCCGCCGCCGGATCGAACGCGAGCGCGGTGATCGCCACCCCCGCCCAGCTCGACACCAGCGACAGTGCCAACACCATCAGGCCAAGCGCAAGATCAGCAGGCTGCCCGCCAGTCCCCATCAGCGGCATCAGGCTGCCGATCAGCGTGAGCGGCACGAAAATGCCGAACAGCACGAGCGGCGTGAGCGCGGCCAGATTGTCGCTGAGAAATTCGGCCGTACGGTCCCACACGGTGCTCATCGTCGCGATCACGTCTCTAGTCTCCCCGGATCCAACGACATGATATTGCCGCGATCGGGCGGTAGCGCAATGCTCTGCCGCCCGCCACTCCCTGCAAACCCTCCCTTGCGCGGCGGGCCCAGCTACGCCATTTCCGGGGCGTGACTTTCAGGACTGACGACATCGAATGGCGCATAACGCCAGACCCGGTTCCCTATGAGGTGGCGGTCGCCGAAATGGAAGCGCGCGCCGCAGCGATCGCTGCGGGCACAGCGCGCGAAATGGTGTGGTTGCTGGAACATCCCCCGATCTACACCGGCGGCACCAGCGCCGACCCGGCCGAGCTGCGCGACCCGCATTTTCCGGTTGTGCAGACCGGGCGCGGCGGCCGCTACACCTATCACGGGCCCGGTCAACGCATCGGCTATGTTATGCTCGACCTCAACCGGCGCGGACGCGACGTTCGGCAGTTTGTCCACGCTCTGGAAGGCTGGGTGATCGCGGCGTTGGGAGATCTGGGGGTTGCGGCGTTTCGCGCACCAGGACGCGTGGGCATCTGGACCAACATCCCCGATCTGGCCAACGATGGCGGTATGGCCGAGGCCAAGATCGGTGCGATCGGCGTGCGCGTGCGGCGCTGGGTGACGCTGCACGGGTTTTCCGTCAACCTTTCGCCAAACCTTTCACATTTCAGTGGAATTGTGCCCTGTGGCTTGGCCGACTATGCGGTGACGAGCATGGAAATGCTGGGACTTCCGACCGATTTTGAAACTTTTGACGCGGCGCTTGCGTTGCGATTCGCAGCGTTTCTGCAAACTCATTCTTCTACGGCAGAAAACTGGGCTTGAGGGGCGCGCCGATCCGGACTAATGTCCACCACGGTTTGGGTATTAAAGGTCTCGAGGCCAACCAAATCCATTATCTAGGGAGCTTTCCAATGCGTGCACTCATTTCCAAGATCGCTGCTGGTTCGATGATCGCTGTTGCTGCGATCGCCATTTCGGCATGCACCCCGAAGACCGAAACGACGACGACCGACAACACGATGGTCACCGATCTGAACTCGACCGACACGATGACCACCAACGACACGATGACGTCGACCGACGGCGCGATGGCAAACGACGGTGCGATGGTTTCGAACGACACCATGACCACCAACACCACGTCGACCACGACCACGAACAAGATGTAATTCTTCCCTTTCGGGAAAGATTGTATCGAAGGCCGTCCGGGCGACCGGGCGGCCTTTTCGATTCCGCCATTCGGTACACCGCATTTGCGGGTAGCCTCGCGCTGCAGGATGCGCGATTAGGGTTGGGGCGCGCGAAAAAACGCCGTAATTGCAAAGTGTGTGAACGAGAGGCTTCGAATGACTGTGTTGCGTACCCTTGCCGTGCTGGCCGCTGTCGCGAGTGCCGCACTTGCTGGCCCCGCCTCGGCCCAATTCTTCTTCCAGTCGCATGACATGAGCGGCCCGCCGGCGCGCGGCGACGAGCCCGGCCTGCCATCGTTGCCAGGCGCTACAGAAGACGAAGTCCGCGCCAATCTGGTTTGGAACCTGCGCTCCGCGCTCAACGTCGCCGCGTTGCAGTGCAAGTTCGAGCCGTCACTGCTGACGCTCCAAAATTACAATATCATCCTTGAAAATCACAAGGACGAGCTGAAAAAAGCATATGAAACGGTGAACAAGTATTTTGTTCGCACGAACAAGGGCGCGAAGGTCGGCATCTCCGCGATGGACCGTTACGGCACCCGCACCTATTCCGCCTTTACCACGGTCGCCGCGCAATATGGCTTTTGCCAAACCGCCAGCGCGATTGCCACGCACGCCGCCTACGCCCCGCGCGGCACGCTGTACAAAGTGGCGATCGCCGAGATGAACGCGTTGCGCAACGCGTTGGTGCCGTGGGGCGAGGAGCGTTTCTCCCGCCGCGTGCGCGTCGACACCCGCCTGGCAATGCCGCGCCTGGACTCGATTTGCTGGTCGAAGCGGAACGAATGGGTTGCCAAGAAGTGCGGCCCGTTCGAACTGACCTACCGCTAAGGCGGCCTTCGACGCTGGGTCAGCGTAGGCCCAGCGTCTTGTGCGCTTGCAGCGTCAGCCGCCATTTGGGCCGCGCCATGACAAGGTCGATCGCGGCGGCGTGATTGGACGCTGCGTCGACGCTATCAAGCGGCTGCACCAGGTGATGCGCAAACGCCCATTGCTCCAGCGCGGCGACATCGGTTCCTGGCTGGGGCCAGACCAGCTTCAACTCATCGCCGCTTTGCTGGACGACGATGCTGTCCGCCTTGGGGCTGATGCACACCCAGTCGATTCCCGGATGGACTGGCAGGGTGCCATTGCTCTCGATCGCGATCTCGAACGCGGCACCGTGCAACGCCTCGACCAGCGCATCGTCGATCTGGAGCATCGGCTCGCCCCCGGTCAGCACGACGAAGCGGCTGTCGGCACCGTGGCCCCAAAAACGCTGCACCGCCTCCGCCAAGGCCGCGGCATCGGCGAACTTGCCACCGCCAGCGCCATCGGTTCCGACGAAATCGGTATCACAAAAGCGGCACACTGCGGTCGCGCGATCCTGCTCGCGTCCCGACCACAAATTGCACCCGGCAAAACGGACGAAGACGGCGCGACGCCCAGCCTGTACGCCCTCCCCCTGGAGCGTCAGGAACATCTCCTTGACGGCATAGGACATCGCGTCAGACCGCGTAGCCGGTCGGATCCGGCAGGCCGGCTTCCTCAAATCCCTTTTTGCGCAGTCGGCAGCTGTCGCAGGTGCCGCAGTGCAGGCCACCTGGGGCGGGATCATAGCAGGACCAGCTTATCCCCGCGTCCAACCCGAGCCGCGCCGCCTCGCGCGCGATGTCGGCCTTGGTCATGTGCTGCAGCGGCGCATGAATGCGAAAGGGACTGCCCTCGACCCCGGCCTTGGTTGCCAGTTCGGCCAAGCCTTCGAACGCGGCAATAAATTCCGGACGGCAATCGGGGTAGCCCGAATAATCCAGCGCATTGACCCCGATGAACAGGTCGCGCGCGCCCGCCGCCTCCGCCCATCCGAGCGCAAGGCTGAGGAAGATCGTATTGCGCGCCGGCACATAGGTGATCGGAATGCCCGGCTGCACGCCGTCCTTCGGGACCGCGATATCGTCGGTCAGCGCCGAGCCGCCAAATGCCGCGAGATCGAGCGGCAGCACCACATGGCGCACCGCGCCGAGTGCATTGGCGATGCGTCGGGCCGATGCCAATTCCATTCGGTGGCGCTGATTATAATCAACCGAAAGCGCGAGCAAACGATAGCCCTGCTCGCGCGCCAGCGCTGCGGCCACCATCGAATCGAGGCCACCCGACACCAGCACGACTGCCAGCGGGGCGACCGAAGAGGTCTGTTCCAATGTCATGATGCAAGGGAGTTAGTCACCAACCCCGCATTGCGCAAGCAGCGCATAAAAAACGGGCCGCCCGAAAGCGACCCAGGGGTTCCCCTAAGGGGGCGAATTGGGAGAAACGCGTGCCATAAAATGCACGCGTGATGTATATCGGGAGACTCTAAAGACCGGCTTAACGCGCCGTGCTGGCACCGGGCGGGCACGCCCCGATGCGGCGTGCCTCGTAATGATAATCGAATGGCGCGCCGCTGACGATCCCTTGCGTGTCCAAATTGAAGGCGCGCGGCGTCGAAATCTTGAACGTGGTGCGGCCGTGACCGTTGCCCGGGCAGGTATAATGCACGGTGGCCAGATCCGGCTCGTTATCAATGATGAAGCGCTGACACTGCCCCGCACTGTGTCCATATTGGATCAGAACCGTCGGATCGGCAATGCACAGGGTTCGAGCGGCCGAATCGGTTCCCAGTTCCTTGATCTGCCATTGGCCGGGCTCGATCCGGGCAACCGCCGTCAGAGTTGGCCCGGCGGTCGGGGCCGCCGCGATCAGCCCGCCAACCATCAACGCCGCAACCACTGCGCGCGCGACCTTCGATATCGCCATTCGATCCAACCCCGCTCGGCCCCGGGCAGAGCCTACCCAGGTTCGCCGCTATCGTCACGTAATTGGGGTTCCGCGCGCAAGTTTCAATGCGGCTACGGAACGATTTCCGCTGCCGCCTGCACCGGGAACTTACGGGCGCAAAAGGCACAATCGACAAAGATCGTGCCAGTTTCGTCCGCCATCGCGCGCTGTTCCTCGGGCGGAAACTTGCCGAGCACCTGCGCGATATATTCGGGCGAGCAGCGGCAACCGCGAACGATGGCGGTGTCGCCATAGAGCCGCACTGTCTCCTCCTCGTTGAACAGCCGCCATACCAGCGTCTCAAGCCGAATTGCGGGGTCGGAGAGCTCGTCCGCCTGAATGGTCTGCCCGAGGATCGCGACATGCTCCCATTCGGGATGGTCGAGCCGGGTGTGCAGCCGGTCCCGTCCGACCTCGCCCTCCGGCAGATGCTGGAGCAGCAGGCCGCCGGCGAATCGCTTGCCGTCCTTCCCCTTGCCTCCACAATCGATGCCGACGCGGACGAGCGTTGGGATCTGTTCGGACTGCAGGAAATAATGCTCGGCGGCCGCGCTCAGCGAATCGCCGTCGAGCGGGACGATGCCTTGATAGCGTTCGCCCGTCGTCGCCTGATCGAAAGTGATCGCGAGATAGCCAGCGCCAAACAGCGCGAACAGGCTTGGGTTCTCCGGGGCGGATGCCAGCCGTTCGGCATCATATTGAACATAGCCGCGCAGTTCGCCGCCTTTGTAGTCGCACACCAGCAGGGTTACGATTCCCGACTGGGTTTGCGCCTGCATGGTGAGCTGGCCTTCCGCATCCTTGAGCGTCGAGCCAATCAATGCGGCCAGCGTCAGCGCCTCCGCCAGCAACGCCTCGATCGGTGTGGGATAAGCGTGGGCGTCGAGAATCGTGTCGAGCACCGGGCCGAGTCGCACGACCCGACCGCGCGCGTGGCGCGCCGGGATGGTGAAGCCGAGGGCGCGGTCGGAGTCGGTGGTGCGAAGGTCGTCCATATAAAATCCGTTCGGGCTGAGCCTATCAAAGCCCTGCTCTCCCCGCACGACCATCGTGGATAAGGAGGGCCCTTCGACAAGCTCAGGGCGAACGGACTTGCGTGTCAGCGCCTTACATAAGGCTCAACCGGCCGCGATCAACCGATCTGGCCAAAGCACCAGCGCAGCACCGACTTTTGCGCGTGCAGCCGGTTCTCCGCCTCCGGCCAGATCAGCGATTGCGGGCCGTCGATCACCTCTGCCGTCACTTCCTCGCCGCGATGCGCGGGCAGGCAGTGGAGGAACTTCGCGTCGGGCTTGGCGGTCGCCATCAGCGCGGCATCGACCTGATAGGGCAGCATCGCCTGCAACTTGGTCTCGGCATGCGCCTGCCCCATCGAAATCCAGGTATCGGTGACGATGATATCGGCACCCTCCACCGCTTCGCGCGCAGTGCCGACCACGCGCGCGCGGCCCTTGCCCCGCGCGACATCGCTCTCGGGTGGCATAAAGCCTTGCGGGCACGCCGCGACCACATCGAACTGCATCAGTCCGGCCGCCTCCATGATCGAGGCAAGCACGTTATTGCCGTCGCCCAGCCACGCCACCTTCAGCCCCGGCAACGGCTTGCCCGCTTCGATGATCGTCAGCAGATCCGCCATGATCTGACAGGGATGCGAATTGTCGGTCAGGCCGTTGATGACCGGCACGGTCGCATACTGCGCCATCTCCTCGACCTTGGCATGGTCGTCGGTGCGCAGCATGATCGCATCGCAATAGCCCGACAGAACGCGTGCGGTGTCGGCGACGGTCTCACCCCGCCCAAGCTGGGTCGTGCCCGAGTCGAGCACGACGCTGGACCCGCCAAGCTGACGAATCGCCATGTCGAACGACACGCGTGTGCGGGTAGAATTCTTTTCGAACACCATCGCCAGCGTGTGCCCGGCGAGCGGGGCATCGGCATCGGGCTTGCCCTTGGGCCAACCCGCACGCGCCGCCTTGCGATCGAGCGCATCGGCCAGCATCGCCGCGATACCATCCGGGCCAGCATCGGAGAGCGAGAGGAAGTGGCGCATCTCAGATCCTCCCCGTTCCGGGGAGGATCTTCACCCCATTTACCCCGCTCATGCCGTCGCCACCGCATAGTCGCGTGCGCCGTCGCTCAACTTCTGCACGAACTCGGCGATGTGGCTTTCCTCGATCACCAGCGGGGGCAGCACGCGTACCACATTCTCGCCCGCCGCGACCGTCAGCAGGCCGTGATGGTCACGCAGATGCCCGACGAAATCGCGTGCGACCGCCGCATCCTTCAGCTTGATCCCCAGCATCAGGCCCATGCCGCGAATGCTGTCGAACAGATGGTCGTGATTGGGGATCATCTGCTCGATCGAGGCGCGCAACCGGTCGCCCATCGCGGTTACGTGATCGAAAAAACCGGGTTCGAGCATCACGTCGAGCACCGCCTCGCCCGCCGCCATGGCCAGCGGGTTTCCGCCATAGGTCGATCCGTGCGTGCCGAATACCATGCCCTTGGCCGCTTCCGCCGTCGCCAGGCACGCGCCCAGCGGGAAGCCTCCGCCAATGCCCTTGGCCGACGAAAGGATGTCAGGCGTGATGCCGTAATGCTCATACGCCCACATCTTGCCAGTGCGGCCATAGCCGCACTGGACCTCGTCCAGCACCAGCAACAGGCCGTGTTCGTCGCACGCCTTGCGCAGACCCTGGATGAACGCCTGCGTGCCAGCGGACACGCCGCCCTCGCCCTGGATCGTCTCGACCATGAAACCCGCAGTCGTATCGTCGATCAGCGCGAGCGCCGCGTCGAGATCGTTGAACGGCGCATATTTGAAGCCGGGCAAAAGCGGCTCGAACCCGTCGCGCATCTTGGGCTGGTTGGTTGCCGAGATCGCCCCCATCGTCCGCCCGTGAAAGGCGTTGTTGAAGGTGATCAGCGTCGTGCGCTGCGGATTGCCATTGGCATAATGATAGCGCCGCGCGGTCTTGATCGCGCATTCCACCGCCTCGGTGCCCGAATTGGTGAAGAACACCGTGTCGGCAAACGAGCTGTCGACGATGCGCTGCGCCAGATGCTCGCCCTGCGGGCTGCCATACAGGTTCGACACGTGCATCAGCGTCGCCGCCTGGTCGGCAATCGCCTGGACCAATTTGGGATGGCCGTGGCCGAGCGCGTTGACCGCGATCCCCGCCGCGAAATCGAGATAGCGTTCGCCCTGCTCGCCAATCAGGTAGCAGCCCTCGCCGCGCACCGGGCGCACGCCGCAACGCGGGTACACGGGCATCAAAGCGGGGGTCGACACAGGCGCTCTCCTTAAAAAGCAAAAGGCGACCCACACGGTCGCCCGAAACGCGTTTTACGGTGCTGAACGCCCGAGTGCAACACCGCGCGACTCGGGTTGCGGGCACAGTTTATTGCGGGCCGATCGGCGCGATCTTCATGCCGTCCTTGAGCGTGTCTGCGCGCGACAGCGCCACCCACTCGCCCAGCGCCAATCCGCTGAGCACGCCGATCCCTGCGGGCGTCTCATCCCCGAGCGTGATCCGCCGCAGATGCACGCGTGATGTGGCAAGATCGACGACATAGACCTGCGCCATCGTTCCCTGCCGCGCGAATACCGCGCTGGGCGGCACGGCGAGCAACCGCGTGCTCGTCCCGCTCGCGATGATGCTGGCGGTGCCAGCCTGGCCCACCTTCAACCGCGCATCATCGGGCAGCGCGATCTCGACCGCTACCGCGCCCGCCGGATCGGGATGCGCCGCGATCGCAATCACGCGACCGACGACAATATCCTCGCGGAACGCGGCGAAAGTCATCTTCGCGTTCGCGCCCAGCGTCACGCGCGCGGCATCGGCGGCAGGCAAAGCGAGGCGAAGATAATGGCTTGCTGCGCCCGCCCGCACGCGCGTGCCGGGCGAAACCGGCTGGCGTTCGCGCAGCGCGACCGTGCCCTTGCCGGTCACGGTCGGCACGACGATCGTACTTCCCGCCTGTGCGATCCGGACGGAGGGCTCCTGGGGTGCCTGACGGGCAGCAACGGGTTGCGACGCGGGTTTGCTGCAGGCCGCCAGCGCCAGTCCCAGCGCCAGCACCGCCCACCGGCGGGTCAATTCTTGATCTTCCAGCCCGAACGCAGCAACGCGTAGCACGCCACCGCCAGCACCACGTCGATCGCCAGCACCACGATGCTGCCAATCAGGATCGGCGAATCGGCAGTGCCGAGGAAGCCGTAGCGGAAGCCCGAGATGATGTAGAAGAACGGGTTGGCATGGCTGACCGCGCGGAAGGCGGGTGCCAGCTTGTCGACCGAATAGAAGGTGCCCGACAACAGGCCGAGCGGGGTCACGATGAAATTGGACACTGCGGCTGCATTGTCGAACTTGTCGGCCCAGATCGAAGTCAACACGCCAAGCAAGGCCAGGAACATCGTGCCGAGCAACCCGAACCAGGCAACCGCCCAGAAATGCACCGGAATCAGGTGGATGCCATAGAGCAGCATCGCCAGCCACACCCCGACCCCAACCAGCAGCCCGCGCGTCATCGCGCCCGCGACCAGCCCGGTCAGCAATTCCAGCGTCGACAGCGGCGGCTGCAGATAATCGACGATCGTACCCTGAATCTTCCCGACCATCAGCGAAAAGCTCGCATTGGCGAAGGCCGGGCCCATCATGCCCTGGCTAATGATCAGTCCCGGCGCGATAAAGTCGCCGAAGGGAATATCGATTCCGCCAACCGCGACCGGCCGCTTTGCGCCCGTTGCGACCGTGAAAACCACCAGAAACAGCAAGGTTTGGATCGCGGGCGCCCAGATCGTCTGCAGCTGCACCTTGAAGAAACGGCGCACCTCCTTGATATAGAGCGTTCGAAGGCCGCCCCAATTGACGTTCCGGAAGACCGGAACGCCCGGAGCGTTCATCATTGTGGAAATTTCGCCGATTGGGGGCTGGCTGCTCATGGTGCTGTCGCTAAAGACTGCCGCCGCCGCCCGCAACCCGTTATGGAAACGGTCGGCATGACAATTGGGAAGATTGAATGAGCTGGACCGACGAACGCATCGATACGCTGCGCAAGATGTGGGAAGCGGGGCAGACCGCTAGCCAGATCGCCGAGGAACTGGGCGGCGTCAGCCGCAATGCCGTGATCGGCAAGGCGCATCGCCTGGGGCTGCAGTCGCGCCCGTCGCCGGTAAAGCCCAACGAGCCCGCCGCTGCGGCCGCACAAAAGGCCGCCGCGCCCAAGCCGACGCCGCCCGCGCCGCGCCCGCCGGTCGAGCGAGTCGCGCCCCCGGTCATCGCCGCGCCCGTCGCCAAGCCCGAACCCGAAGTCGTCGAAGACATCGAACTCGATGCCGAAGCGGATGCAGAGGACGAGATCGAGGCACCCGTCGCCGTCGTGCGCCCGGCCCCGCCGATCCTGCGCTCGGTCGGCCCCGGCGGCTTCCTGCGTCAGGCCCCCGGCGAGCAACAGGCACCGATCACGCCCGCGCCGCCGCGCCGCTTGGTCCCTGCCAAGCCATCGGCAGACATGGTCGGCAAGACCACGCTGCTCGATCTCAGCGACAAGATCTGCAAATGGCCGATCGGCCATCCGGGCGAACCCGATTTCCATTTCTGCGGCGAGAAGGTGAACCCCGGTTTCCCGTATTGCGTCGGCCATTGCGGCCACGCCTATCAGGCACAGCTGCCGCGCCGCGATCGTCGCCCGGCCCCGCCGCTCCCGTTCGGCGGCCCCCGCGCCCGCTGATCTGCGCGACAGGACAAAGAAAAGGGGTCGCCGACACGCCATCGGCGGCCCCTTTTTTTGGTATGCGTACCCATTCCGTTCGTTTCGAGCGTAGTCGAGAAACCTGGCACAGCGTATTTTGCGGTTTCTCGACTTCGCTCGAAACGAACGGGGTGAGGGAAAGCCGCCCTGCCCCTCCGGATGCTGAACCAATCCTAACAGAGCCATCCGCGATGGTGCTTGGCAGTATCCCCGCCCGCGCCGTATAGCCGCCTCATGCCAGAAGACCTGTTCGCCGCCTCACCCAAGCCGATGACCGATTACGATGCCTCGTCGATCGAGGTGCTGGAGGGGCTGGAGCCCGTCCGGCGGCGGCCGGGCATGTATATCGGCGGCACTGACGAGCGCGCTTATCACCACCTCGCCGCCGAAGTGCTCGACAACGCGATGGACGAGGCGGTCGCCGGCCATGCTACGCGGATCGAGATCGAGCTGCACCCCGGCGACCGGCTGGTGATCATCGACAATGGCCGCGGCATCCCGGTCGATCCGCACCCGAAATTCCCCGGCAAATCGGCGCTGGAAGTGATCCTCTCGACGCTGCACTCGGGCGGCAAGTTCGACGGCAAGGCCTATGCGACCTCGGGCGGGTTGCACGGCGTCGGCGTCAGCGTGGTCAATGCGCTGTCGTCCGACACGATCGTCGAAGTCGCGCGCAACCGCGAACTCTATCGCCAGCGTTTCGCGCGCGGCGAAACCCTCGGGCCGCTGGAGCATGTCGGTGCCGCCCCCAACCGGCGCGGCACCTCGGTCAGCTTCGTGCCCGATGCCGAGATTTTCGGCGCGGACATGCACTTCAAGCCCGCACGCCTCTACAAGCTCGCCCGTTCCAAGGCGTATCTGTTCGCCGGCGTCGAAATCCGCTGGAAATGCGCGCCCGGCATCATCACCGACGACACGCCGCCCGAAGCGGTGTTCCAATTCCCCGGCGGCCTGGCCGATCATCTGCGCGAACAGATTGCGGGGCGCGAATGCGCCACCACCGATTTCTTCGTCACCCGCCAGGATTTCCCCGGCGAAGCAGGCCGCGTCGAATGCGCCGTCGCCTGGCCGCTGTGGAGCGACGGGTCGTATAGCTGGTATTGCAACACCATCCCCACGCCCGATGGCGGCACGCACGAAGCGGGGCTGCGCGCGGCGCTGGTGAAGGGCATCCGCGCTTTCGGCGATCTGGTCGGCCAGAAAAAGGCCAAGGACATTTCGCCCGAGGACATCATGACCGGCAGCGAGTTGATGCTCTCGGTGTTCATCCGCGACCCGCAATTCCAGAGCCAGACCAAGGACCGCCTGACCTCGCCCGAGGCCGCCACGCTGGTCGAGCGCGCGGTGCGCGACCATTTCGACCATTTCCTCAGCGACAATATGGAGCGCGGCAAGGCGCTGCTGTCTTATGTCATCGAGCGCATGGACGAACGCCTTGCGCGCAAGGCCGAGCGCGAAGTGAAGCGCAAAACCGCGACCAGCGCACGCAAGCTGCGCTTGCCCGGCAAGCTGACCGATTGTTCGTCCAACGGCCCCGAGGGCACCGAAATCTTCATCGTCGAGGGCGATTCGGCCGGCGGCTCGGCCAAGCAGGCGCGCGACCGCAAGACGCAGGCGATCCTGCCGATTCGCGGCAAGATCCTCAACGTCGCCTCGGCCACCTCGGCCAAGATCCATGCCAACCAGGAAATCGCCGATCTGATCCAGGCGCTCGGCTGCGGCACGCGCAAGGACTGTGTGGCGGAGCATCTGCGCTACGAACGCGTCGTCATCATGACCGACGCAGACGTGGACGGCGCGCATATCGCCACGCTGCTGATGACCTTCTTCTTCCAGGAAATGCCCGAGATCGTGCGTGCGGGCCACGTTTACCTGGCGCAACCGCCGCTCTACCGCCTAACGGCAGGCACCAAGAGCCTGTACGCGATGGACGACGCCCACCGCGCGCATCTGGAAGCGACCGAGTTCAAGGGCAAGAAGGTCGAGATCGGGCGCTTCAAGGGTCTCGGCGAGATGAACCCGATGCAGTTGCGCGAAACGACGATGGACCCGAAGTCCCGCGCGATGCTGCGCATCACCTTGCCGCAGGAATATGAAGAACGCGCGGTGGTGAAGGATCTGGTCGACCGGCTGATGGGCACCAATCCCGCGCACCGCTTTGCCTTCATTCAGGAAAATGCCGCGCGGATGGACGAAGACGCGATCGACGCCTAAGATTCATCGGCCTATGGTTTGCGTCGGAGTTTTTCATGCCCCGTCTAAATACGCTGTGCCTGCTATTGGCCGTAATAGGCACCCCTGCCTTCGCGCAGACAAAGGACGCAGCGACAGCGAACACCACGGGACCCGACATTGTCGTGACCGGTGTTTCGCTGAGCGATGCGAAAGCGGCCCTGCGCGCCTGCCTTGACCAGCATTGCCCGCCGGACAAGGATATTGCGGCAACCTTGGCACTGGCGGAGACGGAGTTCGTCGCCGGGGACTACAAATCGTCCCGCGCAACGATGCTCTCATCGATCGGCCGCAACCGCCGTTTCGCCAAGCAATATCCGGTCCCCGTATCGGACCTGTTGCGCGCCAATTCCCGAGTGGCGGCGCACCTAGGCGAGCAAACCGCATATCGCAGCGGCGCGATCGAAGTCGTGATCGCGCTGAAAGCGGGGCTGGCTCCGTCCGATCCGCGCGTGTTGAGCGCGCAGCTCGAATTAGGCGACAGCTACGCCAAGACTGGCGATACCAATGACGCCATCGACCTCTATCAGGACGTTGCCAAACACGCCCATGCCGCTCATCAATCAAGCAGCGAGGGATTTGCGCTCCTCAGAATTGCCCACCTGTACGCAGCGTTTTCAAAAGGAAAATCAAGCCCTTACTATACAGATGCGGTAAACGCCGCCAATCGCCTGATCGCGCGAACCGAGCCCGAGCTTGCCCCCTTCGTGCGAGCCGCAAAGCTGCTCAAGGCAAATATGGCGGTCCAGCATGGCGATACAGGAGCGGTTGATCGCCTTGTCGCAGAATATCGCGACGCTGCCAAAGGGACCGCCGTCCCCGTCTTGCTCTATGCGCCAAAGATCGAACAGCGTCAGCTCTCCGGACGCGAGGGCGCAAGCGGGACCACGCTTAACCAACTCGCCGTGGATGACTTCGATAATCAGTGGGTTGACGTAAGTTTCCTGATCGGTGCCGACGGGAAAGTGAGCGAGACAGAGGTACTGCGCAAGTCTGCGACACTCTCGGGCGATTGGGTCAAGCCGATCCTCACCGCGATAGCCGGACGACGTTATGCCCCGCTCGCGCCCGACAATCAGGGCTTCTTCCGAGTGGAACGATATTCCTTCACGGCGGCCTGGACCACACAAACCGGCTCGCGCATGCGGGTGCGCTCGCCCGTCCCCAAAATCGAAATGGTCGATCTGTCGGGCGATCAGGCGGTCGGCGGCTGATGCCCTACCCGCGCATCCGCGCCTGGTGGTATTTCATCCGAACCACAACCCCCGCCAGCACATGCAGCACGGCCATGCCGATCAGGAACAGCGGCAGGATCATCGGCATTTGCGGCCAGTAGCGCGCGCGCAGGCCCGCCAGCACCGCGCCGGCGATCGCCAGCGCGACACCCATCCAGCGGATCGGTCGCGTGACCATGCGCAGTTCCTTTTGATAGGCGGCGCGCTCGGCGGGGTCGTTGAGATTGGGGGGTGGCAAAGCGGGGGTCATCGCGCATTCCATTCGCTGGCCAGCAAGCCCCACAAAAAGGTGTCGCGCACGCCGAGATGCGTTTCCCACTCTTCGCGCAGCCGCCCTTCCAGCGTGAAGCCAAGCGCCTTCAGCAAGCCGTTCGACGCGACGTTCTCCGGGTCGGTATCGGCAAAGACGCGGCGCTGCCCTTCGACGCGGAGCAGTTGATCGAGCACCGCGCTCACCGCTTCGCGTGCGATACCGCTGCCCCAATGCGCGCGCGCGACCATATAGCCGATCTCGGAAACGCCGGGCCGCTTCTCGCCGACTGCGACGAAACCGATCGCGCGATCATCGCCCGCCAGCGTGATCGCCCAGGCGCGCCACTCGCCAGGCGGCTCCGCGATTCTCGCGCGGGTCTGCTCGACCGAAGTGTGCGGCGCGTGCGACCAATAGGTCATCGCCTCCACATCGGCATAGCTCGGGAACAGCGCCTCCGCGTCCTCCACAGTCCGTTCGCGCAGGCGCAACCGACCGGTGTCGAGCACCGGGATCGGCCTCATGCCGTCAGCGCCTCGACCAGCGTCTTGACCTTCTTCTGCCGCCATTGCGGCAGCGGCGCGACCAGCCAATAGCCCAGGCGATACGGGCGAGCCTCGCCCAGCGCGACCACGCGGCCCAACGCCAGATCGGCAGCGGCCAGCAATTCGGGCACGGTCGCCCGCCCCAGCCCCTGCGCCGCCGCATCGAGCGCCAGTCCGGCATCGCCGACATGCACCAGCGATTCGGCGGCATCGTCGACACAGCCGGGCCAAGCGATGCGCGTATCGATCCCGCCGCCCGCACGCTCGACCGTGATCATCCCCGCCGAGGCGATCGGCTCACCCTCATGCTCGCCCGGGCCATCGCCCCAGCGAATCGCCAGATCGAGATTGGCCTCGGTGAAATCGATCGCGCCACTGGTGCCGAACGAATCCGACGAGATCAGCACGAAGCGCATTTCGCCGTCGCTGCGCGCAATGTCGGCCAAACGCGGCATCAGCCACTTCTCTGTCAAATCGCGCGGTGCGGCGATGGTCAGCGACTTGCTGGTCTGCCCGGCCTGCATCGCGCGCACGGCTTCCTCGAATTGCAGGAAGCCCTCGCGCAGCGCGGCCAGCCCGCCCTCGCCTTCGGGGGTCAGCTCAAGCCCCTTGGTGGTGCGGCGGAACAGCACCACGCCCAGCGTATCCTCCAGCGCGCGGATCTGCTGGCCCACGGCAGCCGGCGTCACCGCCAGTTCGTCGGCGGCGCGCGTAAAGCTCAGGTGCCGCGCGGCGGCATCGAGCACGCGCATGCCGTTGAGCGGGAGATGCGTGCGCTTCATGCCCCCACCGCCGGCGCGATCAGCGCGAATTTGGGGATTTCGACATCGAAGCCCGAGCCGTCCTCGCCCATCATGTGATAGCTCCCCAACATCGACCCGGTCGAGGTCGAGAGCGGGCAGCCCGAGACGTAATCGAAGCTTTCGCCGGGGGCGAGCAAGGGCTGTTCGCCGATCACGCCCTCACCCTCGACCGAATGACGCGCACCGCGACCATCGGTGATGACCCAGTGCCGCGTCAGCAATTGCACCGCTTGCGGGCCGGCATTTTCCAGCCGGATATGATAAGCCCAGAACCACCGGCCACGCTCGGGCTCGGACTGTTCGGGCAGGAAGCTGACCGCGACGCGCACGATCACCCCGCGCGTCTCCGCGACGTACGGGAACAGCGCCTTCACGACCGCCGCCCCGTCATAGGCCGACTGCCGTCAGCGCGCGATCGAGATCCTCGATCACGTCGTCGGCGTCCTCGAGACCAACGTTCAGCCGCAGCATCCCCTCGGTCACGCCCATTTCCAGCCTTTTATCTTCGGCGACGCCGGAATGCGTGGTGGAGGACGGGTGTGTCATCAGCGAGCGCGAATCG
Source organism: Sphingomonas sp. TF3 (assembly GCF_003985085.1). NCBI lineage: Bacteria > Pseudomonadati > Pseudomonadota > Alphaproteobacteria > Sphingomonadales > Sphingomonadaceae > Sphingomonas > Sphingomonas sp. TF3. The sequence goes on along the minus strand of NZ_RWKS01000008.1, from coordinate 96,283 downwards.
CCAATATTGTTGGAGATGTCGACCAGTTGCAGCGCATCAAGCAGGCCATGCGCCTGCTGGCGCCCTTCGACCTCGAACGCGAAGATCGGCCCACACGCATCCATCTGGCGCATCGCCAGATTGTGCTGCGGGTGGCTCGGCAAGCCCGGATGCAGGATACGCGGCACGCGCGGCTCGAGGAAGCGACCGACCTTCAGCGCATTCTCCGACTGGCGGCGGATGCGCAGGTCTAGCGTCTCCAGCCCCTTCAAAACCACCCAGGCATTGAACGCGCTGAGCGTCGGGCCGGTATTGCGGGTAAAGGGCAGCAGCGTGTTGGTGATAAAATCCTCGGTGCCGCACACCGCGCCTGCCAGCACACGCCCCTGCCCGTCCATCATCTTGGTCGCGCTGTAAGCGGTGACGTCGGCGCCGAACTCCATCGGCCGCTGCAGCGCGGGCGTGGCGAAGGCATTGTCGACCACACTGGTGATGCCGCGCGCGCGGGCGATGCCGCAAATCGCGCTCAGATCGGCAATGTCCATCGTCGGGTTGGCAGGGGTTTCGAAGAAGAACACCTTGGTGTTGGCCTTGGCCGCATCCTCAAACGCCTGCGGGTCGCGCGCGTCGACCACGGTCGTCTCGATCCCGAATTTGGGCAGCAGGGTGTCGACCAGCCAGCGGCACGACCCGAACGCCGCACGCCCGGCCACGACATGGTCGCCGGTCTGGAGCTGGCATAGCAACACCGCCGTCATCGCCGCCATGCCGGTGGCCATCGTGCGGCATGCCTCGGCCCCTTCGAGTAAGGCGATGCGCGCTTCGAGCATCTCGACCGTCGGGTTCTGCAACCGCGAATAGGTCATGCCGATCTGGTCGCCCGCGAAACGCGCCGCCGCGTCGGCCGCGCAATCATAGGCATAGCCCGAGGTGAGGAACAGCGCCTCGGAGGTTTCCCCCCATTCGCTGCGCGCGGTGCCGCCACGCACGGCTTGCGTTGCGGGGCGCCACTGGCGCGTGATGCTTTGGTCCTGGCCGGTGCGACGTTTCATGCGGCACGCTTTGCCGGGCGCGGGGGGCGCGCGTCAATGGGGCGATTCGCGTGGGAGCAATCCGCACTCCCTTGAAAGCACCGTAGCGAAGACGGATAGAGGCGCGCGTGAACGCCACCCAACCCAGTCCCTATCGTGCCGCCGCGTTGCTGGCGGTTCTGTCGCAAGCGCTGTTCTGCTTTCGCCTGACCGTGCCGACCAAAGTGATGTTCGACGAGGTGCATTACGTGCCCGCCGCACGGCAATTGATCGCGCTGAGCGGGCCAGTGAATATCGAACACCCCCTGCTCGCCAAGGAGATCATCGCGAGCGGTATTTTGCTGTTCGGCGACAATAGTCTGGGATGGCGCTTCTTCTCGACGCTGGCGGGCACAGCGACGGTGCTCGGCGTGTTCGCGATTCTGTGGCTGATGCTTGGGCGGGTGCGCCCGGCACTGTTCGGCGCGTTGTTCGTCCTGTTCAACGGCACGGTGTTCATCCAGGCGCGGATCGCGATGCTCGATGGCTATATGGCCGCGTTCACCGTGCTCGGCATCGCCGCCTTGCTGTGGGCGATGCGCGCCGAGTCGAGCGGGACGGCATGGTCGCGCTGGATCTTGGGGAGCGTGCTGCTCGGTCTCGCCGTTGCCGCGAAATGGATCGCCGCACCGTTCGTTGCTTATGCCGCGATTGCCTTTGTTATGGTGCGGCTGAGCGATGCGCGGCGTGGGGGGCGATCGGTTTATGCCGCGCTCAACGCCCGCCCGATCGGCGGCGTCCATCGACACTGGCCGGGGATGGCGGCGATCCCGGCGATTCTGGTGCTGGGAACGGTCAGCATCGCGACCTATTTCGCGACCTTCGCCCCTGCCTTTTTCTACACGGTGCAGCCGATGACGGTCGCCAAGCTGCTGCCCTTTCAAATGCAAATGTACGGCCAGCAAACGCAAGTCCTACCGCACCACCCCTATCAATCGGCGTGGTGGACGTGGCCAGTGATGGTCCGACCGATCTGGTATCTGTACGAACGCGTCGACGGTGCGCAACGCGGGGTGCTGCTGGTCGGCAATCCGGCGGTGCTGTGGGGCGGGCTGGTTGCGGTCGCGGCGTGCCTGTACGGCTGGTGGCGGACACGCGCGCCCGCGCTACTGGCGGCGACGGGGCTATGGCTGGGCAGCTATGTGATCTGGGCGATCATCCCGAAATCGCTTGGCTTCTTCTATTATTACTATCTGCCGAGCATCTTCCTGTGCGTCGCGCTGGCGGTGTCACTCGATCATTTCGCGCGCGGCAAGCGCTGGGATGCGCGCTTCCTGCTGCTGGTCGTCGCGCTGTTCGCGCTCTTCTATCCGGTGTTATCGGCAATGCCGTTATGGGGGCCCAACGCCTTCCATTTCTGGACGTGGTTTCCGAGCTGGGTTTAGAGGCTGTCCCTTTCCCCGTTCGCCCTGAGCCTGTCGAAGGGCCGCCTCCGCAGGGGCACCGTTGCTTGTGCGGCGGGGCTTCGACGAGCTCAGCCCGAACGGACCATGGATGATCGTGCTTGGGCGAAAACGACTTTAATACCGCCCCCACACGAAGCGCGACGACAGCGCATAATTCCACACCGCCGCCACCACGATTCCCGCCAGCGCAGGGGCCGCCCACGCTCCATGCTGCACGCTGAACAGGAACGCCGCGACCCCGACATTGGCCGCCGCGCCAACCGCGCAGACCAGGCAGAACGACACCCAGCCATCGAACAATTGCCGCGCTCCCTTCAGCCGCCGCTCGCGATAGGTCAGCGCGTTGTTGAGGAAGAAGTTGAAGGTCATCGCAACGCCCGTCGCGACGATCGTCGCGGCCAGGAAGTTCAGCCCCTCCGCGCGGAACAGCGCCCATAACACCGTCAGGTGGACCAGCGCGCCCAGCGCTCCAATCCCTGAAAACATCACGAACCGCACCGGCACGATCCGCCCGAACAGCCGATCGTACAAAGCGATCAGAAACTCCATCGCCACGACATGGTCGAGCTTGCTCTCCCCCTCGCTGCGCAGGCGGAAAGTATAAGGCAATTCGAGGAATTTCAGCGGACGCGGGCTCGCGGTCATGATGTCGAGCAGGATCTTGAAGCCGATCGCCGACAGCCCCGGCACCAGCGCGCGCGCCACATCGGTGCGGATCATGAAGAAGCCGCTCATCGGGTCGCTGAGATCGGCCTTCAGCACATAGCGGGACAGCCGCGTCGCCAGCGCCGATTTGGCCACGCGATCCTGATCCCAATCGCCCGTACCCCCGCCCGCGACGAAGCGCGATCCAATCACCAGATCGAGCGCGCCATTCGCCTGCAAGGCGTCGAGCATCTGCGGCAGCAGCGTCTCGTCATGCTGCAAATCGCCATCGATCACCGCGACCGCCGGCGCCGCAGTCGCGCAGATCCCCTCGATGCACGCAGAAGACAGCCCACGCCGCCCGATCCGCTGGATCACGCGCACCCGCGCATCGCGCAGGGCAAGATCGCGCGCTGCCTGCGCGGTGCCGTCGGGGCTGTCGTCATCGACGAAGATCGCTTCCCAGCGTCGACCGGCCAGCGCCGCGTCGAGCTTGGCGATCAACACTGGAACGTTGCGCAGTTCATTGAAGGTCGGGATGACCACTGCGAGTTCCAGCGCTTCGCTCATTTGAGCGCAGCCAGTACTGCGTCGCCCATCGCCGCTGTCGAATGCGTTCCGCCCAGATCGGGCGTGCGCGCACCGTCCGCGATCGCCGCGATCACCGCCGCCTCGATCCGCTGCGCCGAGGCTTCATCCGCCAGCGAGTGCCGCAGCAGCATCGCCGCCGACAGGATCGCCGCGCACGGATTGGCCTTGCCCTGCCCCGCAATGTCGGGCGCCGAGCCGTGGATCGGCTCATACAGCCCGCACGTCCCCTGCCACTCATTGAGCGAGGCCGAGGGCAGCATCCCGATCGAGCCGACGCACATGCTCGCCTGGTCGGACAGGATGTCGCCGAACAGATTGCCCGTCACGATCACGTCGAACGCGCCGGGATTGCGCACCAGCTGCATCGCGGCATTGTCGACATACATGTGCGTCAGCTTCACATCGGGATAATCGAGCGCGATCTCATTGACGACTTCGCGCCACAGTTGCGAAGTTTCCAGCACATTGGCCTTGTCGACCGAAGTGAGGATGCGCTTGCGGCGCTGCGCCATCTCGAAACCGACGCGGACGATGCGGGCGACCTCGACCTCGTCATAGCGCATCAGGTCATGGCCTTCGCGCAGGCCGGTATGCGTGATGCTGCGGCCCTTATCGCCGAAATAGACGTCGCCGGTCAGCTCGCGCACAATCACCAGATCGATCGCACGCGCCACTTCCGGGCGGAGTGCAGAGGCGTCCTCCAGCCCCGGAAACATCTTGGCCGGGCGCAAATTGGCGAACAGGCCGAGCGCCTTGCGCAGGCCCAGGATCGCCTGTTCGGGCCGAAGCGCGCGCTCCAGCCCGTCCATCTCGGGATCGCCGACCGCGCCGAACAGGATCGCGTCGGCGCGTTTGGCCAGCGCGAGCGTTTCGGGCGGTAGCGGGTGGCTGGTCTGGCGATAGGCCGCACCACCGATCGGCGCGCTCTCGAATTCATGGCCGAGGTCGAGCGCTTCGAGCACGCGGCGCGCCTCATGCGTGACTTCGGGGCCGATGCCGTCTCCGGCGAGAAGTGCGATCAGTGCCACAGGCGTGCTCCCTTATGCTGCGCAGGGCAATGCCGAGGCGAAGCGCCTCACGCAACCGCCCTTTTCAACCGATCGACCAGCCGCGCCCGCGCATCGAGCGTCGCGGCGCGCCGATCGACCAGGATTTGCCGCTCCAGCGCGTCGCCAGTGAGCGCCAGTGCGGCAAGAATATCGTCCCAATCGGGCGCAACACCCGTGGTCAGCGCGGTCGGCAGCATATCGCGCTCCAGCCCATAGCCAAGCTCCGCCAGCAGCAGCAGTTCATACCGCGCCAGCGCCAGCGCCCAGCCGCGCGCGGCGGGCGCGGATTCGACCGCCACGATCGTCCCGTCGAGCGCTGCATAGAGCCGTGGATAGGGTTGCGCCTCGGGCAAGGCGGCGGCGGTCAGCGTCGTCACCCAATCGAGCGCGGCGGCGGGCAGCGGCTCGGCATAAAGCGGCGCGCGGCTGGTGACGAGTTCCACGCTCAGGCTGGCAAGCTGGTCATCGGTGCGCGCGCGCCATTCGCCGATCACGCGATTGGCCGGTTGCAGAATCGGCCGATTACGACTGGAGCGCCCACCCCGCACATAGCCCGCCTGCAAGCCATGCTCGGCGGTCAGCGCCCGCACAATCGCGCCATGCTCGCCATGATGGCGGATGGTGAGGATCAGGGCTTCGACGCGGAGATGCATGGCGGCGGTGTAACGCGGGGGCGGGTTTTCGCCAGCTTTGGTGTGGCAATGGGGGATTGGTGATTGGGGATTTGGCTTAGATTGGTGGTTAGCTGCCGTCAGCACGGATTATGCCAGAACACACCTCGCGCAGGCTCCGAATAGCAGGCTGGAGGCATTGGGAGGTCGGCCTTGCTGAGCGGCACCTGATAGCCGTAGCCGCCATCAAAATATGCGTTGGTCATAATATCGACGCCCCACGTGTGAACCGTGACATCGGCCGGGTGAAGACCTGCAATAGCCAGCGGCCATTGTTCTTTCGGGACTTTTTTCCAGCTTCTCGGCTTTTCGGGCGGGTCCGTTTTCATCAACCCATAAGCCTCAGCTCGGATCGCTCTGAGCTTCTCTGCATCTGAAATGGGCCGGTTACAGCCACCAATCAGCGACATTATCACTAACGTCGCGGACGTGACTGTTACATATGTTGATCTGCGCATGAGAGCCTTGGAGCACATACGTCGCACGTCCGCTATTGGACGGAACCAGAAATTCCGCAGTCCGGCATCACCCCTACATGCCATATTCTGTCGGCTCATCCCGTCCCTCAATCGCTGCACACCACCCCCTACCGCCGCACCCGCTTCGCCAGCGCCTCCAGCCCCAGCCGCGCGACCGCGCGCTTGCCCCACGCCGCGCTGCGGTCGAACAGATCGAGCGCTACCATCGTCGCGCGATTGGCAAGTGAGGGGCGCAGCAGCAGCAAGTCGAGACAGGCGACCCCGTGCGTGGCGAAGCTGCGCTTGTGCTGCCCCTCGCCCTCGGTGAAATCGAACTGCGTGAGGCCCGGCTCGGTATAAAGATCGCGCATCGCCTCCAGCATCAGCACCGCGCCCGGCGACAGATCGTTGAACGCCGGATCGTGCCCGACATGGTCATAGCGCACGATCCCTCCCGCGACCGGGCAATAGAGATAGGCGGCAGGCTCCCCGGCGATAGAGAGCAGCCAGCCGCGCACCGAATCCGCCGCCGCCAGCGCGTGCAGGCTGTGCAGAAACGCCGCATCCTCGGGCAGGCCGCCGCCGAGCAAGCGCTCCTGATACGTGCGCCGCGAAATGCCGCGCGCAATGTCGTGGAAGCGCTGCATCTCCTCGGGCGTGCGGAACCGCCGCACGTCGAGCAGGCCGCCCGACACCTCCATCACCCGCCGCGTCTTGCGCTTCAGGCCGGAGCGCGTGTTGCCCGACAGCGCGGCCTGATAGGCGTCGAACCCGATGCCGAGATCGGCATAATGCCGCGTATAGCGTTGCCGCACCTGCGCGATCATGCCCGGTGCCGCAGCCACTACGGCCTCGAGCTGCGCGGCAGGCAAGGAGGTGACGAGATAGCCATGCGCCCGCGCGGAAAGCGGCGGCAATGTGGGCGCTTCCCCGTCCAGCACCTGCCCCAGCGACAAGGGCACGCGTACCAACTGCCGCTCCACGGCGGCCAAGGTCCGCGCGCCGATCTGGAACCGCAAGGGTAGCGGCTCCGCCCTGTTCATGCGGCCCGTTCCGCGACCATGTTGGACCATAATTGCTCGGCCTGACGCCAGCGCGTGCGCAGCGGATCGGGGCCGAGCGGAACGTCATATTGCCCGAGCCGCAACGCCGGGCAGTCGGCGAAATGCACCGTCGGCATTTCGGTGGCGCGTTCGGCGAGCAACGCGCACAATGCTTCGAAGCGGCGGACATGCACCGCATTGGGCCGCGTGCCCGCGCGGTTGGCGAGCTCGAAGCCGTGGCTAACGATCGTCACCGCCGCATGGTGCTGGTCGCGCGCATGGTCGAGCGCGGCGCGCATCTCGCCCGCCGACAGCGCGCAGATCTGGAAGTTGCGGAAAGCTCCCGCTTTCTCCTCGATCAGCGTCACCGGCACCTCGATCATCCCGCGATGCGCGAGCGGCGCGATTTGCGCGCTCGGCAGGTCGATCGCGCTCGGCCAGGGGTGTTCGCTGCCATTGTGGCTCGAATCATAGACGAAACCAAGTTCGGCGAGCGCGGTCAGCGTATCGGCATTGGCGCTATACGACCCGCCGCGAAACGCGATCGGAGGCGGTGCGCCGGTCGCGACGAGCAACTCGGTCGCCCCGCGAATCAGGTCGCATTGTTCGGCAAGGCTATATTCGACCAGCTCGAATCGCGCCGCCCGCGCGCCCTTGTCGCCCGCCACCGCGGCGGTCCAGTTCGGATGCAGATGCAACTGCACCTCCTGCCCGGCCGCGAGGATGGTTTCCACGATCGCCCGGACGGGCGCGAGGCCAAAGGTCAGTGCCGGCATTGGATCGACGAAGAAACACGCCTTCAATCCGTACCGCGCAAGCACCTCAAGCTGATACGACACCCCAACGCCCGCCGGTTCCAGCGACCGCGCGAAAATCTCGGCCCCGGCCAGACCATCGCTGTGGTGGCGCCACATCAATTCCGTGTCGACGGTCAGGAAAACGGGAGAGGTCATCCCGTCGGCACCTAAAGCGACGGGATGAAGATTTCACCAACCCAACAAACATTGCGACAGCGCTAAGACGTCAGTCTCCCGTCAGGATACGGTCGACCAATTGTTTCACCGTCGGCACAAAACCGTTGGAATAAAACGGATCGCGCTTGAACTGATACGCACCGTGGCCCGCAAACATGAGATTCTGTTCGACGTCGCCGCCATGCGCGATGTCCTGCAGTGTCTTCTGGATGCAGAAGCTGCGCGGATCGGCCAGGCGTCCGGTGGAATTGGTTTCGGTGTCCGACCAGGACGAGAAAGCGCACTGGCTGAGGCAGCCCATGCAATCGGCCTGATCCTTGCGGATCACGCCCTTCTCGATCGGCGTGACGAAGACGAGCGTGTTGTCAGGCGTCTTCAGCGCATCGGTAAAGCCCTCGCCGAACCACTGCCGCGCACGCAGCAGGTCATTGCGCGTCACCCAGAAGTTCTTGCCCTTCACGCCCACGTCGAGCTGGAAGACATGGTCGCCGGCACTTTGCGTCGAAAAGGCGATCTGCCGTTCCGAACGCGCCTGCAAATGCCGCAGAAACGGGTTGAGCACCGCGCTCGAATAGAAACCGGTCGGCGAGAAGCGGTGCAGCAGCACTTCGCCTTCCTCGATATTGGTGAGGCGTGCCTTCCACGCATCGGGGATCGGGCTTTCCTGTGTCAGCAACGGCCGCGTGCCGAACTGGAAGGCGATCGTGCCCAGTTCGGGATTGTCGATCCAGTCGGACCAGTCGCGTAAGTACCAAACGCCACCCGCCATCACGATCGGCACGCTGTCGGCAATGCCGCCTTCGCGCATCGTCTCGCGCAGCGCCTTCACGCGCGGATAGGGGTCCTGCGGGACGAGCGGGTCCTCGGCATTGGACAGGCCGTTATGGCCACCCGCCAGCCACGGATCCTCATACACCACCGCCGACAGCCATTCCGCCGCCTTCGAATAGGCCCGCTTCCACAGCGCGCGAAAGGCCCGGCCGGAACTGACGATCGGCAGATAGCTGACTTCGTAGGACGCCGCGATCTCGCTCAATTTGTAAGGCATGCCCGCGCCACAAGTGACCCCGGCGACCATCCCGCGCGTGCGTTCCAGCACGCCGTGCAGGATGCGCTGCGCCCCGCCCATTTCCCACAGCACGTTGATGTTGATCGCGCCCTTGCCACCGGCAATGTCGAACGCACGACGCACTTGCTGCACCGCGCCCTCGATCGCGTATTCGATCAGCTCCTCATGCCGGTCGCGGCGGGTGAGCGCCTTATAGACTTGCGGGATGATCTTGCCGTCGGGATCGTAACTGTCGGCATTGACGGCCGAGACCGTGCCGATGCCGCCCGCCGCCGCCCAGGCCCCCGCACTCGCGTGGTTGGTCGCGGCGACGCCCTTGCCACCCTCGACCAGGGGCCAGACCTCGCGGCCGCCATAGACGATGGGCTTCAAACCTTTGAACAACGTAACGGCCTCCGACTTAAACTACGTTCGATATACGCTTTGGATGCACTGACGGGCAAATCGTCAATTAGACGAAGGCCTCCGGCCGCCCGATCACCGCGCCATATAAGGCGGCGTAGCGGGCGATCATGGTGGCCTCGTCATACTCCGCCACCGCCTTGCGTCGGTTGAGCTCGCCGAGCCAGCGCCGCCCCTCCGGATCCGATTTGGCCAGCGCCTCCAGCGCATCGCGGATCAACACCTCATGCCCGCGCTTCTCGATGAAGCTCGCATTGTCGGGCACCACCATCCGCAGCACGTCGCCGACCGGGGTCGAGACAATCGGCAAGCCAGCCGCCATCCCCTCGATCACGCAGATCGGGAATTGTTCGGATTTGGACGACAAAGCGAGAATGTCGAAATGCCCCATATATTCATGCGGGCGCGGCAGGAAACCGGGCAGCACCAACTGGTCCTGCATCCCCATCCGCTCGGCAGTATCGAGGATTTTCTGCCGCTCCGGGCCTTCCCCCACGATCACCAGCCGCACGCGCGACGACATGCCGCCCACCGCGCGCACCAGCATCGGCAAGTCCTTGACCTCGCGCAGCCCGGCCACGGTGCCGATCACAATCTCGCCCGGCTTGCGCTTGAAGCCGGGGATCGCATCGGGCTTGGGTTTTTGCGCATACAGCGCAGTGTCGATGCCATTGGCGATCCGGTGGACGCGCGCGCGCGGCTGCTTCCACGTTTTCAGCGCAATGTCTTCCAGCGTCTCGGACGGCACCACCAACGCCGCCGCCTTGGTCAGCGCGAAGCGGCGATAGAGGTTGCGCGTCGGCTTCAGCCCATCGGCTTCATCGGCGTTGAAACCGTCCTCATGATGCACCAGCGGCGGCACCCCGGCGGACGACACGCGCCGCGCCATCGCCCCGTCGATCGCGCCCCAATTATAGGTCAGCACCAAATCGAAGCGGCGCATATAGGCCGCGATCGCTTCGTAACGCTTGACCGAAGGGCCGCCGGTCAGCGGCGGCGGGTTCTGCGCGATCTCGTAATCGATGCCCTTGGCGATCGCATCGCGCGCGCCATACTGGCCGTCCATGCTCGACACGATCGTGTGCCGCGCACGGTCGCCAAAGGCGTTCATCAGGCGTACCGCGCGCGCCTCCTTTCCGCCCAGCGAGAAGGTGGAGTGCAGATGCAGAATGTTGACCGGGCGCGCCATTTGGCCGGGCGTTAGCGGCAAATGAATGCCACGTCATCTCCCCAGTCATCTCGCCCGCCTCTTGAAAGCGCGCGCAACGCTCCATATTTTCGGGATGCGGACCGGGCCCCTCTGGCGAGGGCTGAACAAGCCCTCGTGATGTCGGACCGCATCGAGCTCGCTCGGTGCTGGACGGCCCATGACACCGTCCCCGCCCCGAAACAGCCCGATCGATTTCACCATCGAAGAAGAGGCTGCTGCCATGACCAAAATGATCGACCGCCTGACCGCCCTCCACCGCGCAATCGACTCCGCCGTGGCGCGCGAGCGCGCGCGTCTGGCCCCCGATCCCCTGCACATCGCCGCGCTGAAGAAGCGCCGCCTCGCGATCAAGGACCATCTTCACCGCGCGCTGACCCGGCGCGCCACCGCTACCGCATAAAGGACCCACACCCGTGCAACCCAATGTCTATCGCACCATCCCCAATACCGTCGCCGCGCGCGACGAGGGGCTTCGCCGCTACATGCTCGGCATTTATCGCAACATGGGGATCGGCCTGGCGCTGACCGGGCTGGTCGCGCTGGGCGTTGCCTCGACGCCCGCGCTGGTGGCGCTGATCTTCGGCACCCCGCTCAAATGGGTGGCGATGTTCGCGCCGCTCGCCTTCGTGATGTTCTTCTCGTTCCGCATCGACCGGATGACGACGTCGGGTGCCCGCACCGCCTTCTTCGCCTTCGCCGCCGTAATGGGCGTGTCGATGGCGAGCATCTTCCTGGTGTTCACCGGCACCAGCATCGCGCAGGCGTTCTTCACCGCCGCCGCGCTGTTCGCTGGCATGAGCCTGTGGGGCTACACCACCGGGCGCGACTTGACCAAGATGTCGACCTTCCTGATGGTCGGCCTGATCGGCGTGATCGGCGCCAGCCTGGTCAATCTGTTCATCGGCTCGTCGGTGCTGCAGACGGTCGTCTCGGTCGCCGGTGTCGTCGTGTTCACCGGACTCACCGCCTGGGACACGCAGCGCCTGAAGAGCGAATATTTCGCGTACGCCGGCACCCAAGCTGCCGAAAAACTCGCGATCATGGGCGCGCTGTCGCTGTACCTGAACGTCATCAACCTGTTTCAGCTGCTGCTGGGCCTGATGGGCCAGCGCGAGGAATAAGCCCTTCCCCCTCCCGCTACCACGCGGGAGGGGTTCGTTCAGGCGAAGGCCGATTTCGGGATATGCGTGATGCGACAGGCGAGATCGGCCTCGCCGCTGGCCACCACATAGTGGTCGCCGGCGTCGACAATGCCCGTCGTGAACACAACATTGTCGAGGTACATCAGCTCCTTGATCGGATCGGTCAGCGCCGGATTGGCCTCGATCAGCGGATCATGGCTGGTCCGCAGGACGATGCTGGGATCGTCACGATCAAGGATCGACCAATAGGTCCGGTAAATCCCGACCACGCCCGACGGCTCCACGCCGTGCCACAAGGTCAGCCAGCCTCCGGGCGTCGCGATCGGCGGGGCACCGCCACCCATCCGCGCCGTCGCCATCGTCGCTGCGTGGGGACGGATGCCGGGCTTGTCATAGGGCTTCCAATGCAGCGCATCGGGCGAACTGGCGAGGTTGATCGACGGCCCCGCGCGCCACTCGCTGCCCGGCGGATAAGCGAAATACAGGTCGCCGAGCGGCCGGGTCTGCGCCCAGTATTTCTCGCCGATCTGCCCCTCAAAGATCAGCATGTCCTTGTTCTGGTGATCCAGCACGATACCCTCCAGTCTCCAGTCGAGCGCATCGTCGGAGGTGTAGAGTGTGGTCGAATGCCGCTCGGGGCTGACCGAGCACGTCGTCATCAGATAACGATCGCCAACCTTGCTGATCCGCGCATCCTCGACGCCGTAGCATTGATATGAGGCGCGCGGGGTGACGGCCTTGTCGTAATGCACCGCCTCAACGCGGGTGCCGTCGGCGGTAAGTTCGACCGGCAGCAACCACGACAGCGAGGTCAGCGCCATCACCTTCCATCCGCCGCCCCGCATCATGAACTTGCGCGGATCGGAGGTATCGACAAAATCCAGCGGCCAGGCATCGAGGCAATACCCCCCGTCGAACCAACGCAGGGCGTTGATATGCTGGTCCGTCATCGGTGCCCGCAACGCCTCCGCCACGCGCACCATCAGCAGCAGATTGCCATTCGCCAGCCGCGTCATGCCGGGGTTGAACGCGCCCAGCACATAGGTTTCGGCATCCACCTTGCCTGCAAGCGGCGACCGCGCCAGGTCGACATCGGCGGGACCGAAGATCAGCGCATCATGGGAAAAGCTCATTCCGAATTCTCGTTTCGAGGCGTGATGGTCAATTGTTGCACGACCGCGCGACGCGGTTGCGTCAGGATATACTGGACGCCGACCGCAATGTCCTCGGCGCGCAGTGCGGTTTCGTCGCGGATCTTCTCGCGTTGTTTTTCCGGCGGCATCTCTGGCTCCTGCATCGTCGATCCGGTCAGGCCCGGCTCGACCAAAGCGACGCGAATGCCCTTGGGTCCCATTTCCCTACGGAACGCCTCGGCAAAACCCTGAATGCCGTATTTGATTCCGGCATACACGGTCGAATTCGGGCCCAGCACATGCGCGCTCATTGAGCCGATCAACACGATATCGCCCGCGTCGCCAAGCGCCGCGATCGAGGCGTGGGCAGTCATCAGATAACCGGTAAAATCGGTCGCGATGGCATAGCGCACGTCCTCCTCGGACATGTCGCTCAGCCCCTCGGCAGCGACAGCGGCGTTGATGACCGACACGTCGACGCCGCCGAGATACGCCCGGCCGGCCTCGACGAACGCTTTCGGGCTCGCAGGCTCGGCAAGGTCGAGCGTGATGCCGTCGCCCTCGCCAACCTCGCGAATGCGCGTAAGCGCGTCGGCCAGGTGCGCCGCGCTGCGGCCGCAGATAAACACGCGCGCGCCCTCACTCGCCAGCAGCACGGCGATAGCACGACCGATCCCGGTCGTGCCGCCGGTGATGATCACGCGCTTGCCCTTCAAACTGGGCATTGCGGTATGCGCATCGGAAAGGTCAGTCATGCAAAGCTCCCGGTTATACTGCCGGGAGACGCGTCAGCCCGGTGCCGGTTCCGCCGCAATCCGCGCGAGCAGGCGATCGATCCCGGCGAGCGCCTCCGGTTCGCCAAGCGTCGGGGCATGACCGATCCCGGGGACCGTAACCAATTCGCCAACGGTGAGCCCGGCGACCATCCGCTCGGCGACACTCGCGGCAAGGATATCGGACTTGCCCCCGCGCACGATCAGCGTGCGTACGTCCTTCAAGCGGTCGAGCGCGCGCCACATATCGGGGCCGGCCTCATTGCCCGGCACGCGGAACGGCTCCGCGATCTTCATATCGTAGTCGAGCACGATCCGCCCCGCACTGTTGAGCCGATACAAGCGCTTGGCCATCGCCAGCCAGTCTTCGAGGCCATAGGTGGGATAGACGTCGCCATTCGCCTCCGCCACCGCGCGCGCGGCATGGATCCAGGTGGGCCAGCTACTGGATTTGCCGACATAACTGCGGATACGCGAAAGCCCTTCGGGCCGGATCTCCGGGCCGACGTCGTTGAGCACGGCCCCCACCAGCGTTTCGCGCGCCGTCCCCGCCAGCAACATCGTCACGATTCCGCCAAGCGAGGTGCCGATCGCGACGTAGCGCGCCACGCCCAGTTCGCCGAGCAGCCCCTCAATATCCTGCACATAGGTAAGCGGGACATAGGTCATCGGGTCCTTGGCGTAGCCGCTCTCGCCGCGCCCGCGCAGATCGACTGCGATCACGCGCCACTGTGGCGACAGCCGCCGCGCGAGGTCGTCATAATCGCGCGCGTTACGCGTCAGGCCGGGCAGGCACAGGATCGGCGGGCGATCGTCGGGGCCCGGATACTCGCGATAGTGCAGCCGCACCCCGTCATTCGACCACCAATATCGATTTTCATAAGGCGACATGGTCAGATCCTGGGGTTGCGTCCTGCGGTCGGCACCCTCCATATCCACGCATGAGCATCACCCCGCAAGCATATGCGCCGCACAGCGCGATCCTCGAACTGGGGGATGCCTTTTACGATCCCGTCGCCGCCGCCGACTTTCCCGAAACCCGCTTGCGCTTTCGTAACGATCGCGCGGCGCGGGAGGTCGGACTTGATACGATGGGCGACGACGAATGGCTGCGGCATTTCGGGCGGTTCGAGAGCCTGCCGGGCAGTCTCGCGGAGCCGCTGGCACTGCGCTACCATGGCCACCAGTTCCGCGTGTACAATCCCGAGATTGGCGACGGGCGCGGCTTTCTGTTCGCGCAATTGCGCGACACGCGCGGGCGGCTGATGGACCTTGCCACCAAGGGGTCCGGCACGACACCCTGGAGCCGCTTTGGCGACGGGCGACTGACGCTGAAAGGTGGCATGCGCGAAGTGCTCGCCACCGAAATGCTGGAAGCGCTGGGCGTCGAAACCTCGCGCAGCTTCTCGCTGATCGAAACCGGCGAGGCGCTGGAGCGCGGCGACGAGCCCTCCCCCACCCGTTCGGCGGTGCTGGTGCGGCTCAGCCACGGCCACATCCGCATCGGCACCGTCCAGCGCATCGCCTATCTGCGCGATGCCGAGAACATGACGCGGCTGGTCGAATATGTCCTGCGCAACCTGTATGACGAGGTGCCCGGCGAGAATGCCGCCGAGCGTCTGCTCGATCTGGTGGTCGGTCGCGCCGCGACGCTCGCCGCCAGCTATATGGCAGCGGGGTTCGTCCACGGCGTGCTCAATTCGGACAATATCAACGTGACGGGCGAGAGTTTCGATTACGGCCCGTGGCGATTCGCGCCGACCTGGGACCCAGGTTTCACCGCCGCCTATTTCGATCATGCCGGACTCTATGCCTTCGGCCGCCAGCCCGAGGCGATTCACTGGGACGTGATGCAGCTCGCGGTCAGCCTGCGCACGATCAGCGCGGCCGAACCGCTGATCGCAGTGCTGGAAAGCTTCGCAGAGCGCTACCAGCTTGCGGTGTCCCACGCGATCTTGTGGCGACTCGGCGTCACGCCACGCGATCCGCAGCAGGACCGTGGCTTGGTGCAGACGGTCGAACGCGCGCTGCGGACGAGCGAAAGCGGCCTTGATGGTTTTTTCTTCGACACGTTCGGCGGCGTCGCGCCCGAAGGCGAGGCCTTCGCCGAGGTGCGCGCTGCGCTTGCGCCTTACGTCGCCCGCAAGCCCCGCGACCATCATTATTGGCAGGGCACGCCCTGTTCGATGTTGATCGACGAAGTCGAGACGATCTGGGCGGCGATCGACCAGAAGGACGATTGGCAGCCCTTTCATGCCAAAATCGCGCGCATCCGCGAGATGGGCGAGGCGATGACGTAACCCATAGTGAGCGAACCGCCGCGAGCAGAGTGGATTTGCGCACGATTCTGAGGCAGAGACCGTTGTAAATGTCTTCCGAACTTCTTTCCTTCGAACCCGCGACCGGTGCCACCTTGTGGCGTGGCTCGATTGGCGATGTCGACGCCGAGGTGGCCACTGCCCGGGCAAGCTGGGCGAGCTGGGCGGCACAGCCCCTCGCCTATCGCATCGAGGCCCTGCGCCGCGTCGCCAATGTCGTGCGTGCGCGTGCCGATGCCTTTGCCGATCTGATCGCGCGCGAAACCGGAAAACCGCTGTGGGAAGCCCGCACCGAAGTCGAAACCGTGATCGCCAAGGTCGACATTTCCGTGACGGCCTATGCCGAACGCACACCGCAGCGACGGCTCGATTCGCAAATGGGCGGACGGATGGCCTTGCGGCACAAACCGCACGGCGTGCTCGCGGTGCTGGGCCCCTATAACTTCCCGGCGCATTTGCCCAACGGCCATATCGTGCCCGCCTTGCTCGCAGGCAACGCAGTGGTGTTCAAGCCGTCGGAAAAGACCCCGGCCTCGGGCGCTTTTCTGGTCGAATGTTTCCATGCCGGCGGCGTGCCCGAGGGGTGCGTCCGCCTGTTGATCGGGGGTGCCGCCGAGGGCAAGGCGCTCGCCGCGCATGACGGCATTGATGGTCTGCTGTTCACCGGATCGGCGCACACCGGCATCGCGCTCAACCGCGCATTCGCGAGCCGACCAGAGAAAATTCTTGCCCTCGAAATGGGCGGCAATAACCCGATCGTGGTGTGGGATTCGCCCGATTTGCATTCCGCCGCGATCGTCATCGTGCAATCGGCCTTCACCAGTGCCGGTCAGCGCTGCACCGCCGCGCGCCGCCTGATCGTCGACGAAAAGCTGTTCGAGCCGCTGCTTGGGGAAGTGACCAAGCTGGTCAACCGCATCATCGTCGACGAACCTCATGCCACCCCGTCGCCGTTCATGGGGCCGGTGATCGACAATGAGAGCGCCGATTTGCTCAGCGAGAGCTTCCTCGAACTGATGATGCGTGGCGGGCGGCCGATCCGCCATCTCGAACGCCCGATTGCGGACCGCCCGTTCCTGCGCCCCGCCTTGATCGACACCACCGAAATGAACGACCGGCCCGACATCGAGCTGTTCGGCCCGATCCTGCAGGTCATCCGCAAATCCAGCTTCGAAGATGCCATTACCGAAGCGAACAACACGCGCTACGGCCTGTCGGCATCGTTGCTCAGCCAGAACCCGGCTTTGTACGACCAGTTCTGGGCCAATGCGCGCGCCGGAATCGTCAATTGGAACAAGCCGACCAACGGTGCCTCCTCCGGAGCCCCGTTCGGCGGCATCGGCTGGTCGGGCAATCATCGGCCAAGCGCCTATTACGCGGCGGACTATTGCGCCTATCCCGTCGTTTCAAGCGAGGCCGACCAGGCGCGCGCTTCGATCGGTGTCGGTTTGCGCGACGCGTAACGCGGTAGGCAGTCGACTTATCGGGTTTCGGCCAACCGCTGGCCGCGAATTCAGGAACTTACGCGCATTCCAGGCTTTTGCGTGTTCGTGAAAAACGCTGACACCGCCGATTGCGAACCGCCCCGCGCCCGCAAGCTGAAAACCGAATCGGACAATTGCCTCGCCATTGCAATCCGCGAACGCGACAGCGAGGTCGCTGCCTTGCTGATCGACGAAGCCGCCAAATTGGCGCGGCGATCGAGGGAATTGGCGAACAAGGACTGATCCCCTATCAAGTAAGTGGGAAAAAGCTGGTCTACCCAGCCCCCAAGCAACCGTGAATTGCCCCGGGCGCAGGTCCAGCCCATCGCATAACGATGGCAACGCTTCTCGATCCCACCGCGCGCGGGCGCGTCATTCTCGTCGGTGCGGGCCCGGGCGACCCCGGCTTGCTGACGGTGCGCGCGGTCGCGGCGCTCGAAAGCGCTGATGTCGTGGTACATGACGGTTTGATTGATCCGCGCGTGCTCGACATCGCCCCCGCGACCGCACAGCGAATCTCCGTGGCGAAGCAGCGAGCCCGGCACACCTTGCCGCAGGAGGCGATCAACACCCTCATCATCGCGCATGTGAAGACCGGCGCGATCGTGGTGCGGCTGAAGGGCGGCGATCCGTTCATCTTCGGGCGTGGCGGCGAAGAGGTTGAAGCGGTGCGCGCCGCCGGTCTGCCGGTCGAGGTAATCCCCGGCGTGTCGGCAGCGTTGGGCTGCGCGGCGGAGGCGATGCTGCCGCTGACCCACCGCGACCATAGCAGCGCGGTCAGCTTCGTTGCCGGGCAATGCAAGGGACTGACCGATCAGGACTGGTCCGGGCTGGCCGGCAAGGGCCGCACGCTCGTCATTTATATGGGCGTCGCCACCGCCAGCGACATTGCCGACAAATTGATGCGCGACGGCGTCGCCCCCGAAATGCCGGTCGCGGTGCTCGAGCGCGGCACGCTCGACGGGCACCGCGCGATCCGCACTCTGCTCGCCGACCTCGGGTCGATGGTCGAGCGCGAAAAGGTCGCGTCCCCGGCGATCATCGTCGTCGGCGAAGTTGTCGATCTGTCCGACGCCGAGGATAAGCTCGGTCGCTGGGCCAGAATTGCGGAGTCTGTTGCTTGAAACTGCTGACCGGAAACGATTTGCCGACGGGTGATGTGCTGTGGTGGACGGGCTCAAGCTGGTCCCGCCATGTCGAGGACGCCGCCGATGTCGGCGACCAGGGCGAAAGCATCGCCCGCGCCGAGGAAGGCGCGCGCCGGGTCAACGGTGCCTATGTGATCGACGCCACCGCCACGCCGGAAGGCCCGCGCCCAGCACACATAAAGGACCGCGTCCGCGCGCTCGGTCCGACGGTGCGGCCCGATCTGACCTTGAAGCCTGCGGATCCTGCGGCCGGAAGCTGGGTAATCTGACATGTATAAATACGACCAATATGACCAGCAGATCGTCGATGCCCGCGTCGAGGAGTTTCGCGATCAGGTAAGGCGCCGTCTGGCGGGACAGATTACCGAGGACCAGTTCAAGCCGCTGCGGCTGATGAATGGCCTGTATCTGCAGCTCCACGCCTATATGCTGCGCGTCGCCATCCCCTATGGCACGCTCGACAGCCGCCAGATGCGGATGCTGGCGACGATCGCGCGGAAGTACGATCGCGGCTACGGCCATTTCACCACGCGCCAGAACATCCAGTATAACTGGATCAAACTGTCCGAGGCACCCGATATCCTCGCCGATCTGGCAACGGTCGAGATGCATGCGATCCAGACCAGCGGCAATTGCATCCGCAATATCTCGTCGGACCAATATGCCGGGGCCGCCGCCGACGAAGTCGCCGATCCGCGTGTGTGGGCGGAATTGCTGCGGCAGTGGAGCACCTTCCACCCCGAATTCAGCTACCTTCCACGCAAGTTCAAGATCGCGGTGATCGGGGCCGAGGAAGATCGCGCGGCGATGCGGCTGCACGACATCGGCATTCAATTGCTGGAACGGGATGGCGTGCTCGGCGGGCGCATTTATGTCGGCGGCGGCATGGGCCGCACCCCGATGATCGCCCCCGAGATCAAGGATTTCGTCACCGCCGACGATTTGCTGAGCTATGTCGAGGCGTGCCTGCGCGTCTACAATCGCTACGGCCGCCGCGACAATATCTACAAGGCGCGGATCAAGATCCTGATCCATGAGCTGGGTGCCGACGAATATCGCCGCCAGGTCGAGGAAGAGTTCGCCCACGTCAAATCGCTCGGGCTCGATCCGCCCAAGGCCGAATTCGACCGCATCACCGCCTTCTTTGCGCCCCCGGCATTTTCTACCGATGCACCGGAAACGATCGACCGCAGAGATCCCGATTTCGCGGTCTGGGTCGATCAGAACACCGCCGCGCACAAGCAACCGGGCTATGCGATCGTCACGATCAGTCTCAAGCCGACCGGCGGCATCCCCGGCGACGCCACCGCCGAGCAGATCGACCTGATGGCCGATCTCGCCGAGCGCTACAGCTTCGACGAACTGCGCGTGACCCACGCGCAGAACATCGTGCTGCCGCACGTCCGCAAGGCCGATCTTTACGCCATTTGGCAGGCGCTCGACGGTGCCGGGCTCGCCCCTGCCAATCTCGACCTGATCAGCGACATCATCGCCTGCCCCGGTCTCGATTATTGCAGCCTTGCCAATGCACGCTCGATCCCGGTCGCGCAGAAGATCGCCACGCGCTTCGCCGACCAGAACCGCCAGCGCGATCTGGGCGAACTGAAACTCAAGATCAGCGGCTGCATCAATGCCTGCGGGCATCACCATGCCGGGCACATCGGCATCCTCGGCGTCGACAAGAAGGGCACCGAAAATTACCAGTTGCTGCTCGGCGGATCGGGCGCGGAGGATACCAGCCTCGCCAAAATCACCGGACCCGGCTTTGACGAGGACGGCATCGTCGACGCGGTCGAAACCGTGACCAACGTCTATCTCGCCAAACGCGCGGAGGGCGAGCGCTTCCTCGACACCTATCGCCGAGTCGGCATGGAACCCTTCAAGGAGGCGCTGTATGGATAAGGCCCAAACCGTCGCCCCGGCGCAGGCCGGAGCCGCCCCGTTGGACGCACCCCAGCACCCTCAAGCCGACCCCGGCCCGCGCCGGGGTGACGCGATTTCAGACGAGCCCGCCGTCACGCTCGACGCGTTCCTCGACTCGCAAACCAACGCCACCGCCGTGCGGCTCGAAGCGGGCGACGATGCGCGCGCGCTGCTGCCCTATCTCGACCGGATCGCATTGGTCGAAGTGAGCTTCCCCAGCTTCCGCGATGGCCGTGGTTACTCCGCCGCGCGCGTGCTGCGCGAGGCGGGCTATACCGGCGAATTGCGCGCGCAGGGCGATGTGCTGGTCGACCAGATGCCGCTGATGAAGCGCTGCGGCTTTGACAGCTTCGCGCCGCAAGCCGAGATCGATCCCGCAACCCTCGAAGCCGCGCTTACGCGCTACGAGAATGTCTATCAAAGGGCCGCTGACGGGCGCGTGCCGGTCTGGGCGCTGCGGCATGGCTAGTATTGCCCGCAAGCTCGACCTGATCGACGTCGCGCCCTTTTCTGCCGCCGATGCAGCGGCAATGGAGGCGCGTTTCGCCGGGGTCGGCACCAGCGAGATGCTGGGCGAACTGTTGACCGGCGAACTCAAAGGGCGCGTCGCGGCGGTATCGTCGTTCGGTGCCGAAAGCGCGGTGCTGCTCCACCTGATTGCACAGATCGACCGCGATATTCCGGTGATCTTCCTCAACACGCAGAAGATTTTCGGGGAAACGCTGGCCTATCGCGACCAACTGTCGGAGCAGCTCGGCTTCACCGACTTGCGGGTGTTCCGGCCCGATCCGCGTTTGCTCGCGGCCAAGGACGGCACCGGCTTGCGCTGGAATTACGATCCCGACGGGTGCTGCGACCTGCGCAAGGTCGAGCCGCTGCGCCGCGCGCTCAGCCCGTTCGACGCCTGGATTTCGGGCCGCAAGGGCTTCCAGGCGGGCACGCGCAAGGCGATGCCGCGCTTTGAGGAAGACGAAGGCCGCCTGAAACTCAATCCGCTCGCGGATTGGGACAAAGCGCGGCTCGACGCCTATTTCGCCGAACACAAATTGCCGCGCCACCCGCTCGAGGCCGAGGGCTATCCCTCGATCGGCTGCGCGCCGTGCACGAGCAAGGTGCTTCCCGGCGAAGACCCGCGCGCGGGCCGCTGGCGCGGCTGGGAAAAGGTCGAATGCGGCATTCACGTGCCCGAAAAGCCGGGCGAGGAGCCGGTGTTTTAGGGGGAAGTTTAGGAAGGGAGCGGTCGCTCATCCGTTTGGCAGATCGGCACGGCATCCCCAAACAGGTCTTTTCTGCCAGAAGCAATGAAGAGATCGTTCCCGCCCCCTCACTTCCCCGCTGGTCGTTCGATTCTAGGGATCAATCTATCGAGCCGCGACAGAAAGCTCGATCGCAGGACGGGGTAAAACCGGCGGCGTGCTATCCATGTATGTCAGCCAATTTTTCCAAATAGAGTAAGTTCGAAGTTGGGTTAGCTGCGTTTTGCACCCAATCTCCATACTCACTCGGATTGTCCCTCCACTCCAATTGTCAAATACTGCGCCACATTCTGCGTCACGATAGATGATCCAATCCCGTTGCGATTTGACCAACTCTTGCCTCACTTTTGGCTCGTCATCTCCCTGCAATCGTTTCAGCGCGGCCTCATAGTAGCGATTCAAATTTGCATCTGCTTGGTCGAACTTCGCTTTCTGACAGGCGTTCACCTCGAGTGTAGTCGTGCCCGGACATAGCTCCTTGCCCGTAGGACTGGCAGCGGCAAGAACCAAGGCGAACAGCGGCAACATGACGGACACCTCGAAGCAAGTCCGCCAGCTATATCAGTTACTTCCGCCAGCTTGAAGGGGTTATCCGCTGACGCTCCGATTTCCACTCAATCCAGGCAAGTTGAGACGGCGGCGAACGAGCTGCCCCCAAAAAATGACGCCATACTGCGGTCCACCCAGGCCATGCCGTTCAGCGTTCTCGCCTCGAACACTTGAAAGAACCGACGCCAATGCCTCAAGCCGCAACAACCGCCCTCGGCAACACCGCCGCCGCATAATCGCTCTCGGCCAGCGCGATCAGCGCGCGATCGTCATGCTTCCACGGGTGGAAGCCGGGCAGGAAGAAAGCGAGCCACGCCCCCAGGATTTTCCGCGCCATCCCCGGCTGCCCGAGCGCATACCACAGAATCCCGAAATGCGCCCGGGCACCGGTAATCCCGTCTTGCCGCAGCAGTTCGAGCATACCCTTGTACCGCCCGACAAAGAACTTGTGCGTCGTGCCCAGCATCACGAAGGCCTTGATCTTCCAGCGCTGCCAACGCGACCAGTCGCGCGTCGCGTGGAGCCAGGTGTCATAGGCGACGCCCTTATGCTCAATCTCCTCGGCCGCATGCCAGCGCCACAAGGCCGCCGCCTGTTCGTCCCCGCCCGCCAAATGGCGCGGATCGGCGATCAATTGATGCGCGAGCATCGCAGTGAAATGCTCCAGCGCCATCGTCGCGGCCAGGCTCGCGATCGGCGGACGCCCCTTGGTCAGCGCCAGCGCCTCGTCGATATGCCGCTCCAGCAGCGTCACGTCATAGCCCTGATCGGTGACATGACGGTTGAACGCCACATGTTCGCGCGTGTGGATCACCTCCTGCTTGATAAACGCCTGAATCTCCGCGTGCAGGCGCGGCGGCGTGCCCTCGCGGAAATTGCGCACGCTTTCGATGAAAAAGCCCTCGCCCTTGGGGAAGGTCACCGACAGCGCGTTGTAGAAGGCGGTCGCAAACGGATCATTGTTGAGCCACCACCGCCGCATCGCCGTGCCGCGCCCAAAGCGCAAATCACGCGGTGTAATCGACAGATCTGCAGGACTTGTTGCTTTCGCCACGGGAAACTCCGTACAGCAGGGAAGAACAGGTCTGAAACTATGAGCTACTTACACTCGTGTCAATAGTGCGCAAACGGCTTACCCCGGAAGAGTCACGGGACGCCGCGATCGAGGCGGCACGTGCGCTGCTGGTCGAACAGGGTCCGCAAGCGGTTACGCTAAAGGCAGTGGCGGCGCGGATTGGGCGGACGCACGCCAATCTGCTGCATCATTTCGGCTCGGCAGCGGACCTGCAAAAGGCGCTGATCACGCATCTGGCGGATTCGATCACCGCACAAATCGGCGCGGCGGCGAAGCGCGCGCGTGTGGGCGAGGCCGATCCGCGCGAAGTGGTCGATCTCACCTTCGACGCCTTTGCCCACGGCGCGGGGGCGATGGCGACCTGGATGATCCTGTCCGGCAATCACGATGCGCTCGACCCCGTGCTCAACGCGATCCACCGCCTGGTCGACGAACTGGCCGAGGATGAGGATTCGGGAAAGCTGATCTACGAGGACACGCTCCAGCTCGTGCTGATGGCGATGGGCGATGCACTGCTCGGCAAGGCGATGGCGAGCGCTTTGGGCTTGCCGCCGGAGGCCGCGCGGACCATCGCGACGCGCGCTTTGATCGCCTCGCGCAGCGTGCTGCCAGCCTGACTGGCTAAAATCGCAATTTCCGCTAAAGAGCGGTCATGCATTTTCTTGACCAAGCAAAGATCTTCGTCCGGTCGGGCGCGGGCGGCCCCGGTGCCGTCAGCTTCCGGCGGGAGAAGTACATCGAATATGGCGGCCCCGACGGCGGCAATGGCGGCAAGGGCGGCGACATCGTGTTCGAGGCCGTCGCCGGTCTCAACACGCTGATCGACTTCCGCTACACGCAGCATTTCCGCGCGCCGCGCGGGCATGGCGGATCGGGCTCGAACCGCACCGGTGCCGGTGGCGACGACCTCATCATCCGTGTCCCGGTCGGCACGCAGGTGCTGAGCGAGGACAAGGAAGAGGTGCTGGCGGATTTCACCGTTCCCGGCGAGCGCGTCGTGTTCCTGCGCGGTGGCGATGGCGGCCGCGGCAATGCCACCTACAAGACCTCGACCAACCGCGCGCCGCGCCAGCACGGCACGGGCTGGCCCTATCAGGAAATGTGGGTGTGGCTGCGGCTGAAGCTGCTCGCCGATGCGGGGCTGGTGGGGTTGCCCAATGCCGGCAAATCGACCTTCATCAACGCCGTGACCAATGCGCAGGCCAAGGTCGGTGCCTACCCCTTCACCACGGTGCGCCCGCAATTGGGCGTGGTCAGCCGCCACAATCGCGAATTCGTCGTCGCCGATATTCCCGGTTTGATCGAGGGCGCAGCGGACGGGGCCGGGATCGGCGACCGCTTCCTGGGGCACATCGAACGCTGCAAGGTGTTGCTCCATTTGGTCGATGCGACCGAGGATAACCCTGTGGAAAACTACCGGATCGTCCGTGCAGAACTCGACGCGTACGGCGCGGGGCTTGTGGACAAGCCGCAAGTGATCGGCCTCAACAAGATCGACGCGCTCGATCCCGCCGACGTGAAGAAGCTCGTCACCAAGCTGAAGCGCGCGAGCAAGGCCGACGTGCTGCCGATGTCGGGCGCGGGCGGCGCTGGCATTGAGGCAGTTGTCGACCGGCTGATTGAGGTGATCGGCCCGGCCGAAGGTGCCCCCGCGCGCGACGACGACACGCCACCTGGCGAATGGTCGCCTGTTTGAGATAGCGGCATGTTCTCCCCCGCCTCCGCGCCACGCCTGATCGTCAAGGTCGGTTCGTCGCTGCTCGTCGCGCCCGATGGGACGGTGCGGCGGGCATGGCTGGCGAGCCTGGTGGCCGACATCGCCGCACGCGCTCGCCTGGGCCAGGAAATTGCGGTGGTGTCGTCGGGCGCGATTGCGCTGGGGGCGCGGCGGTTGAAGCTGCCCAAGGGCGGCCGCGCCAGCCTGGAAGATGCACAAGCCGCCGCTGCTACCGGGCAGATCGCACTGTCGGGCGTCTGGGCCGAATTGCTAGCAGCAGAGGGGCTGACCGCAGCGCAGATGCTGGTGACGCTCGATGACCTTGAGGACCGCCGTCGCTATCTCAACGCTGCCGCCACGCTCGGGCGACTGCTGTCGCTGGGTGTGGTGCCGGTGATCAACGAAAATGACAGCGTCGCCACCGAGGAAATCCGCTTCGGCGACAATGACCGGCTCGCCGCGCGGGTGGCGCAGGCGGCGGGCGCGCAGGGCGTGATCCTGTTGTCCGACGTCGCCGGACTGTACGACGCCAACCCCAACACCAACCCCGACGCCACGCTGATCCCGCGCGTCGAGCGAATCGATGCGCGGATCGAGGCGATGGCCGATGGCGGATCGGGATCGGGCATGGGATCGGGCGGGATGGTGTCGAAGATCGCCGCCGCGCGCATCGCCACCGCTGCCGGCGCACAGCTCGCGATCGTTTCCGGCCATGCCGAGCATCCGCTCGCCACGTTCGACGCAACCGCGCGTGGTACGGTGTTCGCCGCCGAACGTGCCGCACCCGCGCGCAAGGCCTGGCTGGCGGGCGGACTCACTGCCAAAGGCGAGATCATGATCGACGCAGGCGCGGCGCGCGCGCTGGCCGACGGCAAGAGCTTGCTCGCCGCCGGGGCAACGCAGGTTTCGGGCAGCTTTGCGCGCGGGGACTTGCTGTCGGTCGTCGGGCCGGACGGGCGGACGCTGGCCCGCGGCCTCAGCGAATATGATGCCGCCGACGCCGCCGCGATCACCGGCAAGCGTAGCGACGAACATGCCGCGATCCTCGGCTATGCCCCGCGCGCGGCACTCATCCACCGCAACCATATGGCGCTGGTGTGAAAGTGAGCCTGGCCGTAACCCCTTCCTTGGCGGAGGCCGGGGAAGGACCTGGGGGACAAAAGCTGTGACCATCCTCGCCATCACCGGCGGCACCGGCTTTGTCGGATCGCGGCTGATCGATCTCGCGCTCGCCGCCGGGCATGAGGTGCGGGCGCTCACCCGTCGCCCGCAACCCGCACGGGCTGGCGTGATGTGGATCGAGGGCGCACTCGACACGCCCGCAGCGCTTGATCGGCTGGTAACCGAGGCAGACACGGTGATTCACGTCGCCGGTGTCGTCAACGCACCCGATCGAGCCGGATTTGCCGCAGGAAATATCGCGGGAACGCAAGCGGTCGTCGATGCCGCCGAGCGCGCCGATGCCCGCCGCTTCGTCCACGTCTCCTCGCTCGCTGCGCGCGAACCGGACCTGTCCATCTATGGCTGGTCCAAATATCAAGCCGAGCAAGTCGTCGCCAAGTCCAGCCTCGATTGGGCGATGGTGCGGCCACCCGCCATCTATGGCCCCGGCGACATGGAAATGCGCGACCTGTTCCGCATGGCGAGGATGGGGATCGCGCTGCTTCCCCCGGCGGGCCGCGTATCGGTGATCGAGGTCGGCGATGTCGCTGCCTTGCTGCTCGCGCTTGCCGAGGCAGGCCCCTCCCACGAAATCTACGAACCCGACGATGGCCAACCGGGCGGCTGGAGTTACGCCGAATTGGCCCGCGCGGTTGGTGTCGCGGTCGGCCACAAGGTGCTGCCGGTGGCGCTGCCCAAGGCGATTCTGTCGCTTGCCGCCCATATCGACCAGATATTCCGCGGCAAGGCCGCAAAGCTGACCGCCGACCGCGTCGGCTATCTCTGCCATCCGGACTGGACTGCCTCCCCCTCCAAGCGCCCCGACCCGGCGCTTTGGGTGCCGCAGGTGCCGACGCCACAAGGGCTTGCCGCAACGGCGGCATGGTATCGCGCGAACGGCTTGTTATAGGCGTGCTATAAAGCCGCCGCATTTTGGCGGCACAGCGATACAACACTTCAAGGACCGACCATGAGCGACCGCCAGGCCATTTACGATACCGTCACCGCGCAGATCGAACCCTTCAACAAAAAGGGCGTAACGCTGAGCGACGCGACGACCTTTCAGGGCGACCTCGAATGGGACAGCCTGACCGTGATGGATTTCGTCGCGGCGATCGAGGATGAGTTCGACATCATCATCACCATGAACATGCAGGCGGAAATCGAAACCGTCGGCCAATTGGTCGATGCCGTCGCGAAGCTGAAGGGCTGATCCGATGAGCGATGCCGGCCTTGTGACCGAAAGCCTCCCCGCCGATCCCGCGACGATCGCGCCCGAGCGCGACCTGATGTCGAAGTTCGACGCGCTGATCGCCGAACGCCAGGCGCTGATCGACACCGGCGTGACCGATCCGTTCGCGATCGTGATGGAGCAGGTGAAATCCCCGACCGAGGCCGTCATCGCAGGGCGCGACACCATCCTGCTCGGCACCTACAATTATATGGGGATGACCTTCGATCCCGACGTGATCGCCGCTGGCCACGCCGCGCTCGACCAGTTCGGGTCGGGCACCAATGGCAGCCGGATGCTCAACGGCACCTTCCGCGACCATATCGAGGTCGAGGATGCGCTGCGCGATTTCTACGGCGTGTCGGGCGCGATCGTCTTTTCGACCGGATACATGGCCAATCTCGGCATGATCTCGACGCTCGCGGGCAAGGGCGAATATGTCATCCTCGATGCCGACAGCCACGCCTCGATCTATGACGGCTGCCAGCAGGGCAATGCCGAGATCGTCCGCTTCCGCCATAACAGCGTCGAGGATCTCGACAAGCGGCTCGGTCGCCTGCCCAAGGAGCCGGGCAAGCTCGTCGTGCTGGAGGGCGTCTATTCGATGCTTGGCGACATCGCGCCGCTCAAGGAAATGGTCGCCGTCGCCAAGAAGCACGGTGCGATGGTGCTGAGCGACGAAGCGCATTCGATGGGCTTTTACGGCCCCAATGGCCGCGGCGTGTATGAGGAGCAAGGCTGTGAGGGCGATGTCGATTTCGTCGTCGGCACCTTCTCCAAATCGGTCGGCACCGTCGGTGGTTTCTGCATTTCCAACCATCCGAAGTTCGAGGCGATTCGCCTCGCCTGCCGTCCCTATATCTTCACCGCCTCGCTGCCGCCGTCGGTCGTCGCCACCGCTGCGGCCTCGATCCGCAAGCTCAAGCACGCGCACAAGAAACGGCAGCAATTGTGGGAGAATGCCCGGTCGCTGCATGGCGGCCTGAAGGCGCTTGGCTTCAAGCTCGGCACGGAAAACCCCGACAGCGCGATCATCGCGATCATCCTGAACGACCAGGAACAGGCCGTGGCAATGTGGCAGGCGCTGCTCGAAGGCGGGCTTTACGTCAACATGGCGCGCCCGCCGGCGACCCCGGCTGGCACTTATCTGCTGCGCTGCTCGCTCTGCGCGGAGCATACGCCCGAGCAAATCGCCACGGTGCTGACGATGTTCGCCGCTGCAGGGCGCGCCACCGGTGCAATCGGCTGACCGCCTGTCCGCCGCCTGTTCAAAAATGCTCGCTTGGGCTAAAAAGCTGACATGAGCGGGACAGTGGCCGAGGCAACAGAAGCGGACCCGCCTGGCGCGGCTTGGCGCACCGTCACCTTGGTCGTGGTGGCGGTGCTGGGGGCGCTGGTGCTGGTTGCGCTCAACCTGACGCTTGCCGAGGCGAACCGGCAGCGCGACCGCGCGCTGAAATTGCAGACGCACAGTTATGAGGTGATGATCCTCTCGGCCAATCTGGCCGGGACGATGGCGCATGCCGAGGCGGCGCTGGGCCGCTATGTCATCAGCGCCGATACCACGCTGGGCCAGGCATATTCGGCCGACTGGCAATTGGCCGGGCAGCAATTGGCGCGGCTCGACCAGATCACGCACGACAATCGCGAACAGCAGGTGCTGCTCAAGCAGTTGCGCCAGGCATTCGAAGCGCGGCGCGAGGAATTGTCGCTCACCGCACGCAGCACGCTGTATGGCAAGAACGCCCAGGCGCTCGCACTGTTCTACAAGACCCGCGAATCGCCGTCGCTGACCAAAATCGACACCTTGCTCGACCAGATCGGAACGCAGGAACGCACCCTGCTCGCCAGTCGCACGGGCGACGCGATGAGTTCGGTCGCGCGCTCGAGCGCCATTGCCAGCGCCTTGTCGGTGTTCGGCGTATTGCTCGTGCTCGGGGCGATTGCGCTTGGCTGGCTGACGGTCACGGCACTTGGCCAACGCGCGTCCGCCCGCGCCGAAGCCGAGGCCGAGCGCGACCGCGCGGTCGAACTGGAAGCGGCGGTCGCGCGCGCGTCCGCCGTGCTGCTGGCGCAGGAAAGCAAGCTGCGCCAGGTCCAGAAAATGGAGGCAGTCGGCCAGTTGACCGGCGGCATCGCGCACGATTTCAACAATATGCTGGCGGTCGTTCTGGGCGGTCTCGAACTCGCCAAGCGGCAGATCGATAGCGATCCCGCCGCCGCGCGCCGCCATATCGACAATGCCGCCGACGGTGCCAATCGCGCCGCCGCGCTGACCCGGCAGTTGCTCGCTTTCTCGCGCGAAGAGGCGTTGCGATCGGAGCCGATCGAACCGGTGGCGCTGGTCAAGGGCATGTCCGACTTGCTCGACCGCACGCTCGGCGATGGCATCAAGGTTACGGTCCATGCAGCCAATGACGCGGCATGGCTGGTGCGGTCGGATCGGCACCAGCTTGAAAACGCGGTGCTGAACCTTGCCGTCAATGCCCGCGACGCAATGAACGGGCGTGGCCAGTTGACCATTACCGCTGCCGCGGAGACGCTTGCCGAAGGTGCGGTGGGCACCTGCCGCGCCGGCGAATATGTGGCGCTGAGTGTTGCCGACACCGGCTGTGGGATGACCCCCGAGCTGCTGGAACGTGTGTTCGAACCCTTCTTCACCACCAAGCCCGCGGGCAAGGGCACCGGCCTTGGCCTCAGCCAGGTGTTCGCCTTCGTGCGACAGGCCGAGGGCGAGGTTGGACTTCGCTCGGAAGTCGGACAGGGTACTACGGTTACGATCTATCTCCCGCGCTACGCGGACGGCACCGTCGCTGAGCCGCATTCGGAAAACGCGGCGATCGACGTGCCCGACACCCCGACGCTGGACATCCTTGTCGTGGAGGATGATCCGCGCGTTCTGACCGCAACGATCGGTGCCCTGCGCGAACTCGGACATCGCCCCGTTGCCTGCAGCGATCCGCTTGCGGCTCCGGCAGCGCTCGATGAGCTCGCGCATGTCGACCTGCTGATGTCCGACGTGCTGATGCCGGGGCAAACCGGCCCCGAAATGGTCGCGGCGCTCCAGCATCGCCACACCGATATGGCAGTGCTGTTCGTCACCGGTTATGCGGGCGAAGCCGGTGGTGAGGTCGAATTTGGCGGGCATCACGTCCTGCGCAAACCATTTACCCTCGCCGGGCTCGAACGGGCGATTGCCGCAGCGCTGGACGCGCGATCGGCACGCGCCGCGCCCACCGCCGTCGCTGCGGAATGATTTCGTAGCTGACGGACGGCACACACACCGATATAGCCGCATGATGCGGGTTCCCCCTCCCCTCCGGCCAGAGGCCAGCTTCCTCCCATCATGAAGTCCATCGACCGCTACATGGCCCGATTGATCGCGGTGCCGCTGTTCTCGACACTGGTCATCTTCGCGATGTTGCTGGTGCTCGACCGCATGTTGCGCCTGTTCGATTTCGTGGCGACCGAGGGCGGGCCAGTCAGCGTGGTGTGGCGGATGCTCGCCAATCTGCTGCCCGAATATGTCGGGCTGGGCATTCCGGTCGGGCTGCTGCTCGGAACGCTGCTTGCCTTCCGCAAGCTGGCGACATCCTCAGAGCTCGACGTGATGCGCGCCGTTGGCATGAGCTATCCGCGGATGCTGCGCGTGCCCTATATGTATGCGATCACGCTCGGCCTGCTCAACTTTGCGATCGTCGGCTTTGTGCAGCCCGATGCGCGCTACAATTACGAAAAGTTGCGCTTCGAATTGCGCACCGGCGCGTTGGGCGCGTCGATCAAAGTCGGCGAATTTACCCATTTCGGCAACAACATGACGCTCAGAATCGAGCAGAGCCATGACAATGGCCGCAAGCTCTCGGGCATCTTCCTGCGTCGCGACGACGGCAAGGGCGGCTCGATTGCCGTCACCGCCGCCAGCGGACAATTCTTCGCGATCGACAATCCCGACGAGATCATTTTCCGCCTGAACGACGGAACGCTGATCCGCACCGAAGCGGGCGTTGCGTCGCCGCGCGTCCTGCGCTTCACCGCGTTCAGCTTGCCGATCTCCCTGCCCAAGACCGAAAACTTCCGCATCCGCGGGGGCCAAAATCTTGAGCGGACCTTGCCCGAACTGGTCCGCGTGGGCACCGATCACGGTGCGACCAAGGAGGAACGCGACACCAGCCGTGCGGCGTTCAATTTCCGCACTGCCGAAGTGCTCTCGATCCTGGTGCTGCCGCTGCTTGCCCTCGCGCTCGGCATCCCACCCAAACGCTCGACCTCGGCGCTTGGCGTGTTCCTCGCGATCATCATGATCGTCGCCTATCACAAGGTGAACGAATATGCGCAGGCGGTGGGCGGCCTGGGCAAGATCGATCCAGTGCTGGCGATCTGGATTCCGTTCGCGGTGTTTACTGGGCTGACGCTCTGGATGTTCTACACCATTGCCTTCGTCCCCGGCGGGCAACCGATCGGCGCGCTGGAGCGGGTCTTCTCGAAGCTCGGCAAGGCGATTGGCAAATTGATGCCCGGGCGGCGCGACGCAAACCGATCCAAGGAAGCGGCGGCATGACCGCACTCGACCTTTTCCCCTCGCGCACCGTCGCGCTCTACATGGGCAAGATGTTCCTCACGCGCACCTTCGCGGTGCTGATGATGCTGGTGCTGGTGTTGCAGGCGCTCGACCTGCTGACCGAATCGGGCCACATTCTGGCGCATGCGGGCAATGGCCAGCCCGAGATCCTGCGCTATCTGTCGCTGCGGATCCCTGAAATCATCGCGCAATTTCTGCCTTTCTCGGTGTTGCTGGGCACGATCATCACGCTGTCGACGCTCAACCAGAATAGCGAAGTGATCGCGCTGAAAGCATCGGGCATGTCGGCGCATCAAGTGCTGGCCCCGCTGTTGATCGCCAGTCTCGGCGTTGCCTTCATCTCCTTCACCTTCAACGACCGTATCGTCAGCCGCGCGACCGCCACGCTCGATCAATGGCAGAAGGTCGAATATGGCCCGGTGCCGGTGGACCGGGGCGACCGCACCAATGTGTGGGTGCGCGACGGCGACGACCTGCTGCAAGTCGACCAAGTCCGGGGACGCGGCGATGCGACACGCCTGTCGGGCATTACGCTGTTTGATCGCACCGGCGGCAATCTGGTCGGCATCATTACCGCCAAGACCGGCGTGCGGGTCGCGGGCGGCTGGAAAATCGGCCCGGCAACACGGTTTGACGTTGCGAGCGGGAAGTTGGCGAAGGTCGGAACCGTGGTGATTGGCCGCGATGTGCGGCCCGATCAATTTGCGCTGTCGAACATCGATGCCAATGGACTGTCGTTCGGCGCGCTGCGCGATACGATCGCCGATCTGAAGGCCGGTGGTCGCCCGACCAAGGCGCTGGAGGGTGCAATGTGGCATAAGCTGGCGGGGCCGTTGTCCTCGGTGCTGATGCCGCTGCTGGGTGCGGTCGCTGCCTTTGGCCTGGCGCGGTCGGGCAAGCTGTTCATCCGCGCGGTGATCGGGATGATGCTCGGCTTCCTCTATTTCGTCGCCGACAATTTCGCGCTGGCGATGGGCAATCTTGGGGCCTACCCCCCGTTCCTCGCGGCCTGGGCACCATTCCTGCTGTTCTTCATGATCGGCGAAGCGGTGCTGATCCGCACCGAGGAATAGCCTCGATAAAACGAGCGATCGTCGTATTTAATTCTCGCTCGCCGAAACCCGTTCCGCTTCCAGGCCGTTAGATCCCCGCACAAGGCGAGGATGATCATGACCAACGACACTGCCCTGAACGCCGACACTGGCGGCGAAACCCATCAGGTGGCGGATGACGAACATCCGGTACTGACCACCAACCACGGCATCCCGATCAGCGACAATCAGAATCAGTTGAAGGCGGGTGCACGCGGCCCGGTGCTTTTGGAAGACGAGATTTTCCGCGAGAAAATCAACCATTTCGACCATGAGCGCATCCCCGAACGCATCGTCCACGCCCGCGGCAGCGCCGCGCATGGCTATTTCGAATGCACCGACAGCCTGGCCGACATCACCTGCGCCGACCTGTTCCAGAAAAAGGGCCAGCGCACCGAGGTGTTCGCGCGCTTTTCTACCGTGGCCGGAGGTGCCGGCTCCCCCGACACGCCGCGCGACGTGCGCGGCTTTGCGGTCAAATTCTACACCCGCGAGGGCAATTGGGATCTGGTCGGCAACAACATCCCGGTGTTCTTCATCCAGGATGCGATCAAGTTTCCTGACTTTGTCCACTCGGTGAAAATGGAAGCCGATCGCGGTTACCCACAAGCGGCGTCCGCGCACGATACCTTCTGGGACTTCGTCTCGTTGATGCCCGAGGCCACTCACATGGCGCTGTGGGCGATGTCGGATCGCACCTTGCCGCGCACGCTCGCCAATATGGAGGGGTTCGGCATCCACACCTTCCGCTTCATCTCCGCCGAGGGGAAGAGCACCTTCGTCAAATTCCACTGGAAGCCCAAAGCCGGGCTTGCCTCGACGATCTGGGATGAGACTGTGAAGATCGCCGGTGCCGACCCCGATTTCCACCGTCGTGACCTGTTCGAGCGGATTGGCCGGGGCGATTATCCCGAATGGGAATTGGGCGTGCAATTGTTCGACGAGGATTTCGCCAACAGCCAGCCGTATGACGTGCTCGACGCGACCAAGATCATCCCCGAGGAAGTGCTGCCGGTGCGCATCGTCGGCAAGATGGTGCTCGACCGCTATCCCGACAATTTCTTCGCCGAAACCGAGCAAGTCGCCTTTGTACCAAGCCATGTCGTCCCGGGCATCGGCTTCTCCAACGATCCGCTGCTGCAGGGGCGCCTGTTCAGCTACACCGACACGCAATTGTCGCGGCTCGGTTCGGTCAATTTCCACCAATTGCCGATCAACGCGGCCAAGGGGCGCGAAGGTTGCCCGTTCCTGAACCAGCAGCGCGATGGACACATGCAAATGCAAGTGCCCAAGGGCCGGGCGAATTACGAGCCCAACAGCCTGGCCAAAGCGGGCGAACCCGGTGGCGCGCGCGAGGACCCGGAAAACGGGTATAAGACCTTCCCGGCGGACGAAGACGGGCAGAAGCTGCGGATCCGGCCGGAAAGCTTTGCCGACCATTACAGCCAGGCGCGGCTGTTCTTCCGCTCGGTGGACCCGGCCGAGCAAGCGCATATTGCCTCGGCCTTCGTGTTCGAACTGTCGAAGGTATCGATCGAGCATATCCGCACCGCGATGATGGCGAATCTGCGCAACGTTGATGAGGATCTGGCGCAGCGAGTCGCCGACGGCTTGGGCATGAAACTGCCCAAGGCGTCCACCACGGCGGCACCGGTGCTCGATATGGAAACCTCGCCTGCCCTCCGCATCATTCGCGGCCCGCTGGAGAAAGCGACGCTCGAAGGGCGGACGGTCGGCATTCTGTTCGCCGATGGCAGCGATGCGGGCGAGCTCGACCAAGTGACCAAGGCAGTAAAGGCCGCTGGCGGTCACCCGCTGACCATCGCGCCGAAGGTCGGCGCGGTCAAACTGTCGGACGGCAGCACGGTAAAGGCCGATGCGCAATTGGCCGGCCAGCCCTCGGTGACGGTCGACGCCTGCGCGGTGGTGCTGTCCAAGGAGGGCTGCGCGATGCTGCTCAAGGAAGCCGCCGCGGTCCAGTGGGTGATGGACGCCTTTGGCCACCTCAAGGCGATCGGTGCCTCCGCTGCGGCACAACCGCTGCTGGACAAGGCCGGGGTCGAGGCGGACGAAGGCATCACCGATCTCGGCGGCTTCGTCGAAGCCGCCAAGCGCCGCTATTGGGACCGCGAGCCGAAGGTGCGCACCCTCGCTTAAACGTTGCCTGAAATGCAAAACGGCTGCTGCAAGGGATCTTGCAGCAGCCGTTTTCGCATGTGGCAGGGATCAGGGCACCGGGCCTAGGCCCGGCGCGCCATCGTGCTGCGCACCAGCCGTGCAACCAGGCCCGGCAAGCCGGCATAGTTCGCTTTGTGATACGGCGATTCGACGCCCAGAGCGGCGCTCAGGCGGCGATGCGCCTCAAGCAGGTGATGATAGGGCACGCCCGGCAGCAAATGGTGCAGCGCGTGAAAGCGCAAGCCGACCGGTGCCCAGAGCAGCGGCAAGGTGGCGGGCGGCGGCACATTGACCGAATCGAGATATTGCGCGGTGACGGTCATCACCTCGCCGTCATTGTCCCACAGATGCGCGACCAGCGTGCGCACCTGGTTGAGCACATAGACGCCCGAAGTGATCGCCAGCAGAATCGCGAACTTGCCGAGCGGAAATACCCCGGTCGCGACAAGTACAACCAAGGTGATCGCCCAGGCGCTGCACGCGGCCTCCAGCCAGCGCCACTGCGCGGCCGCCGCGCCCTCTGGCATGCGACGCCGGAAGGACGGATTGATCGACAGCGACGAATAGCGCTCGATCAGAATGCGGCGCATGCCGGGGATAACCAGCGACAGCGGCGTCAGCACGGCATAGCGCACCAGCAACGCGACCGGCGCGAGCATCGAGGTCAGGATGAACACCGGCAACGTCCACGGCTTCATCGATGCCAGCGGGAGATATTCCGGGTCCTCGCTCGTGCCATAGCGCGTGCGTGCGTGATGCAGATTGTGGACGCCTTCATACATGAACGAGGGCACCAGCAACGGAACGCCCGCAATGAGGTTCCAGCCGAGGCGGAAGCCCGGCAGCGCGGTATGCCGGATGTGCGTCACTTCGTGAATGAAGCTGCCCGCGCGATACAGCGCCAGCACCGCAACCACACCCGCCACGATCGCCCATCCGATCGATTCGACGCTCAGCGCGACCGCAAGCGCGCCATAGCCGATCGCGGACGAGACGAGCAGGTCGGTCCAATAGATCGCCGGGTTGGGCGCGTTCAAATCGCGAGTCAGTTCCGCCGCAGTACGCAGCATCGCCTTGTCATCGGCAATCGTCGACAATCGCACGCACGGTGCGATGTCAGCGGGCACCACAGCGTCGCGCTGCAGGGAAAGCGAAGTGTTCATGGAGTGCGCCATTGCAGGAAGATAGTGGCTAGATGGTGGCAGCAACAGGGGGTTAGTGGCACGCTTGACACCAGCCGCTGCACGCGAGACTGCTCGCTCGCTTTCCTTGAGGTGACCTGCCCGTGGCCAACGCTCCGCTTTCCATTCGCCCGATCGACAGCAAAGCCGATCGCAAGCGCTTCGTCGACCTGCCCTTCCGCTTATACGCCAACGATCCCAACTGGGTGCCGCCCCTGAAAGGCGAAGCGCTCGGGCTGATCACCCCCGCCAAGAACGGCTGGTTCAGCCATGCCAAGGCACAACTGTTCCTGGCCGAGCGCGACGGCAAGGTGGTCGGTCGCATTTCCGCGCATATCGACACGCTGGCGCTGGAGATGGATCCGGCCAAGGGCTTCGGCCCCGGTTGCGGCCAGTTCGGCCTGCTCGACGCCGAGGATGGGGATATCGCAAAGGCGCTGATCGCCACTGCCGAAGGATGGCTGCGCGACCAGGGGATGACGCGGGTGCTGGGCCCGATCAGCATGTCGATCTGGGAAGAGCCCGGCCTGCTGGTCGAGGGGTTCGATCACCCGCCGACGATCATGATGGGCCATGCCAAGCCC
The DNA here is from genome assembly GCF_003985085.1 of Sphingomonas sp. TF3. NCBI lineage: Bacteria > Pseudomonadati > Pseudomonadota > Alphaproteobacteria > Sphingomonadales > Sphingomonadaceae > Sphingomonas > Sphingomonas sp. TF3. The sequence goes on along the minus strand of NZ_RWKS01000008.1, from coordinate 59,193 downwards.
GAATATCGCGGCTGGATCGAGGCGGCAGGCTATACCCAGGTCAAGGAATTGCTGACCTATGAGCTTGATATCACCAAGCCGTTTTCGCCGCTGCTGCAGCGAATCATCGCCTCGGGCGAGAAAAACCCGCGCATCCGTATCCGCAACGTCGACAAGACCAAGTTCGACGAAGAAGCCGCCATCATCCTGACGATCCTGAACGATGCCTGGTCGGACAATTGGGGCTTCGTGCCGTTGACGCCGCCCGAGATCAAGGATGTCGGCGTCAAGCTGAAGCCGATCGTGTTCAACGACTTGATCCGCATTGCGGAAGTCGACGGCAAGCCGGTCGCCTTCATGATCACGCTGCCCGATCTCAACGAGGCGATCATGCCGCTCAGGGGCAATTTGCTGCCGTTCGGCTGGGCAAAGCTGCTGCTGTGGCTGCGTCGGCCGCGCGTAAAAACGATGCGCGTGCCGCTGATGGGGGTGCTGAAAGAGCTGCAATCCTCGCGCCTGGCAAGCCAGCTCGCCTTCATGATGATCGAATATATCAAGCAGGCGTCGGTCGCCAATTATGGAGCCACGCGCGGCGAGATCGGCTGGATCCTGGAAGACAATCAAGGCATGCGCTCGATCGCCGAAGCGATCGAATGCACGATCAACAAACGCTACTGGATCTACGGCAAGACGCTGTAGCGCCCGTGCCTGCCGCCGGGGTGCGGTGCCGCGCAGGATCGCGGCACCGAAACCCCGTTGCGCTCACCGCTTGGCGAGCGGATCGAAACCGTCTTGGCTGATCCAGTCCTGCCGCGTCTTGCAAATTTTATGGGACAGGTGCGAGCCGGTAACGGTATCCACCACGCAGTATTTCTGCGCGGCCTTTTCGCTCGGCGCACGCTGGGTCGATCCCACTGGCTGGCTTTCGGCAGCAACGGGCTTGGCATCGCGTGCAACGACGGGCGATGCGGTGACGCTCAGCAAGGCGCTCGAGGCAATCAGGAAAAGGGTGGTCATGGTCGGTCCTCCGCTAGATCGGCGGGTTCCGGTGGTCGGCCCGCAACCGTGTTAGTGCATTACTCATGCCAAACACTGAAAGGACGTATTTTCAGAGACTTATCGATATTATTGAACCGGAAATGAATAGCAAAGCCCGCCAACTTTCGGGAACTCGTCCGATTTGATGGGATGGGCACGGGTCAGAAGCGCCGCGAAATCCCGACATAAAGTTCCATGTCCGGTGCCGCGCGATTGAGGCCAGCGACCGCGCCCACGTCGAATTGCAGATCCTTCCTCGCCTTCCACGCGAGTGAAGCGGATCCGAGCACTTGTGTGGTCTTTTCCTCGGGATCCTCGTCCCGTAGCACCTGACTATCCAGCGTGAAGGTCAGGTGATGCGGCAGTTTCACCCCGACACCGACAACTTCCGAATAGGCGATATGGCGACCATGGCCGCTGAGATTGACGGCGGCATCGACCTCGCTGGTGGTGACCAAGTTCACCGTTTTGCTCAGATCCAAGGTCGCGGGGACGATGACGCCCGCGCCCCAATCGCCCGCCCCCACCGGCGTGCGGCCAACCGGCATGCTGACGAAGGGCTGCACCGCAATCGACGCCCCATTGCCGTCGGGATGCAGCAGATTCGCCTTGAACCCCAGCGTCGCATCGCCAACCCGCCCGGCATTTTCGACAGCCTGGGTCGCCTTGTCGCGGGTGCGGACATGGCCATAGGGCGTCCAGCCGAATTGCGCCTCAATCGTATCGGTGACGCCCACCCGCACGAACGTGTCCGCCAGCAACACCGTATCGGTGCGCCGATCGGGCTGATTGTCGAGCGTCCAGTCGGTGATCGCGGTTTCGACCGAGACGTGCTTCGGCGCGATCGTGCATGCGGTCGTGCCCAGGCTTGGCCGGGTCGGGCAATAGCTTCGGTCCTCGGCGCGTGCCACACCCGGCACCAGCATCGCGATGGCCGCCAATCCCCCGTAGCGTAACTTCATGCAGCATCCTCCGCACGACCTCCGTGCGGGTCGTTGCGGATCTAACGCAGTTCTACCCAAGTGGGTGCATGGTCGCTTGCTTTTTCGCGCCCGCGATAGGCCTTGTCGACGCTCGCATCGATCAGACGGTCGGCCGCGACCGGGCTCAGCAGGAGGTGATCGATGCGGAAACCGGCGTCACGCTGCCACGCACCCGCCTGATAGTCCCAGAAGGTCCACACGCCCCCGCCGGGATGCCGCGTGCGCAATGCATCGGTCCAGCCCTGCGCGAGCAATGCGCGGAAGCCCGCCCGGCTTTCGGGCTGCATCAACGCATCGTCCTGCATTGCCCGCACCGAATAGGTATCGTCATCATTGGGAATGACGTTGTAGTCGCCCGCCAGCACGACCGGCGTTTCCTCCGCCAGCAAGTCGCGCGCGCGCGCCGCCAAGCGGTCAATCCAGCGCAGTTTATAGTCGAATTTGGGCCCCGGTTGCGGATTGCCATTCGGCAAATAGAGCGAAGCGATTGTCACACCGTTCACCTCGGTTTCGAGATAGCGGCTGTGATCGTCCTCGGTTTCGCCCGCCAGGCCGCGTTGTCGCTCGATCGGGTCCTGCCCCTTGGCCAGCACCGCCACGCCGTTCCAGCTCTTCTGCCCGTGCCACACCGCGCCATATCCCGCCGCGCGGATATCCGCCTCGGGGAAGGTTTCGTCGCTGGTCTTGAGCTCCTGCAGGCACACCACATCGGGCTGCTGTTCGGCGAGATATTCCAGCAGGCGCGGCAAGCGCGCCTTGATGCCGTTGATATTGTAGGTAACGATCTTCACGCGGCAGCGCCCCTTTGTCCGGGGCGGACGTTACACCGAGAAGCTGGAACCGCAACCGCAACCCGACGCGGCGTTGGGGTTGGTCACCTTGAAAGCGGCACCACCGAGTTCCTCGACATAATCCACAGCCGACCCGCGCACGAGATCGAGGCTGATCGAATCGACCACCAGGCGGACGCCGTCATGCTCGGCAATCGCATCATCGGCCTCGACCGATTCGGCAAAACCGAATTTATACTGGAACCCCGAACAGCCGCCGCCATCCACCGAAAGGCGCAAAATCGCGGGCTTGCCCTGTTTCGCCGCAATCGTCGCAACGCGCGCCGCAGCGGAGGGAGTCAAGATGATGTCGGGGGCGAGGATAGCATCCATGCGCAAGAGATAGGCGCTCGCGCCAGGATCGGCAACCGCACGCGGCCTATTACGCCCGATCAGTCCGCCGCAGCCGGGCCGCCCACCGCCACCGGAATGGTGTGGATCGAGCGATCCTGCGCCGCCAGCAGATAATCGGCGGTTTGCAGGAACGGCACCGGGTTCACCGCATGGCCATCGATCCGCACTTCATAATGCAGATGCGGCCCGGTCGAACGCCCGGTCGAGCCCATCAACGCGATCAACTGACCACGATGCACGCGCGTGCCCGCTTCCACCAGGATCTTGGACAGATGCCCGTACCGGGTCTGGATACCCTTGCCATGGTCGAGCTCGACCAAATTGCCGTAACCGCCCGAACGCTCGGCGCGATCGACCATGCCATCGGCAGTCGCGTAGACCGGCGTGCCAACTGGCCCGGGGATATCGACCCCGGCATGCATTGCGGCGGTCCCGCGGAATGGATCGGAACGGATGCCGTAATTGCTGGTGAATGCCAGATGCTCGACCGGCTGCGCCGATGGAATGGCGATAACGCCATGCTCCAGCGTATCCAGCTTCTTCCAGGTCATGAACAGCGACCGGAACTGGGTGTCGGCGCGCAAATCGGCCTCTGCCGCAGCGCTATCCGCCGCTTCGAACGGGCCGCCCATGGCGGGCTGGCGCGGCATCAGGCGCTCCGGTGCCAGGCCAAGGCTGCGGACATGCGCGACGGCGCGGACAAATCGCTGCTCGGCGACACGCTGCGCGCGCGCGGCGACCGCAACTTGCTGCTGCTCGACCTTCTTGAGCGGTGCGACAACGTCAGCGGCCAGGGCATCCGCCTTGGGGTCGATCGTCGGCGTTGGCTGCGACAGCGCGGCGACATCACCCTTGCCGGAAACGACCGCAACCAGCAGCGCCTGGCGCTGTTCGACGCGCTTGGCGTGTGCCTGCGCGGCAGCTTTGATCGAGGCGACATCGGCCTGCATCTTGCGGACGCGGACCTGCATCTGGGCGACCTTGGCTTCGGGCGACAGCGGCGCACCGACGATGCCCGTCATCGCGACCGCACCAACGGCGGCTTGCGCCACGCCATAGGCCGAGAAGCACAGCGTAACGCCGGCAACACCCGCCATCGTGGCCTGTGCGCGCGCGCCGAGGCTGAAGCGCTTCAGGTCGCGCCCATCATGAAAGATAAAGTCGCGGGTCTTGAAATAGGCCTTGAGGCGCGACACCAGCCGCACGCCAGACGCAATCGAAATTGAGTTCATGTGACCCCGGCGACCTATTTTTATGCGAATGCCGGAAAACGCCAGCGCCCGCCCCTCTATCGCCCGTATACAGCCCCCCTGTATCCGGACGGGCAGTGTGTGACGGAGTTTGTGACACTCGGGCAAGGCCTTCCGCCACGGGTCACGTTGAAGCGGCTGATCGTTGCGCCGAGTCGTTGCGCAAATCGCTAAGGCTATCCGTAAAGCCCCCGAATCGAATCGATCAGCCGAGCGCGCGGACCGCCTCGAGCACGTCGACGACATGCCCCGGCACCTTCACCTTGCGCCAATCGCGAACCAGAATCCCTGCTGCATCGAACAGGAAGGTGGAGCGATCGATTCCCATATAGGTCTTGCCGTATAACTTCTTTTCGACCCACACGCCGAACGCCTGCATCGCCGCATCGCTATCGTCGGTGGCCAGCGGCACCGTCAGATCGTATTTGTCGATGAACTTCTGGTGCTTGGCCGGCGTATCCCGCGAAACGCCGAGAACGGCCGCCCCCAGCGCCTGAAATTCTGCATAATGGCTGCTGAAATCCTGCGCTTCGCGCGTGCAGCCCGAAGTGTCGTCCTTGGGGTAAAAATACAGGACAAAGATCTTTCCGACATAGTCGCGCAGGTTGAGGCGATCTCCGCTCGGAGTGGCAAGCTCAATAGCAGGAAGCGTCCCGCCTTCCTCGATGATCGTCACGGTTCCACACCCTCCACATCCGCCAGCCAGATGGCAACCTCCTGCCGGGTCGTTTCGAGCGATGCAAGAACCTCGGCCCAGTCCGCCAGCCCCAGCGCGCGCGCGACCAGGCCCTGGGTAGCCGACCGCGGCGGCTGGGCGTCGGGCGCGACCAGCCGCAGCGTGACGAGCAGCCGCGTCAGGAAATCATGTGCCGCGAGCATCTCAGACGGGGCCCGCCCTGCCGCGATCAACGCCGCAATCGCGACGCGCAAATTGGGATCGAGGCCAAGGCCGCTCTCAAGTTGCACCATATGGACCGCGAATTCGAGGTCGACCAAGCCGCCGGGCAGCAGCTTTGCATCGAGCGGCCCGAGCGGCGGCTTGTGCGCCGCCATTTCCGCGCGCATCGCGATCGCGTCAGCCACGACGTTGCGCACCGGACGATCGCCGCGCAGCACGTCCCCGATCACCGTTTCGACGGCGGCGCGCGCGGCGGGCGATCCGAACACCGGCCGCGCCCGCGCCAGCGCCATATGCTCCCACGTCCACGCGTTTTCGCGTTGATAGCGTGCAAACCCTTCCAGCGAGACGCTGAGCGGGCCCTGCGTGCCCGATGGCCGCAAGCGGGTATCGATCTCATAGAGCGGCCCCGAGGCGGTCGGCACCGAGAGCGCGGCGCTGATGCGCTGCGCCAGACGGTTGTAATAGAGCACCGCGCCGAGTGGCTTGGGTCCGTCGGACTCGGCGAGATGATCTCCGGTGAAGAGATAGATGAGATCAAGGTCAGAGGCGTGGGTCAGCGCGCCGCCGCCCATCCGCCCAAGCGCCAGGATGATCAGCTCGCTGCCCGGCACCGTGCCGTGCGTGCCCGAAAATTCGGTGATCGTCGCCTCGGCAAGGACCCCGATCGCCGCTTCTGCCACACGCGCATAGCCCGCAGAAACCGCGAGCGGATCCGACACACCCGACACGATCTGCGTGCCCAGGGCGAAGCGCTTCTCCCCAACAACGCGCCGCACGTGATCGAGCCGTCCCTGATAATCCGCACCGGCCGACATTTCGGCGGCAAGCGTCGCGAGATCGGCCACCGGATCCAATGCGGTTGCGTCGATCAACCCGTCGAACAATTCGGGCCGCCGTGCCAATTCTTCGGCCAGCGTTACGGCATGGCTGAGAATGAGGCCCAGCAACCGCGCCAGTGCAGGCCGCGCCTCCAGCAACCGGAAGAAATTGACCGCGCTCGACAGCCGCGCCAGCATCCGGTCCAGCCGAACGATCGCGCCTTGCGGGTCGGGGGCCTTGCCCAGCGCGGCAACGAGGGCCGGCAAAACCGCCTCGAGCGCGGTGCGCGCCGCCGGGCTGCGCAAAGCGGGGTACGTGCCGCTTCGCCACTGCTCGATGCGCTGCCTCGCCACATCGCCATCACCGAAACCGGCCTGGCTGAGCTGCGCCAAAAGGTGGTCCCGGTCGAAAGACAAAGCATCGCCGTCTTCGGGATCCAGCGCATCATAGCTTGCCGCAGTCGCCAGAACATGCGGCCGCAACAGGTCCAGAAGGGCGTTCGCGTCCTCGAGTCCGTGCAACTTCGCGACGCCATCGAGCGCTGCGCCCGTCGGCAAATGGTGCGTCTGGCGATCGTCGATCATTTGCACGCGATGTTCGATCGTGCGAAACAGCGTGTAGGCGCGCACCAGCGCCGCCGCTTCCGCAGCATCCACCCAGCCCGCCGCCGCCAGCGCCCCCAATGCATCCCGTGTTGCCGGAACGCGCAGCGCCGGATCGCGCCCGCCGTGGATCAATTGATGAATTTGCGCGAAGAATTCGACCTCGCGAATACCGCCGCGTCCGCGCTTGAGGTCAAAGCCTGGGCCGAACGCTTGCCCGCGCGCATGATGATCGCGGATTCGGCGCGAAATGCCGCGGATTTCGCCGATCGCGCCGAAATCGAGCGCACGCCGCCATACGAACGGCTTAACCGCTTCGAGAAAACGGGTCCCCAGTGCGATGTCACCTGCTGCCGCCCGCGCCCGGATAAAGGCCGCGCGCTCCCACGGCAGTGCCAACGATTCGTAATAGGAAAGCGCCGCATCGACAGACAAAGCGATCGGCGTCACCTCCGGCGACGGGCGCAGGCGCAAATCGACGCGCAGGACATAGCCATCGCCGTCCCGCGCCTGAAGGATCTCGACCACCCGCTTGCCGATCCGAACGGCCGCTTCTTCCGGCGCTTCGCGGGGCCGGCACGGCAGCGTTGCCGGGTCGAACAGCAGGATCGGATCGATGTCGGACGAATAATTCAGTTCCCGGCTGCCCTGCTTGCCCAATGCGATCGCGGTGAAGCCCTGCACGGGGGCGTCCGGCGTGCGCTCCGCAATCGCGGTGACGATCGCGGAATCGAGCGCTCGATCGGCAAAATCGGACAGGGCGTGTGTCACCGCCGTCAAATCGTCGCATCCGGCGAGATCGCCGATCGCCACGCGCAGCGCGAGCCGCCGTCGCTCGAGCCGTAGGCGTCGTGGCGTCGGCATGTCGGCGAGATCGCGCGCCAGGCGATGAAGCTCGGGCAGGACGCCATTTTCCAGCATCGCCGCCATCTCCGGCTCGCGCTGCAACAGCATGCTCAAAAACGACGACCATTGTCGCGCGCGGGCAACGGCATCGATGATACGCGGGTCGAAAAGCATGTCTTTCCCGTATCGCGATGATTTCAGGCCGATATGGCACAATGGGCGAGCAACAAAAGGCGTCTTCGTCCGTTATTGACATATGTCAATGTGCGATGCCCCTTATACGCGGAACTCGAGCGATATGCTTTACGTCGTTGCAGCACCATCGCGCTCCGACGCGCTGAGGGTAACCCTCCACACCGCATACACCACGCCTGATGCAGACGACTCCTTTGCGGACTTGCTACAGGCGCTGGATCGTGTGCCGATTACCAGGCAAATCGCGAGATAACGATCTCAGCCGCGATCGCGGCTGAGATCGTCGACTTCGCCCATAATGGTGTCCAGGGCGGACATGCCGGGCTCATTGGAGTGTGTGCGGCGCGATGCCAGCGTATTGTCGTTCATGACGGCTTCCAGCGCGACCCGGCCTCGCGCGACGCGGCTCTTGATCGTCCCGACGGCGACCCCGCAAATCTCGGCGGCCTCCTCATAGGCAAAGCCACCCGCACCAACCAGAATCAGCGCTTCCCGCTGTGGCTGCGGCAAATGCAGCAATGCACGCTGCATATCGCCCAACTCGACATGCTTATCCTGGCTCGCCGGCGCGGCAAGGATACGATCCGCCACCAAATCGTCCCACTCGCCTTTGAAGCGCGCGCGGCGCATCTGGCTGAGATAAAGATTGCGCAGGATGATGAAGGTCCACGCCCGCATGTTGGTACCGGCCTGAAAGCGCAACCGCGCCGCCCACGCCTTCATCAACGTTTCCTGGACGAGATCATCTGCCAGATCGCGATTGCCGGAAAGCGAGCGCCCGAAAGCACGCAGATGAGGTATGACCTGCGCCAACTGAGTTTTGAACTCGGCGTCGGAAAGCGAAACGTGCTCGACGACCTCGGGCGCTGCCTCGTCTTCTTCCTGGTCAATCGCGTCGGTCATGAAATATAGTCTCGCGTAGCGGAACACAGATGGGCCCGACGGACGCCGAAGTCCATCACGCCTGCGGCATCGAAAAATTCAGCGGTAGAGAAACAGCAGCGCAGCAAACGCCACCACAACCAGCGTCAACGAGATCGCGAGGACGTAGCGCGTAACGTGCGGAGTCGCCCCGGCACGTGCATCTTGGCCACTCAGTTCGATTTTCTCGTCGTCCGCCATAAGCGCCCCCGTGTCGTTGTGGCTCCGTATCGTATGGAACCCAACCCACGGGGGCACGAATCGGTTCCCTTAAGCGGCGGGAACGGTTGCCTGGTCGAAGAACAGAGCTTGCGCAATCGCCGCTTTCACGGTCGAGCGCTGGAAGGGCTTGGTGATCAGGAAGGTCGGCTCGGGGCGCTCGCCCGTCAACAACCGTTCCGGGAAAGCCGTGATGAAGATGACCGGCACTTCGAATTCGGCAAGGATATCCTTGACCGCGTCGATGCCGGAACTGTCGTCGGCCAACTGGATGTCGGCCAGCACCAAGCCGGGACGGTCCTCCATCGCCAGTGCAACGGCCTCGTCGCGCGTGACTGCGACACCGGTCACTTCATGGCCGAGATCGCGAACGATCGTTTCGATATCCATCGCAATGATCGGCTCATCTTCGATGATCAGCACCCGCGCGCGCGTCTGCTTTTCGATCTCGCTCAGCGCCTCGGCGACCAGCGCTTCAACCTCGCTGGTGTCGACATCGATCAGATAGGCTGCATCCTCGGGCGTGAAGCCCTCCATCGCGGTGAGCAACAGGGCCTGGCGCGATAGCGGGGTCATCCGGGCGAGGCGTGCCCGCGCGATCGCTTCCTGACCGTCACCGTCCGCCGCGCTCATATTTTCGGGGCTCTCGTCGTAATTGGTCGAGTTCCAGATGGCGTGGAACATCCGATACAGGCCCAGCCGCGGGTCAACCTCACGCGGGAACTCTTCGGGTGCGGCGACGATCGCCTCAAGCGTGGCGCGCACATAACGATCGCCGTGCGATTGGCTGCCCGTCAGGGCGCGCGCGTAGCGGCGCAGGAACGGAAGATGGGGGGCAAGTTGCTGTCCTAGCGACATGACTGTCGGAGTCTCCCTGAGATAATCTCGAAGGGCCTTGTGGAAGCGGCCCCCCGCATATGCAACGCGTTTTGTTGCTCCGATGGCATCGGAGTTAATTCGCGTTGGGCATGGAACCAACGACGCGCAATTTGGTTTCATGGGGGAACTCGGAGCGATGCAATCTGTTTTTACGGGTTCACCGTATCATATGGTTCAAGCCGGATTGTTACGGCCGCATTTTAACACTATCCGGCATGTCCGGGTTTTCAGGGGGACGGCATTGCGTTCGGGCGACGAATCTTCAAAGAAGCCGGGTGCGGCACGCGCGGCCGATACCGGCGCGAAGGTTCAAAGCAAGGACCGCGATATGGGCGCGGCCTTGCGCACCGTCTATCAGCGCACGGTGGAGGAAGCGATTCCGCCCGAAATGCTGGATCTTTTAGGAAAATTGGACTGATTTCCCGATGACGGATATCGCCGGGGACCCCGCCCCCGCGCGTCCGGGAAGCGGTCTGGTCGATCGCATCCCGACAGGTGCGAAAATTTTTCTGATTCTCAGCGCCGCGCTTCTGCCACTGGCGATCATCGCCTTCTTTGCAACATTGCGCACGGCGGAACTCGCCGATGAGGCAACGCAGGCCCAGCTGCGCGTCACGACAACCGAAAGCGCCCGCAAGCTCGCCATCGAGTTGGTCGGGGATATGACCGCGCTGCGTGTGTCCCTCAACGCATTGGAGGCAGATCCGGGAGACGCTCCGAGTTGCGCCCGGGCGCAGGGCGTATTCGCGCCGCAAATCGCTGCGGGCACGCGTTTCATGATTATGGATGCCCGCAGTCGCCTGATCTGCGGCGAGCAACTGCCGGTGGCACCCTGGCCTACCGCAGCCGGTGCCGAAAAGACCATCGCGGCACGGATATACCCGGGTCGGGGGCTGACGCTTGCCACAACGAGCGCGTCAGGACGAACCCGCGCCGCCGCCTTTTTTCCCGTCGATGTTCTCGCGGCAACCGCCGCCCCGAGCGGCTATGCCATGCCTTATGAAGCGCGTCTGGTGCTCGGCACCGATGCGCTCATACTCTCCGACCTGCCACGACAAGCCCCCCTGGAACGCCGCGCGGGCCTGAGCATGGGGATTGGGCTTGGAGAAATCGCGCTTACCACGCGCATGCGCAGCGCCCCGATCACTTCGCCCGTTCTGGTCTCGCTCATCCTGCCCATCATCATGTGGGCGGCCGCAGCCGGCATTGGCTGGTTTGTGGTCGATCGCCTGCTGATCCGGTCGCTGCGACAGTTGCGTTCCCGCGTAGCCAATTTTGTGCCAGGCGAAGAAATCGATCCGGGCGCAATGCACGCGCTCCCGGCACAGGAAATTCGTGAATTGGGGGAAACCTTTCGGGCGATCAGCCGGACGGTTGCCGAACATGAAGCCGGGCTGGCCGAAGGGCTGGTGCGCCAGACAAAGCTGACCCGCGAAGTCCATCATCGCGTCAAAAACAATCTTCAGGTCATTTCCAGCCTGATAAACTTCCACGCCCGGGCAGCACGGAGCGCAGAGGCAACGCAGGCTTACGCATCGATCCAGCGTCGAGTAGATGCGCTCGCCGTGGTCCACCGCAACCATTTTGCCGAGCTTGAGGAAAATCGCGGACTTTCGCTACGCTCGGTCATTGGCGAACTCGCCTCCAATATCCGCGCGACCGCGCCGGACGATTCGCCGATCGGCGTTACGCTCGACATTGCGCCCTATCTGGCGAATCAGGATGTCGCGATTGCGATCGCTTTCCTGCTGACCGAGATCGTCGAATTGGCGATGACGGTCAGCCCGACGGCACAAGTTCGCATTTCCATCGGTGCCGCCCCCACCGACGATCGCGCCATATTGAGGGTCAACTCTCCAGCTCTGGTCGACGATGACAGAATGCGGGCATTGGTCGCCGAACGTTACGGCCGGGTGATCGAAGGGCTCGCGCGCCAATTGCGGTCGAAGCTTCACTACGATCCACTGGTCGGCGCTTATGAGATCGCCGTTGCAGTAACCGGGCGCGATTGAATTTCGCGCCATAAAAAACGCCGAGGTCAAATTTTTTCGGAACCGAAGCGCGCGAGGCCCGTTTTCAGGTTCGGATAGCGACTTTATGCCCCCCCGCTCTCGCTATCCAAGACACGGGCCTGGCCGCGCTTCCCCTCCCCCCCCGGTAGCGCGTCCAGGCCCAAGCTTTTTCATCCGTTGCGCCTGACCGCGCGCGTTATCTCGACGAGGCGGAACCAAGCGTATCGCCAAACATTGGGAGCGAGGCATCCGGGCTATCCCGGACAGTCTTCAGGAGAGTATCATGCGCAAGATCACCACGATCGCTATCGCCGCTACCGCGTTGCTGCTGGGCGCGTGCAACACCGTCGAAGGCGTCGGCAAGGATGTGAAATCGGCAGGCGACACCGTCGCCAAAACGGCCGACAGCGCCAAATAAGCCTTTACCGACCGATCGAAGGCCGTCCCGATGATGCGGGGCGGCCTTTTGCTTGTCAGCTTTCGACCAATTCCGTCGCCGCCTCTTTGCCGCGCCGCCGCTCGGTAAACCAGATCGCGATCAGCGCGAGCTCGTACAGTGCGACCAGCGGGATCGCGAGGATGATCATCGAACCGGCATCGGGCGGGGCCAACACCAGCGCCACCGCGAAGCAGCCGACGATCGCGTAGCGCCGCCCACTGACCAATTGCTTGCGCGTCACCAGCCCGGCGCGCTCGACCAGCATCAGCAGGATCGGCAACAGGAAAGCCAGCCCGAAGGCAAACAGAAACTGCATCACGAAATCGAGATAGGACGCAACCGAGGTCAGCGCCTCCTGCTCGACGCCACCCAGATTGCCCTGGAAGCTCAGGAAAAAATGCAGCGCCGAGGGGATGGCAACAAAATACGCCATCGACGCACCAATGATAAACAGCACCGGCGTGGCGAACAGAAACGGCAGGAGCGCACGCTTTTCCTTGCGGTAGAGCCCCGGCGCGACAAAACCCCACAGTTGGTTCGCAATGACCGGGAACGAGATCATGATCGCGGCGAACAATGCCACCTTCAACTGCACAAAAAAGCCGTCGAACACGCCGATCGTCACGATCCGTTTCTGCCCGGCCGCGAGCAGCGGATGCACCAGCACCGTGAATATTTCGCGCGAGTAGATATAGGTGCCGATCAACGCGACCAGCACCGATACAATGCAGAAGAACAGCCGACGGCGCAGCTCGATCAAATGATCGAGCAGCGGTGCCCGGCTCGCTTCGAGGTCATCGATCGGAGCGTTCACGGATGCGCCTTGGGCTCGGCATCGCCCGGCAATGCGACCGGCGGGGCACCATGCACATTTGGCGGCTCTACCATCACCGGCGGCGCATCTTCGTCATGGGCGTCGTGCGGCAAGGCGGCGGGCGTATCGGCCATCGGTAGCATCTGGACGGGCTCGGGCGGGTGCTCGCGCATGATCCGCGCGTTTTCGGCCGCCCATTTCTTTTCCATTTCCTGCAACTCGGCCTCGCGCACCATGTTGTCGAAGCCTGAGCGAAACTGATTGGCGACGCCGCGCACACGCCCGACCCATTGCCCGGCAATCCGCATCGCCTTGGGCAAATCCTTGGGCGGGATGACGAGCAAGGCCACGACCCCGAGCAGGATCACCTCGGAGGATGCGACATCGAACATGGCAGCGGAGCGCTAAATCAGATTTCGGTTTCGCGAATGCGATTGCCATCGCGGTCGAACACCGGTTCCGCCGCCTTCTTGGCTTCGATCCGGCTTGGTTCGCGCACAGGCTCGTCGTCTTCAGCCATACCCTTCTTGAACGACTTGATGCCCTTGGCGACGTCGCCCATCATGTTCGAGAACCGGCCACCACCCAGGACGAGGATCGCGATCCCGCCGAAGATTAGCCAGTGTACAAAACTCAAACCACCCATGATCGATCTCCTGAATTCCCTCCTATCTAGTCCTCCTCGTCGGAAACTTCCACCTCTCCCATGGTATCGACCCGTTCGAAGGCGAGATCGACCGGATCGAGCAGGCCCGCCGCGCGCAAATCGTCGATCCCAGGCAAGTCGCGCCTGCTGGCGAGACCGAAATGCGCCAGGAAGCCCGGTGTGGTTGCGTACAGCAACGGTCGCCCCGGCACCTCGCGCCGCCCGGCGGGCCGAATCCAGCCCGCCTCCATCAACACGTCCAGCGTACCCTTGGAAATCGCGACCCCGCGAATGGCCTCGATCTCGGCGCGAGTCGTCGGCTCGTGATAGGCGATGATCGCCAGCGTCTCGATCCCCGCGCGGCTGAGCTTGCGCGGTTCCTCATGCGTGCGGCGCAGCAAATGCGCCATGTCGGCGGCGGTCTGGAAATGCCAGCGGTCGCCGCGCTGCACCAGTTCGATGCCGCGCCCGGCATAATCAGCTTGAAGGGTGCGGAGCGCGGCGCGCACCTCCACACCCTCCAGATGCGTACGGATCGCATCGACGGTCATCGGCTCGGTCGCTGCGAACAGCACCGCCTCCACCGCGCGGACCAGCGGATCGGGCGCGCTCATGCCAAGGCCCGGATGTAGAGCGGCGCAAAGGGCGATTGCTGGCGCAGTTCAATCCTGCCCTGCTTGGCCAGTTCCAGCGCGGCGAGAAAGCTGGAGGCGAGCGCCGATTTGCGAAAGGCACCATTCGCTTGCTCGGGTAGAAAGCTTTCGATCGTCGCCCAATCGATTTGCGTGCCGACCAGCGCCGACACCCGCTCCAGCGCCGTCTCCAACGTCATCACCGCGCGATGCGCCACGACATGCAGCACCGGGCGTGTGCGCGCGCTGATGACGCCATACGCCGCGATCAGATCGTAGATTTCGGCCTGCCACAGCGCCTTGCGCTGCGTCCGCAAGCCCTCCGGCGCGCCCCGCAAAAACACGTCGCGCCCGACCCGATCGCGCGCCACCAGCCGAGCGCCGGCCTCGCGCATTGCGCTCAGGCGCTCGAGCCGCAGGTGCAACCGCAGCGCCAGTTCCTCGGGCGACGGCTCGATTTCGGGGTCGCGTGGCAGCAGCAGGCCCGATTTCAGATAGGCAAGCCACGCCGCCATCACCAGATAGTCGGCGGCGAGCTCCAACTTGATCGCGCGCGCCTCCTCGACGAAGCGCAGATATTGGTCGACCAGCGCCAGGATCGAAATCGCCTTCAGATCCACCTTCTGATTGCGCGCAAGCGCCAGCAGCAGGTCGAGCGGGCCTTCCCACCCCTCCAAATCCAGCGTGAGCGTTTCTGGTTCGTCGGTCACAAACGAAGCCTAGCAAATCCTCCCCATGCCGGGGAGGATTTTAAGTGAGCGCTAAGAGGGCGTCGCGTTTGGCGATCAACGCTGCCACATCGCCCTCGGCACGCACACCCGCCACCGTCGCCATCGCGCGATCGAGCCGCGCGCTCGACACTGGCGACATCTCGTCCAGCCGGTCGACGATCGCCTCCATTTCGTCCATCCGCCCCCAACAATCGAGCACCAGATCACACCCGGCGGCAATCGCCCCCGCCGCTTTGTCGGCCGCCGTGCCCGATAGCGCCTTCATATCGATGTCATCGGTCATCAACAGTCCGTCAAAACCGATCCGCTGCCGGATGATCTGCTCGACCACCACCGGGGAAAGCGTCGCCGGGTGGGCGGCGTCCCAGGCTTCGAACACGATATGCGAGGTCATCCCCATCGGCGCGTCGTTGAGCCGTGCGAACGGCTCCAGATCGACCTCCAATTCGGCATCGGAGGCGGTGACGGTCGGCAGATGGTAATGCGTATCGAGCTTCGCGCGGCCATGCCCGGGCATATGCTTGACCACCCCGACCACGCCGCCACGCTGCAACCCCTGCAGGATCGCCCGGCCCAAAGCGGCAACGCGCATCGGTTCCGACCCAAGCGCACGGATCGTGATCGCCTCGGTCGTGTCGGGCTGCACCACGTCGAGCAGCGGCAGGCAATCGACGTTGATGCCAACTTCAGCCAGCATCAAAGCGATCGCCTCGGCATTGGCGCTTGCCGCCTCGATCGCGGAGATGGGCGCAATGTCGTACAGCGCATCGAACGCGGGGCCCGCCGGGAAGCTCGGCCATTCGGGCGGCCCCATCCGTGCGACGCGGCCGCCCTCCTGATCGATCAGGATCGGTACGTCGTCGCGCCCCGACAGGTCGCGCAGACTATCGGTCAGCGCCCGCACTTGCGCGCGACTCTCGATATTGCGTTTGAACAGAATATACCCGGCGGGGTTAGCACTCGCGAAGAAGGCGCGCTCGGCGGGGGTCAGGGCAAGGCCGGAAAGGCCGAAGATGACGGGCTTCATACCCGCTGCCTACAAGCCCGACGCCAGCCTGAGTAGTCTATACCGCCGACGACCGACCAAAAAGCCGAACGGCGCGCCTCAATCGTGCGGTACGAAGCACGCCTGTCCCGCCGCAGCCAGCTTGCCGCACAGGCTGCTGGCCTGCCCCGCGCTGCCCGCATTCACGCGCAAGCGGTACACCGTCTTGCCGTTCACCTGTGCCGCCTGCACCGATTTCCCAAGCGGCGCGAGATAGCCGTAGGTCTTGGAGATCTTGGTCCAGGCCGAATTTGCCTCGGCTTCGTCCGGGAAGGAGCCGAGCTGGACCAGCGCGCCGCCCGATGGCGCGCCCTTGGCACCTGGAATCGCCGTCACGGCCTTGTCCGATCCGGTAGCAACCGGGGTCGGCGCGACCTTCTTGCCCTCGACCGGCTTCTCCGGCAGCGCCTTCATGTCGATCGACGCATTGGCGGTCCCGGCACCATTGCTGGTGGCGATCGCGGTATCGCCCTCGCCTTCGACCTTAAGGCCACCGGGATCGTCCGGCTTGACCTTATAGTCTCCCGCCTGGGCGGTGATCAGCGCGCCATTGCCGTCCACGCTCTGGTGCTTCTTGTAATATTGGTAGCCCAGGATGGCCGCCGCAACGATCGCCAGCGCGATCACGACCAGCACGATGATCCGTCCGATCGACGGACCATCGTCATAAGCGTCTTCAACCGTCTCCAGCCACGGGAGCCGATCCTCATCGCGGACATCGAATTCGCCGGTCGCCATCAGTTCATCTCCTGGACCGCCTGGACCCCCATGATCCCCAACCCATTGCGGATAATCTGCCCGATCGCGTCGGCCAAGAAAAGCCGTGCACATGTCATGGCGGGATTGTCCGGCAACAGGAAACGGCGGTCGGGCCGGTCGTTTCCGACATTCCACAAAGCGTGAAGCGATGCCGCCAAGTCATAGAGATAGAAGGCAATTCGGTGCGGTTCGCGCGCCGCCGCTGCGGTGTCGACGATGCGCGGGAACTGGGCGGCGAACTTCACCAGCGCCAGGTCTTCCGTATCAAGTTGGGACAGATCGACCGAATCGCACACGATCCCTGCTTCCGCCGCCCGCCGGTGCAGCGACGCGACACGGGCGTGCGCATAATTGACGTAGAACACCGGATTGTCCTTCGACGCCTCGACCACCTTGGCGAAATCGAAGTCCATCTGCGCATCGGCCTTGCGCGTCAGCATGGTGAAGCGGACGACATCCTTGCCGACTTCGCGCACGACATCGGCCAGCGTGACGAAATTGCCCGCGCGCTTGGACATTTTGATCGGCTCGCCATTCCGCATCAGTCGCACCATCTGGACGAGCTTGACGTCGAAGCGCGTCTTGCCCCCGGTCAGCGCCTGCACGGCCGCGACGATGCGCTTGACCGTACCGGCATGGTCGGCACCCCAAATGTCGATCAGCGCGTCGGCGGTCTGCGCCTTTTGATAATGGTAAGCGAGATCGGCACCGAAATAGGTCCATTGCCCATTCGATTTCTTGATCGGCCGGTCCTGATCGTCGCCAAATTGCGTCGAGCGGAACAGCGGCAGCACGACCGGCTCCCAATCTTCCAATTCCTGGCCCTTGGGCGCTTCGAGCAGGCCGTCATAGATCAACCCACGCGCGCGCAAATCGTGCTCGGCCGCCTCGGGCTTGCCCTCGGCCTGCAATTCCGCCTCGGACGAAAATAGGTCGTGATGGATGCCGAGCAGCGCCAGATCGGCCTTTATCAGTTCCAGCATCGCCGCGACGGCGCGCGTGCGGAACAGCACCAGCCATTCGCCCTCGGGCTTGCCGACATACGCATCGCCAAATTCGGCAGCCAGCGCTTGCCCCACCGGAATCAAATAATCGCCCGGATACAGGCCCTCGGGGATCTCGATCGTCTCGCCCAGTGCCTCCAGATACCGCATATGGACCGAGCGCGCGAGCACATCGACCTGCCCACCGGCATCGTTGACATAATATTCGCGGATTACCTTGTGCCCGGAAAATTCGAGCAGATTGGCCAGCGCATCGCCCACCACCGCGCCACGGCAATGCCCCATATGCATTGGCCCGGTTGGGTTGGCCGAGACATATTCGACGTTCACCGTGATGCCAGCACCGCGCGAGGAACGCCCGTAATCGTCGCCCGCATCGCGGATCGCGGACAATTCGGCGCGCCACGTATCGTCGGTCAGCGTCATGTTGATGAAGCCAGGGCCCGCCACGGCGACGCTCGCCACTTCGTCGAGCCCCTCCAGTTTCGCGGCGATCTTCTCGGCCAGCGCGCGCGGATTGGTGGCGGCGGGCTTGGCCAGCACCATCGCGGCGTTGGTCGCAAGATCGCCATGCGAAACATCGCGCGGCGGCTCTACCGTCACGTTGGCGCGGCTGAGCCCGCTCGGCAGATCACCGCTGGCTTCAAGGGCATCGAGCACCGCATCGATATGCGCGGCGAAACGGGTGTACAGGGTCATGGCAGGTCCGGTCATGTAAGCGAGCGCGGCCCTTAGCCGAGTTCGCCCCACTGGGCAAAACATGGCTGGCGGGCGCTCTGCATTCGCGCGGCGCAAGGCAACCCTCGTGATTTCGATTTCCCAAGGCAGCACATGGCGTTATGCTGGCTTTCGTCTTGGAATGGTGTTGTGTTTTTCTTCCAATTTCCGCGATGATAAGCGCCCCCGAGTTCTGCCCCGAGGCCTGCCATGCGAGTGTTCCGATTGCTCCCGCCGGTGCTGGCGTTGTTGGTGCCGGTTCCCGCCATGGCGGAGTGCCAGGCCAGCAAAATCGTCGAATTCCCCGTCACCATGACGGGGGCAGAGCCGCAACTGGCGGCCAAGTTCGGTAGCAAAGAAGCGCGCTTCATTCTCGACAGCGGAGCCTTCTACAGCACCATTTCCGCAGCCAGCGCGGCGGAGTTCGGTCTGCGCGTCACCCCCGCCCCCCCGTGGTTCCGTCTCAAGGGCATTGGCGGGGATGCCTCGGTCGGCGTCGCCGTCACCAAGGACTTTTCGCTTGCCGGCGTCGCGATCCCAAAAATCGACTTCGTCGTCGGCGGCAGCGACACCGGCACGGCAGGCTTGATCGGGCAGAACATTCTTGGCCTCGCCGATGTCGAATACGATTTGCCGCATGGCGTGGTCCGCCTGATCAAGACGCAGGGATGCCGCGCCAGCAATCTCGCTTATTGGGCAGGTACCAAGCCGGTAACGATCGTGTCGCTGGAAGCAGGGCAAGACACCAGATTCAAGCCGCATACGGTCGGCACCGTTTTGCTCAATGGGGTGAAAGTGCGCGCGATGTTCGACAGCGGTGCGCAAAGTTCGATGTTGTCGCTCGCGATGGCGAAACGTCTCGGCATTACCCCCGAAACGCCCGGCGTGGTGTCGGTGGGGCCCAGTCACGGCCTCGGCCAACACCGCGTTCCGACCTGGCGGGCGACGTTCGACACGATCGATATTGGCGGCGAAGCGATCCGTCATCCCCAAATCCGGATCGGTCAACTGGAGCTTGGCAATGCCGACATGCTGATCGGTGTCGACTTCTTCCTTACCCACCGCATGTTCGTTTCCAACGCGCTGCGTCAGCTCTTCATCACCTATGAGGGTGGCCCCGTTTTCGGGCTCTCGCCCAAGACCGTCTTTTCCGCCGATGGCACCGCCCTCGACTTGACCAACAAGGCCGCCGAACCGACCACCGCCGAAGGATATAGTCGACGCGGTGCGGTCTACGCGTCCAATCGACATTTGCCCGAGGCGCTGGCGGATTTCGACAAGGCCTGCGCATTGGCACCGACCGAGCCCCGGTATTTTTACCAGCGCGCGCTGGCGCATCTTGCGAGCCAGCACTTCGACCTGGGGATGGCCGATCTCGACAAAACGATCGCGCTCGACCCGGCGATGGCAGACGCCCGTCTGACACGCGCTTCGCTGCGGATACGGCGCGGCAACCGCGCGGGTGCCGCCGACGATGTCCAGGCCGCCGATGCTGCGCTTCCACCATCGTCGGAGAAACGGCTCACCGTGGCCAGTCTGTCTAACGATCTCGATCGTCCTGAGGACGCGCTGCGCAATTACGATCTGTGGCTAAAGAGCCATCCGGAAGACAGCGCCCGCAGCAGCGCCTTCAACGGCCGCTGCTGGGCCCGCGGACTGCTCAACCGCGAGCTCGACAAGGCGCTGTCCGACTGCAATGCGGCGATCAAGGCCGATCCGAAGCGCTCGACCTTTCTCGACAGCCGCGCTCTGGTGCGGCTGCGGCGTGGCGAGCTGGGTCAGGCCTTGGCGGATTATGACGCAGCCCTGGCGCTCGCACCACGCACCGCCTGGTCGCTCTACATGCGCGGGGTGACCCATAAGCGGATGGGCAACGCCGCCCAGGCAGCAGCAGATCGCGCGGCCGCGCTCAACATCAATCCGAAGGTTGCAGAGCGGGCGCGCAAGATCGGCTTCGAGGAATAAGCGGAGCGCCCGCGCTACACCTGCATCATCGCGCCTGCCATACGCAGGAAGGCTTGCTGCATCTGGGTGCCGAGCGCTTTTTCGACGCGGGCCTCCGCCATCGCCCGGCTCATCGCCTCCACCCATTGCGCCGCGGTTTCGGAGGTGATTCCCATCGCGCGGTGCATCGACATGATGCAGGTGCCCGGCCGCGCCTCGAACCAGTCGCGCGGCCCGCCAAGCCAGGCGGAGAGAAACTGTGTCAGCGACACGCGTACCGGGAACAGATCCTCTGCATGCATCGCCCGCAAGGCGGCGTAGCGCGGATCGTCCTGCATCAGATCGTAGAAGCGCTCGACGACCGCGCGCACGCCCTCGGTCCCGCCAATCCGCGCGAACAACGAGGGGGCGGTCGTTTCGGCAGTGGCGGTCATCTTAGCGTCTCCGGTCGGCATTTGGGTATCACTGCTGCATCAGCCGCCGCGTGATCGCCGTCCGCACCATCGGCAACCGTGCGGCCGCACGCAGCGCAAGCGGACGCGCCATCCGGGCGATCGGCCGATCGTCCGTATAGAGGCGTACCAACAGGTTGGTAGAGGCATAGAGCGGTGCGCTCGCCAGCCGATGGGCCGCCTCATAGCGCCGCAGCAGCATGTTTCCGGCGATGTCATGTCCGCCCTGCGCGGCCTGCGCGATCAACTCGGCGAGTTTCGCAGCACCCTGCAACCCGAGATTGAAGCCATGCGCGGTGACCGGATGCATCCCGACCGCCGCATCCCCGACCAAGGCGGCACGTCGGGTGACGAAGCGGTGCGCATAGGTTGTCGTCAACGGATAGACATGCGGCCCGTCAAGCACCTGCATCGGCCCCAGCCGCGCCCAGAAACGCCGCGTCAATTCCGCACTCAGCGCGGGACGATCCAGCGCCGCCAGCACATCGATCTCAGGCGAAGGCAGGGTCAGCACCGCCGACGACAAGCCACCGTCGGAAAGCGGCAGCATGGCGATCGTCTGGCCATGCCCGAACCATTCGGTGGCGACGCCGCGATGCACCGCTGCGTGGGCGACACGCGCGACCAGCATCGATCGACCGAGCGGATTGATCTGCGCGCCAATTTCCAATTGCCGCCGCACGAACGAAAATCGCGAATCCGCGCCGACCACCAACTGCGCCGACAGCGTGCGCCCGTCGTCCAGCGTCACCGACGCGCAATTCATGTCGGTCCGGACGCTGCGGATCGACGCACCCGCCAGCAAGGTCAGGCCGTCCTGCCCTTCGATCGCGTCATAAAGCGCGCGCCGGATATGATGGTTGGACACGAGCGAGCCGAGCCGGTCGCCGACATTCGGTCCCGCAAAGGACAAAGCAAAGGAGCGCCCGCCGTTGAGCACCCGCGCCTCGCATAGCGGGGAGATTTGCGCCGGATCCAGGCGCTGCCATGCACCGAGCCGCTGCAACGTCGCCACCGACCGGTGGGTCAACGCAATCTCGCGGCCGTCGCACGGCGGAGCGGACAGCGTCGCGACCGGAGCCTGATCAAGGATGCCGATCCGCAGGCGCGAACCGGCCAGTGCACGCACGAGCGCAAGCCCGGCAGGGCCGGCACCGACAATGAGGATATCATAAGGCTGCGGAATGGTCATTGTGCGGCTTTCGCCCGGCAGCAGCCGACGCGCCTTGCGCGAGATCAAGCGCGCGCGAAAATCACACCAGCCCGCGCACCGCCGCAACCCGCTTGGTTTCCGGGAACAGCGCGGCCATCGTCCGCGCCGGGTCGACCCCGAAATGCCCCGCGACTGCGCCACCGATAAACGCGTCGAGCTGCATCGTCGGCTTCAAGTCGCGCGCTTCGAACAGGGCAGCGGGGCTCAGCCCCGGCCAATCCGCCAGCACCCGGCCACCGCGCACCCCGCCGCCGATCAGCATTGCTGCGGTGCCCGTCCCGTGATCGGTGCCGCCAGTGCCGTTGACCGCCACCGTCCGGCCGAATTCGGTCGCCACCAGCACCATCGTGTCGTTCCACAGCGGCCCCAGCCCGGTTTGCAGGGCGGCGATCATCGCGTCGAGGCCCTTGAGCTGCCCCGCCAGGCGCTGGCGCTGCTGGGTATGGGTATCCCACCCCCCAGTTTCGATCATCGCGATGCGCGCGCCGTCGGCGGGGGCGAGCAAGCGCGCGGCCAGCGCCCCCGTCGCCGCGGCATTGGCCCCGCCGCCACCTGCGAGATCGCTGGTCAATTGCCGCGTGTTCATCGCTTCGCTCCACAAAGCGTGGAGCTGGCTGTCGCCCTGATACAACATCGTCACGCGCTGCATCAGGTCGTCCGAGGCCTGTGGCAGGCCGGATGGCGCATATGAGGACACGTCATGGCGTCCGCGCAGCGCCAGCGGCACCGTCGCCGACACCGCAATCGCCTTGGCCTCGGTCGGCGGCAGCACGCCGAGCAGTCGGTTAAGCCAGCCGTCCTTGACTTGGTAGGCGCTGGTCCCGCCGCTCTCGAGCACGTTCTGCCCGTCGAAATGCGACCGGTCCCGATAGGGCGAGGCGACCGCGTGCGCGAACAGCGCCTGCTTCTTGGTATAAAGCCCCCCGAGCACAGACAATTCTGGATGCAGCGCAAACATCGAATCGAGCTTGGCAGCCGTCGCGAAATCCGCCGCGAGATCGCCGCGTGCGCCGACGAAGGCTGGATCGCCGACCGGGGCAACGATCCCAAGGCCATCGGCAGCACCGCGCTGGATGATGAAGACAAAACGCTTGTCGGTCTCGGCCTTGGCAAACGCCATGCGCGGCGACAAGGCGAGCGTCAAAGCGCCTGCGACACTCGCGCCGATAAACGAACGACGATCGTACATGCTCTTATCTCCGCATGAATTCGGGGGCGACGAGCAGCAACGCCACCGCCTGTGCCGGACTTTCGCAATTCGCGAGCGCGGTTTGCGTGGCTGCACTGACGGAGCCCGGCAACACTTTCGGTGCCAGCGCGCGGGCATCGATATTGCCCGCCCGCGCGGCGAAGCGCTCGGCGGCTTCGACCCTGCGCAACACGGCATCGGGTCCAGCCCAGCTTCCCGCAATATCGTCAAAGCCGATCGGCTGGCCCGGCTTCCACGTCGGTTGCCCAAGTTGATTGAGCAGCCCGACCACCGCTTGCGGGTCCGCCGTCTTCACATTCAACGCGCGCATGGACGAGATCGTCCACTCCCACGGCGTCTTGAACTTTACCGGTTGTTCGACCCAAGCCTCGGGCGAAGCGATCAGTGCGCGGTATAGCGTGGGCAAATCCCCCCCGGAGGTGAGGAAAGCCGCTTGCAAACGCTCGACCATCGCGGGCGGCGGTGTGTCGCCCGCAAAGTGCCGCGCGAGCTTGGTCGCGATGTGGGTGGCGGTCGCCGGGGCGACGGCCACGTCGGACAGCACAGCCCGCGCCTGCTCCACCCCGCCAGCCGGATAGCGCTTGCCCATGATCATGCGATCGCCCGGCTCGTGCAGCGGGGCGACAAAGACGAAATCACCGGGCAGCCCGTCCGTTCCGGCGGCCGCAGACCCAGGCCCGCGCCCGATCCCGGCGACCGTCCAACCGGTCATCGCGCGTGCGAATTCGGTGACGTCGGCCTGCGTATAGCCAGTGCGCACGCCAAGTGTGTGCAGTTCGAGAATTTCGCGTGCGAGATTTTCGTTCAGGCCAACCTTGCGGTTGCCACGAGCGGCGATCTTCAACCCAAGCGGCGATGTCGGGCCGACCGATACCGCCTGATCGAGATACAGCAACATCGCCGGATGCTGCTCCACCGCGATCAGCATATCCCGGAAGGTGCCCAGCACATGCGGCCGGATCGCCTCGAATTCCAAGGTTCCCGATAGACCGATCACTTCGAGCTTATCGGCCGAGACCGCGAAATGATTCGCCCAGAAATGCACCAGCCGTTCGACAAACGGCGTTTCCGTAACCAGGGCATTGGTCGCGCGCGCGCCCACTGCCCCGGCATAGTCGCCCCGGCCAGTCCGCTGCGCAAATTGCCGCGCCTGGCGCATCGCATCGTCCTTGCCCGGCGACGGGACGGCCCCTTGCGACAGAGTTCGCGGCTGCACCGGCTGCGCCCCCATCTGGAGACCGGCCGGGGCTGCACCCGCCATCGCGATGGCGGCGACGGGCGGCGGAGCGGCCGGGCCGCCGAGCTTGGTCGCCTGTTGCGCCCGCAGCGCGCGTTGCTGTCGAAAATAGTCGGCCAGTTCGGCGGAGACCCCCGCGCTGGTCGGCGCGCTGGCAATCACATCCGGTACGGGATCATATTTCGCAAATTGGCCCGTCAGCCAGCCAAGCGGGTCAGCAGGCACCGGTTGGTCACCCCGCGCACCCAGGCCGAAGCGGTTTAGGGCAATACTCGCCTTGGTCATCAACGTCGTCCTTGCGAATCGGCCCGTAATCTATGGGCCGCATATGTCGCAGAATTGTGCCCGAAACGGCCGTGGCGTTCGTTTGTTGCAACTGCACGCGCGTCGTTTGCGCTTGGGCACTTTGCTGCACTGCAATATAAATTCACGCGACAGCAGGACATCCACCGGGAGGGGATGCGCGATCGGCCTTAACTCCCCAGGAAAGGAACGATCATGTTCAAGACTCTCTTCGCCGCCACGGCTTTGCTCGCCGCCGCTTCGCCTGCCTTTGCCAACGATGCCGCGCAGCGCACCTTTACGCGCGATGGTGACACCTACACCTACACCACCGTAAACAAGGGCAAATATGTCGTAATCAGCGGTCGCGCTGCCTCAGGCGGCACGTTCCAGCTCCAGGTTCGCGGCGACCATATCACCGGCTATTCGCGCGGCGTTCCGGTGTCCTTCACCATTCCCAACGCTCAGGCGAAGCTGACCAAGACCGACATCGCCTTCCGCTAAGCGGTGGATCGCATAGCGAGGCGCGTCGCCGGTATCGGCCGGGGACGCGCTTCGCTTGTCAGCGGGCGCTAAAAGACCTCCGGCAAGTCGATCGGCCCCACTGCCGCACGATAGCGGGCAACCGCGTAGCGGTCGGTCATGCCTGCGATGAAATCGGCGATATGCCGACTGCGCCCCGGTTCGTCCTGCGGCATCCGCGCACTCCAATCGCCCGGCATCTGCGTCGGGTCCAGGCGATAGGCGGCGAACAGCCCCGTCACGATCCCCTCCGCCGCCCGCGCCGCCTCCAATTGGCGCGGATGGTGGTAGAGATTGGCGTACATGAAGCGCTTTAGCGCGCGCTCATCTTCGCGCATTTCGGCTGAGAAGCCGACCAGACACCGCCCCGCCGCGCGCACATCGGCAAGGTCGCCAATCCCGGTCAATCGCGATCGGGTTTCCGCGATCAGATCGTTGACCATCGCGCCGATCTGCGAGCGGATCAATTCCCCCACCAGCCGCGCCGGAGCAATGCCGGGAAAGCGGGCGCAGACATCGGCCCAGCCGCGCGCCACCACCGGCACCTCCAGCAATTGCTCAAGCGTCAGCAGACCGGCACGCAACCCGTCATCGATATCGTGATTGTCGTAGGCGATATCGTCGGCGATCGCGGCGACCTGCGCCTCCAGGCTCGGCCAGCGCGTCAGCTCCAGCGGAAAGGCGGCATCGCACTCGGCCAGCGCCCAACCCGGATTGGCGATCGGTCCATTGTGTTTGGCCAGCCCCTCCAGCGTTTCCCACGTCAGGTTAAGCCCGTTCCAGCACGGATACGGGCTGTCGATCGTCATCAATGCGCGCAACGTATTGCCGTTATGGTCAAACCCGCCCTGCCCTGCCAGCGCGGCTTGCAGCGCATCCTCCCCGGCATGGCCGAACGGCGGGTGGCCGATATCATGCGCCAGCGCGAGCGCTTCGGTGAGGTCTTCGTTCAGCCCAAGTGCGCGCGCAATCGTGCGGGCTATCTGCGCGACCTCCAGGCTATGGGTCAGACGGACTCGGAAATGGTCGCCATCGGGGGCCAGGAACACCTGCGTCTTGTGCCGCAAGCGCCGAAAGCTGATCGAATGGATGATCCGGTCGCGATCGCGCTGGAACGCGTCGCGCGGGCCGCGCGCGCTCCGCCCCTCGCCGCTCGGCTCGGGGTGGAGCCGACCGCGACTGCGCTCCGGGTGCGAGGCCCATGGCGCAAGCATCGTCATGCTACCCAACACCTTCTCATTTCGCGGGAAGTTTGGAGATCTTCTGGCCCGCTTCGCTCACAAAGACGAAGCCCGAAATATCGTCCTTGGCAAGATCGTTGACGAAGCGCTGCGCCTCGTCCTCCGATTTGAAGGGCCCGGTCAACAACCGGTTGGTCGCGCGGAGTGGCGTGGTCCAGGCACTTTTGCCGCCAAACGCCTTGGTCGCCTTGGCCCGGATCTTGGTCCATTGCTTGGGCAAATCCCCAACATTCGCACCCCCTGCCACCTGCACCCAGACGCGTGACGGCTCCAGGAATTTGGGGTCCTTTTTCTTCTTCTCTTCCGCCGCCTTTTTGTCAGCGGCAGCCTTCTTTGCGTCGGCGATTTTCTTGTCCGCAGCGGCTTTCTTGTCGGCAAGCGCCTTCTTCTCCGCGGCCGCTTTCTTATCGGCGGCCCGCCGGTCGGCGGCCTGTTTGTCGGCGGCAATTTCCCGTTCGCGGTCGGCTGCGGGCTGCGCCTCGACCACGGGTTGCGAAACCGGCGCTTGACGAACAGCCACTGGCTGGGCGGCCGGTGCAGGTGCCTCGCTCTGAGTCTCCGCTCCGGGCACCTTGATGTCCGAAATGATCGCCGCGAGGATCGATTCCTCGCTGCGCACCGGGGTCGGTGCCGGACGGGCCGGTGCTGGCGTAATCGTCTGCGTCGGGGCCTGTACGACGACCGGCGCGACCACCGCAGGCGATGGTCGTTGCGGCACCGCGGCTGGAGGCGCGCTGAAGCGCGTCACACCCGCTAGCGACGCCGTCGGCATGGGGGGTGTATTGCCCGGGGCGACCGGATTGGCCGACACGGCCGGCGATGCCCCCGTTTTCGACATCGGCGATTGCGGCTGCAGCGGGACGGTTCGGACCGGCACACCGGTTTGCGGGACAACTGTGGCGGGAGCGTTGAACGTTGCGTGCGGAAGCGGGGTCGCGGGCGGCGTTACGGGCACGCGCACCGAGTTTGACGCCAGAACCACGGCAGAAGACGCGGGCGGGGCGGCATAGGTCGGAGGAACCAGTTGCGGCTGTGGCGTCGGCGCTGCCACCGCCGCCACTGCTGTCGCCTGGGCATGCTCCTGATCTTTCCGGGTCTTGCGCGCCTTGCGGCGCTCTTCGCGGGCGTCAACGGCGACGGTCGGCTTCGCCACCGCCGCGACCGCGACCGGCGCGGTCGGGTCGGGGCCGAGCGCAGCCAGCGGGGGCACCATCCGCGCGTCCGCCAACCGTTCCGGGCTGGGACGGACTTCGCCAAAATGCACCGCAAAAGCGCGATCCGGCGCGCGCAGCGCCGGCAGAATTTCGAAGAACGGCTGCAGCCCCTGCGCCATGCCGGCGGGCATCATGCTCGTTGCGATCTTCTCCGCACCCGCCTTGTCGCCCGCCATCGCAAGGATGAAGGCCCGCGCACGCCACGCGCCACGATCACTTTTGCGCAACAGCGGTTCGATTTGGGCCAGCGCCAACTCGCGCTTGCCGGAAATACCAAGCGACAAAGCGTAGCGTCGCTGGGTTTCGTCATTGGCCCCGGCCCTCAGCGCCAGTCGATATTCCCGTTGCGCGCGTTCCTGTTCGCCGACGAGATCATAGGCCAGCCCGCGATCGGCCGCGAAGGTTCGCGGGTCACCGCCGAGCGTCTCCGCCTCGGCAAAATGCCGCAACGCATCGCCAGGACGCTCGGCCGCGACCAGCAACGACCCCTCTCCGGCTTTGACTCGCGCGTTGCGGGGGTCGATCCGCTCGGCGCGCGCAAAAAAAGCGGCGGCGGCGGTATCGTCATCCAGCTTTAGCGCCAATTCTCCCGCGCGGACCAATGCCGACAGATTGTTGGGGTCGACCGCCAATGCGCGAATTTCGCTCGCAAGCAAATCGGCATCTGACAACGGCTGAACGGTCGAGGGATAGGGCGCGGGCGGATAAGGCGATGCGATCCCGGTCTGTGCCTGCGCAGCCGTTCCGCAAGTGGCCAGTGCGATGATCGAACTGGCAAGACGAATGCGCATCCCGTTTCCTAGATCACGATGGCTCTACCGCCACCCGTTCTTTTCGAGTGAAACGAAGGAACCCACAAGAGCGCCGCAAAATGTCCTGCGGACGCCGACTTGCCCGCGCCGGAAGAATCAACCCGAACATGCTGCGCTCTAGACCCGCTCGGGATGCAACCGGCAATGTGGCAAGCCATCGGCTGCGACGGGCCGACCCGCATCGTCGGCAAGCGGTGCCCGCCATGGCGGGCACCGCGCGGGCATCGGTTACTGGTTGTTCTGGCGATGCAGGAACCGTGGAATGTCCAGCGCATCCTTGTCCGGGGTAGGCTCGTCGTCGCGCGCGACCCCGCGCGATACGCTCGACATCCGCTCGAACAACGTGCCCCCCAATTTCACGCGCGGGGCTGGCACGACTGGCTCGGGCGGGAGGGCGGGAGCGTCCTCCACCGCGGCGGCACCCGGCGACAGCCAACGGCGACGCGTCGGAGCTTCGGTCGGCGTATCGTCCGCCGCCGCTGCGGGGACATCAAAGTCTTCCCCGAAGGTCCGGACCGGTGCCGCCACCGGCTCCGGCGCGACGGCAGCTTCGCTGCCGAGCACCAGTTCATCATCGTGCGTCGCAGCAGGCTCGGGTGCCGAGACCGTAGGTGCCGCCGGGGCGATGTCGGCCTCGGGAGCCGCCAGGGGTGCCGGTTCCTCCGTCTTTTTCGCAGCCGTGAAGCTGAACGCGCGCGACGTTGGGGCCGGAGCAACCGCCGGGCGCGCCTCGGCCTCGATCCCGGTCGCGACGACCGAGACGCGGATCTTGCCCTCGAGTTCGGGGTTGAACGCCGAACCCCAGATGATGTTCGCGTCTTCATCGACCAGTTCGCGAATGTGGTTCGCGGCTTCATCGACTTCGAGCAGGCGCATATCGTCGCCACCGGTGATCGAGACGATGACGCCCTTGGCCCCCTTCATCGACACACCGTCGAGCAGCGGGTTGGCGATCGCCTTCGACGCCGCCTCGATCGCGCGATTGTCGCCCGAGGCTTCGCCCGTGCCCATCATCGCCTTGCCCATTTCCTGCATCACCGAACGCACGTCGGCGAAATCGAGGTTGATGAGGCCGGGCATGACCATCAGATCGGTGATGCCGCGCACGCCCTGCTGGAGGACTTCGTCCGCCATCTGGAACGCTTCCTTGAAGGTCGTGTTCGCGTTCGCGACCAGAAACAGGTTCTGGTTGGGGATGACGATCAGCGTATCGACATACTTCTGCAGTTCCTCGATGCCCGCTTCGGCGCTCTTCGCGCGGCGCGTGCCTTCGAAGGCGAACGGCTTGGTGACGACGCCAACGGTCAGAATGCCCATGTCGCGCGCCGCCTTGGCGATGACCGGTGCCGCACCGGTGCCGGTGCCGCCGCCCATGCCAGCCGCGATGAAGCACATATGCGCGCCCTCGAGCATCTTGGTGACTTGCTCGATCGTTTCCTCTGCCGCCGCGCGGCCGATTTCGGGACGACTGCCTGCGCCGAGCCCTTGCGTGATCTTCGCGCCAAGCTGGATCTTATGGCTGGCGGTCGATTGCTTCAGCGCCTGCGAGTCTGTGTTCGCGACAAGGAAGTCGACGCCCTGCACATCGGCGCGCATCATGTTGGCGATGGCGTTGCCGCCGGCACCACCGACACCGATCACGGCGATGCGCGGGCTGAGTTCGTCAACTTCGGGTGGCAAAAATTCGATGCTCATAGTTCGTCTCCACCGTGCGCCCACACCCCGGCGCGAAAAATCTGCTTAAACCTGTTCTGCACCATCGCTTGCGGTCGTTCCAGCGCGAACAGCTAAATCCTGTCGTAATTCTTTAATAATTTGCCCGGGCCGCCGCCAGCAAACGGCGGAACAGCGCGAATCCCTTCGGGCGATGCACCAACTGCTGCTTGCTCGACAAGGCCCGCAGGTCGACGGGGTCCGCCGCCGCGTAGAACGCCAGCCCAGCAAGCGTGGTAAACGCAGGCGTCGCGTGCGCTTCCGGCAGGCCGGTGAGGCCGCGCGGCCGCCCGATCCTGACCGAACGCCCCAGCGCCTGCTGTGCGTAATCGGCGATGCCCTTCAGTTCGGCACCACCGCCGGTGAGCACGACTTGCCGTCCGACCGGCCCTTCGAATTTCAGCTCGGCCAGCGCCTTGCCGACTTCACCGATCAAATGGTCGAGCCGCTGGCGAATGACCGCGATCAATTGCGCCTTGGTGATGCGCGTGCCGTCGCTGGCATCTTCCTCCGCCGATATCGGCGCGACGTCGATCATCTCGTGATTGTCGCGTGGGCTTGCATTGGCGGAGCCGTGAACGCACTTCATCCGCTCGGCCTGCGCGCGGCGCGTGCCGAAAGCAGACGCGATGTCGTCGGTAATGTCCTGCGCGCCGATCGGGATCGACATCAGCCCGACCAGCATTCCGCCCGCGAACAGCGAAACGTTGGTGATCCCTGCCCCCAGTTCGACCAGGGCCACGCCAAGCTCACGCTCTTCGTCGCTCAGGCACGCCATGCCCGTCGCCACTGGCGAGGCGATGATCGACTTCACTTCGAGATGCGCGTTCGCGACGCACAGCCCGAGATTGCGCACCGGCGACCCATCGGCGGCGACGACGTGGATATGCACGCCGAGCCGGTCGGCATGGAGCCCGAGCGGTCGCTTCACGCCCGTCAGCCCATCGAGCGTATAGAGCGCTGGCTGCGCATGCAGCACCATGCGGCCCGCCGGATCGATCGAATCGCGCCCCGCCTGCAACAGCGCGTCGATATCGGATTGCTCGACGCGGTGGCCGCCTAGCTCAAACTCGATCGAGGCGACATCGGACACCAGCCCGCCCGCCGAAAAGCTGACCCAGACATTCTCGATATTGGTGCCGGCGATGCGTTCGGCCTGTTCGACCGCTTCGCGCACCGCGACTTCGGTCGCGGCGGCATCGGCGATATAGCCGCGCTTGACGCCCTTGCTCTCGCGCTGGCCGGTGCCGAGCACGATCAGCTCGCCGCCATCGCCCTTCTGCGCGATCATCGCCGACACCTTGGAGGAGCCGATGTCGAGTGCGGTGATCAAACCTTCCGGTGCTGTCTTCGCCATTACGCCATACCCCTATTGCCGGGCTTCGATACCCTATCCCTCACCGGCTGGCCCCGATTGTTTCGCTTCGATTCGCACTGGCTGCGTTGCAGCCCCGGTTGCCCCCGCAAGCGGCGCTGCGGGATCGGTGATCGCGCGGTTCGTTACCGTCCCCGGCTTGCGCGCGACCAGCCGTGTCGGGTCGCGCATGTCGAAGCCGAGCCAGCCCTTGCCGAGCAGCGGCTTGACGCCGTCAAGCTCGGCAAATTTGACCAAAGCCTTGCCCGCCGCGACATCGCCCTCGGGCAGCGCCAGCGTTTCGCCGGTCTCAAAGGTCAGCGTCCAGCGCCGGTTGCCGACCCAGGTCGCCGCCTTCACTT
This sequence comes from Sphingomonas sp. TF3, assembly GCF_003985085.1. NCBI lineage: Bacteria > Pseudomonadati > Pseudomonadota > Alphaproteobacteria > Sphingomonadales > Sphingomonadaceae > Sphingomonas > Sphingomonas sp. TF3. Next base: position 27,022 of record NZ_RWKS01000008.1, on the reverse strand, counting down.
GCCCGCGCAGCGCCGGTGCCACGTCGAGCAACTGGCGATAGGCCGCTTCCTGTTCATTGGCATGCGCGCCGATGACGAGCGGCAAATCGGGCATCGCCTGCGGGTCGACCGGCTCCAGCCAGGTGCCGTTCGCCGCAATCAGCGCAAGTTGGCCATCCTTTTGCCAGATCGCGCTCGGTTCACGCTCGACGACATGCACGATCAGCGTATCGGGCAAGCGCCGCGAGACGTGCGCATCCTCGATCCAGCCGCTATGCGCGACCAGATCCTGGCGGATCTTCTCCAGACTGACCAACGGCATCGCCATGGACGGCTGGTTGGCCGCAATCTTATAGATGACATTATGGTCCATCCGGTTGAGCCCGGTGATCTGGATATTGGTGACGCGGAAACCCGCTTCGCCAATCGCCTCGCCCAGCGCCGAGCCAACTGCACCCGGCACCCCAAAATAGGAGGCCGTCGCCAGTGCCCCTGCACCGACCACGCCCATGATCGTCCAGGTCGCGATGCGGCGCAGCGTCGCCTCGCTCACCGGCAGCATCGCGATCACCCGGTCGATCGTCGAGACCTTGGGCGGCGGACGCCGCTTGGGCTGCACCGGGCGGCGCGCGGTGCCGCGCTTGATCGTGGCGCTCATGCCGCCACCGCCTTCACCGCTTCGTCGAGCAGCGTCTGCACCAGCGCCGGATAGGAAATGCCACAATGCCGTGCCTGTTCGGGCAGCAGGCTGAGCGGCGTCATGCCCGGCTGGGTGTTGACCTCGAGCAGGAACAGCCCGTCGACACCCTGTTCGTCATCCCAGCGGAAATCCGAGCGCGACGCGCCCTTGCAGCCGAGCAAGCGATGCGCATCGAGCGCGATGCGCTTGCACGCCGCCGCAATTTCATCGGGCACGTCCGCCGGGAAGACATGTTCGGTCAGGCCGTCGGTATATTTGGCGTCGTAATCGTACCAGCCATTCTTGGGCTTCAGTTCGGTGACGCCCAGCGCTTCCGCACCCAGCACCGCCGTGGTCAGTTCGCGCCCGCGAATATAGGGCTCGGCGAGCAATTCCTCGAACTCGGCCCATGGCCCCGGCGTGCTGCGCGCGATCGGGTTGCCGTAATTGCCTTCATCAGTGACGATCGCCACGCCGACCGAGGAGCCTTCATTGACGGGCTTGAGCACATAAGGACGCGACAGCGGGTCGCCCGCGTAGAGCGTCTCGCTCTTCACGATCCGCCCGCCCGGCATCGGAATGCCGCCGGGGACCAGCAGCAGCTTGGTCAGTTGCTTGTCGATCGCGATGACCGAGGTGGCGAGGCCGGAATGGGTGTAGGGCAACCCCATCAGGTCGAGCATCCCCTGCACCGATCCGTCTTCGCCCGGCGTGCCGTGCAAAGCGTTGAACACGATGTCGGGCTTCGCTTCGGCGAGCTTGATGGCGACGTCACGCCCCATGTCGATCGCGGTGACGCGGTGGCCGAGCGTTTCCAGCGCCTTTGCGACGTCGGCGCCGGTCATCAGCGACACTGCGCGCTCGGCCGACCAGCCGCCCATCAGGACTGCGACGTGGAGGCTCATTGGAATCCTCCCCGGCACGGGGAGGGGGACCGTTTTGCCCCTTCCGGCAAAATGGTGGAGGGGGCGTGCAACGGGCGGAGCGCTCGCGGAGAGCCCCCTCCACCATTCGCGTGAAGAACGCGAATGGTCCCCCTCCCCGTGCCGGGGAGGATTGCAGAAACGCCCTTCACTTTACTTCCCCTACTCGCTGAATTTCCCACTCCAGGGTCACGCCCGACTGCGCCTTGACGCGCGCGCGGACTTCTTCGCCCAGCGCCTCGATCTCGGCGCTGGTCGCCGAACCGAGGTTCAACAGGAAATTGCAATGCTTCTCGCTGACCTGCGCGTCGCCGATGCGCAAGCCCCGGCACCCGGCGGCATCGATCAGCGCCCATGCCTTTTCGCCGGGCGGGTTCTTGAAGGTCGATCCGCCGGTCTTCGAGCGCAGCGGCTGCGATTCCTCGCGCGCGGCGGCGATGCGGTCCATTTCGGCCTGGATGACGGCGGGGTCCTCGGCATGGCCCCGGAACGTGGCGCTGACGACGACACAACCCTCCGGCAAGGTCGAATGGCGATAGGTATAGCCAAGCTGCTCTACCGCCAGCACCTGCCGCGCACCCGAGCGCAGCACGACCTCGCATTCGACGAGGATATCCTTGGTCTCGCGGCCATAAGCGCCGCCATTCATGCGGACAAAGCCGCCGACAGTGCCGGGGATCGAGCGCAGGAATTCCACACCGCCAATCCCAGCATCGCGCGCGGTGGAGGAGACGAGGATGCCGCTCGCCCCGCCGCCGCAGCGCAGCGTGGTGGCATCGAGCAGCTCGACCTTGGCGAAGGGTTTGCCGAGACGGATGACCACGCCGGGAACGCCGCCATCGCGCACGATCATGTTGGAGCCGAGGCCGAGCGCCATCACCGGCGTTGCCGGGTCGAGTGCTGCGAGGAAGGCGCTGAGGTCGGCGACATCCTTCGGTTCGAACAGCCACTGCGCGGAGCCGCCGGACTTGAACCAGACTAGGGGTGCTAGCGGGGCGTTTTCGGTCACGCGGCCCTCAATTCCCCTCCCGCTTGCGAGTCCGAGGTCGGCCATGCCCCCGGCATGACCTGAACGATGCGGGGCATCGTTCACCTCGGACTGGGTTAGGGGAGGGAATGACCTGGACGCGTGCGGAACGCCTCCGACAGGCCCTCCCCCAGCCCCTCCCGCAAGCGGGAGGGGGGAAGAAGGGGCAAGGCTGCTCATCGCGCCGCCTCGATGCCAGCCGCCAAGCCAGCCGCCCACTTCGTAATATCGCCCGCCCCCAGGCACACCACCATATCGCCGGGCTGCACCACCTTCGCCAGCGCCTCCGCCAGCGCTGCCGCATCGGCAATCGTCGCGGCCGAGCGATGTCCGCGCCGCTTCAGCCCCTCGACCAGCGCCTCTGCATCGACGCCCTCGACCGGGGCCTCGCCGGCCGCATAAACCGGCGCCACGAACACCATGTCGGCATCGTTGAACGCGCCCTGGAATTCCTCCATCAAATCGCCCAGCCGCGAATAGCGATGCGGCTGGACCACCGCGATCACACGGTTCTGCACGCCTTCGCGCGCCGCCGACAACACGGCGCGGATCTCGACCGGGTGATGGCCGTAATCGTCGATGATCGTCACGCCATTGGTTTCGCCAACCTTGGTAAAACGCCGCTTCACGCCGCCGAACTTGGCGAAGCCCTGCTGGATCGTCGCATCATCGATACCGAGTTCGAGCGCCACGCCGATCGCGGCGAGCGCGTTCTGGACATTGTGACGGCCCGGCATCGGCAAATCGATGCCTTCGATCGAGCGCGTCGTGCCGTCGCGGTGGCGGATGATCACCTCGAAGCGGTTGCCGCCGGGCGTGGGCGTGACGTTGACGCCGCGCACGTCCGACTGCGCCGAGAAACCATAGGTCACCACGCGCCGGTCGCGCACGCGCGGGATGATGTTCTGCACCTCGGGGTGATCGAGACAGAGCAACGCCGCGCCATAAAAAGGCACATTCTCGACGAACTCGACGAACGCATCCTTCACCGCATCGAACGAGCCATAATGGTCGAGATGTTCGGGATCGATATTGGTGACGACCGCGATCGTGCCGTCGAGCCGGAGGAAGCTGCCGTCGCTTTCATCGGCTTCGACCACCATCCAGTCGCTCGCGCCCAAACGCGCGTTGGAGCCATAGCTGTTGATGATACCGCCATTGATAACGGTGGGATCGACCCCGCCCGCATCGAGCAAGGCCGCAACCATGCTGGTCGTCGTGGTCTTGCCATGCGTGCCCGCGACCGCGACGGTCGATTTCAGGCGCATCAGCTCGGCGAGCATCTCCGCGCGGCGCACGACCGGAATGCGCCGCTCCAGCGCCGCTTCGACTTCGGGATTGCCGCGCTTAATCGCGGTCGAGGTGACGATCACCGCCGCATCGCCCAGATTGTCGGCGCTGTGCCCGATCGCGACGGGAATGCCCTTGGCGCGCAAGCCCTCCACGACATAGCCCTCGGCCACGTCGGAGCCCTGCACGGCATAACCGAGATTCTTCATCACTTCGGCAATGCCCGACATGCCGATGCCGCCGATGCCGACGAAGTGGATTGTCCCGATGTCGGTTGCGACACCCTTCACGCAAAAGCCTCCCGTTTTCCCAGACTAGCCGCGCGCGGCGCGCCAATCGGCATGTCGCCGGGCGTGTCGCCCAGGCTTTCGACCAGATCGGCGAGATCGCGCACCGCATCGGGCCGCCCGCACGACCACGCCCGCCCCGCCGCATTTTGCAACGCTGCGGGGTCGAGCCCGAGCCGCTGCATCTGCTTGGCCAGCTCAATGGGCGTGAAATTGCGCTGGTCGATCGTGCGCGCGCCGCCCGCTTGCGTCATTTCGCGCGCATTGGCGGTCTGGTGATCGTCAGTGGCCGTCGGCAGCGGCACCAGGATCGCCGGGCGGCCCGCACAGGTCAGTTCCGCCAGCGTCGAGGCCCCCGCGCGCGCAATCACCACATGCGCCCAGGCAAGTTGTTCGGGCAGGTCGGGCAAATAGGTCGCGAGATCCGCCGCAATCGACAGTTCGGCATATTTCGCGCGGCACGCATCGATATCCTCGATCCGCGCCTGATGCGTCACTTGCAAGCGACGACGAAACGCGACGGGCAACAGCGACAGCCCATCGGGCACCACCTGGCTCAGCACACTCGCGCCCTGGCTGCCGCCGGTGACGAGCACCCGGAAAATGCCGTCTTCCTCCAACAACGGATAGGGCTTGGAACGCAGCGCCAGCACCGCATCGCGCACCGGGTTGCCGACCAGATGCGTCTTCGCGCGCACCTTGGGGGCCAATCGCGCGACGTCTTCGTAAGAGGTGGCGATCGCATCCACCTTGTTCGCGACCAGCCGGTTGACGCGACCGAGCACGGCATTCTGCTCATGCACCGCCGTCGGGATGCCCTGATTGAACGCCGCCAGGAGCGCAGGCAACGCCGGATAACCACCAAAACCGATCACCGCATCCGGCCGGAAGCTCTTGTAGAGCTCGATCGCCATCGCGCGGCCCTTCAGCATTGCCGACGCCGCCTTGATATAGCCGATCGGCCCGCCGCTCAGTCGCCCGGCGGGCAGGATGTGCGTCTGAATGCCCTCGAACAGGCCGGGAAAGCGCACCCCGCGCTCATCGCTGATCAGCGCGACATAATGCCCGCGCTTGATCAGTTCCGCCGCCAGTGCTGCCGCCGGGACCATATGCCCGCCAGTGCCGCCCGCCGCCAAAACGAAATGCCGTGCCGTGCTCATACCCCGCTCCGATGCCCGCTGCCCCGCTGGGCGATGTATTTTGATCGCGTTACGAAGGGATTGCGCCGGGTGAACGCCAGCAGCAAGCCCATCCCGATCGACAAAGCGATCAGCGAGGATCCGCCATAACTGATAAAGGGCAAGGTCATGCCCTTGGATGGCGCAAGGCCGGTATTGACCGCCATCGAAATCAGCGACTGAACACCAAATTGCGTAGCAAGCCCCGCGGCCGCGAACAGGCGGAATTCATCTTCCTCGTCGAGCAGCTTCACGAACACCCGCACCACGATCGCCAGAAACAGCAAAGCGATCACCATGCACGCGAGCAGCCCGAACTCCTCGCCGATCACCGAGAAGATGTAATCGGTATGCCCCTCGGGCAGACGGAACTTCATCGATCCGCCGCCCGGCCCGGTGCCGCGCCAGCCGCCGGCGGTGATCGTGTCATGCGCGGCATTGGTCTGAAAATGGTCGGCTGCCCCCACCCCCTCCGTCCCCGGGAACAGGAAGGCGTTGATGCGCGCGCGCGCCGTACCATAGAACAGATAAGCGGCGACCAGCCCGGCGGGTACCGCTGCGATCAATCCAACGATCACTTTGGGCGATGTGCCCGAAATCATCAGCAGCGCCATCCACACCACGCAGAACACCACGGTCTGCCCGAAATCGGGCTGCAGCATCAGCAGCACCGCGACCAAAGCGGTCATCGCTCCGGTGATGAACACGACGGGCAAGGCTTCATCCTGCGCGCGCATCGACAGGATCCACGCGACCGTCACGATGAAGAACGGCTTCAGAAATTCCGATGGCTGGAGCAGCGATACGCCAAAATTGAGCCAGCGCGTCGCGCCATTTTTTTCCACCCCGACCACCGGCACCAGCATCAGCAGCACCAGACAGGCGATCGTCCCGATCAACGCCATCCGCCGGGCGATCGCCACCGGCAGCATCGAGACGACCAGCAGCACCGGCAACGACACGCCAACCCAGGCCAGCTGCCACCACAGATAATAAAGCGGCGGGACATGGTGCTTGTCGTCCGAATAGCGCGTCGCCGCCGCTGGCGAGGCTGCGCCAACCGCGACCAGCCCGACCGCGATCAGCAGCAGCGTCAGCAACAGCAGCATCCGGTCGATATCCCAGAACCACATGCCCAGCGCCGAGCGGTCGCCACGTCCGCCGCGCCCCTTCATGCTCCGCCACAATTTCGGGGTAGGTTGACGCCCCTCGCTCATGCCAGCGCCGCCACGGCGCGGCGGAACTGCTCGCCGCGATCCTCAAAATCGCGAAACTGGTCGAAGGAGGCGCAGGCGGGCGACAGCAATACGGTGTCGCCGGACTGTGCGTTGCGCGCGGCGGCGGCAACGGCGGTGGCGAGATCGCCGCTTTGCTCGACCGGCACCCTGCCTTGCAGGATTTCGGCGAAGCGCGGGCCGGCCTGCCCGATGGTGTACGCGCGCACGACATGCCCGAAGTGCGGAGCGCACGCATCGAGATCGTCGGCCTTGGCCTTGCCGCCCACAATCCAGTGAACCCGCCCGAACGCGGCCAGTGCGGGGGCGGTCGATTCGGGATTGGTCGCCTTGCTGTCGTTGATATAGGTCACGCCGCGCAGGACGCGGACGCGTTCCATGCGGTGGGCCAATCCGACAAAGCTTTGCAGGGCGGCATCGATCGCAGCCTCGGGCACGCCGAGCGCCTGCGCCACCGCAATCGCGGCCAACGCGTTCTGGGCATTGTGCGGCCCCTGCAACGATGGCCAGCGCGATTGGTCCATGCACACGCCGGGCGCGATCTTGGTGAGATGCTCAGCCCGCGCCGACAGGCTGCGCGCGATCAGCGCCGAGGGGGTATCGCCAATGCCGATGATCGCTTCGTGCGCTGGGGACTGCATCGCGAACAAGCGGGCCTTGGATGCGGCATAAGCATCGAACCCGTCATAGCGATCGAGATGGTCGGGGGTGATGTTGAGCAGCACCGCGATATCGCAGTCGAGGCTTTGCGTCAGGTCGATCTGATAGCTGGAAAGCTCGAGCACATAGACGCCCCCTTCCAGCAACGGCTCCTGCTCCAGGATCGGCAAACCGATATTACCGCCCAAGCGCGACGGAACGCCGGCCGTTTGCAGGATGTGATCGATCAACGAGACCGTGGTCGATTTACCGTTGGTGCCGGTGACGCCCACCACCTTGTGCGGCGGCAAAGCGGGCCGCGCCTGCGCGAACAGCTCGATATCGCCGATGATCGGCACCCCTGCCGCTCGCGCCTTGGCCGCGACCGGATGGCGGTTGAGTGGCACGCCCGGCGACACGACAAGCGCGTCGAAACCGGAAAGATCGATCGTTTCGGGGTCGGCAAACACCAGAGTCTCCCTCTCCCCTTTAGGGGAGAGGGTCGGGGAGAGGGGCTGTCCTGGAGTGCCGAACGTGCCGCCTGTTGCAGACTCCCCCTCTCCCCGTAAGCGGGGAGAGGGAGAAGAAAGCGCTTCACGCTTAGCCGCATCCGAATCCCATGCCGTCACCGCCGCGCCGCCCGCCAGCAGCGCGCGCACGGTCGCGGCACCAGAGCGCGCAAGCCCCAGCACAGCGTAGCTTTTGCCGCGCCAGAGGGGCGATACGATCACCGGAGCTTCAACGTTGCCAACCCCGCCAGCGCGAGCACCAGCGCGATGATCCAAAACCGGATCACGACCGTTGGCTCGCTCCAGCCGAGTTGCTCGAAATGGTGGTGAATCGGTGCCATCTTGAACACGCGGCGGCCAGTGCGCTTGTAGAAGAACACCTGGATGATCACGCTCATCGCTTCGATCACGAACAGCCCGCCGATGATGCCCAGCACGATTTCATGATGCGCCACCACCGCGATCGCGCCGAGCGCGCCGCCGAGCGCGAGACTGCCGGTATCGCCCATGAACACGGCAGCGGGCGGCGCGTTGAACCACAGGAACGCCAGCCCCGCCCCGACGATCGCGCCGCAGAAGATGGCCAGGTCGCCAGCGTGCGGCACATGCGGAATGCCGAGATAGGCCGCGAACTTGGCGTTGCCCGCCAGATACACGATCAGCATGAACGCGACCGCCGCGATGATCACCGGCATCGTCGCCAAACCGTCCAGCCCATCGGTCAAATTCACGGCATTGCCGAACGCCACGATGGTGAAGGCAGCGAACACGATGTAGAAATAGCCAAGCTCGATCACCGGCCCGCTGTAAAACGGCAAATACAGATGCGTGCCGTTTTCATGCACGATCATCGTCGCGGCGATCCCGGCGATGGCGAATTCGCAGACCAGCCGCAGCCGCCCGGAAACGCCCGCCGTGCTCGCCTTGCGCACCTTGTCATAATCATCGAGAAAACCGATCGCGCCAAAGCCCAGCGTCACGAAGGTGCACGCCCAGACGAACGGGTTGGACAAATCCATCCACAACAGGATCGAAAACACCATCGAGGTCAGGATCATCAGCCCGCCCATGGTCGGCGTGCCACGCTTGGCGAGGTGGGATTGCGGCCCGTCGGTGCGGATCGGCTGGCCCTTGCCCTGGCGTACACGCAACCAGCCGATGAAGCGCGGGCCGATCAACAGCCCCAGGAACAGCGACGTCGCCACCGCGCCGCCAGTCCTGAACGACAGATAGCGAAACAGGTTCAACACGCTTGGGAAGCCGAGATAGGCGGCGATGAAATAGAGCATTAGTGTTCCCCGCTCCGCAGGCCAGCGACAAGTGCCGCCAACCCCACGCCGTTCGATCCCTTGATGAGCACCGCATCGCCCGGTGCCAGCATCGTGGACAGGCTGGCGCGCGCCGCAGCGGCGTCGGCGACATGGACGAAATCGCCCTTGCCCTCAAGCGCGTTCAGCAGCGGGCGGGCCCGTTCACCGACGAGAATGCCCGCTTCGACGCCAGCGGCCAGCACCGGTTCGGCGAGGCCCGCATGATAAGCATCGCTGCCCGCACCCAGCTCGCGCATTTCGCCCAGCACGACGATTTTGCGTGCGGCAGGCTCCGCTGCAAGCACCGCGAGCGTCGCGCGCATCGACGACGGATTGGCATTGTAGCTCTCGTCGATCACCAGCGCCTGCCCGTCGCCGACCGCGACGGTAAAACGCGCGCCGCGCCCGGCCAGGCCGCCCAGTTCGGCCAGCGCGAGCCCCGCCAGCGCCAAATCTCCGCCAACCGCATCCACCGCCGCCAGCACGGCCAGGCTGTTGGACACCCAATGCTGCCCCGGCTGACTGATCGTGAAGCTCAGCTCGCGCGTGCCCACCACAGCGGTAACGAAGGTGCCGCCGCTTTCGGTGCGCATCGTTTCGATCGCACGGACGTCTGCCGCTTTGTCGAGGCCAAAGGTGACAATCCGAGCCGCATAAGGCATGGCTGCGGCGATCAGGCGGTCGCGATGCGGGCTGTCATAAGGGACGATCGCCACGCCGCCCGGCTCAAGCCCCCGGAAAATTTCACCCTTGGCATCGGCGATGGCCGCTTCGTCGCGGAAGAATTCAGTGTGCGCCGGGGCAATCGTGGTGATGATCGCGACATGCGGGCGCACCAACGTGGTCAAATGCGCCAGTTCGCCCGCATGGTTCATGCCCATTTCGAACACGCCGAAGCGCGTTTCGGCGGGCATCCGGGCGAGACTGAGCGGCACGCCGGTATGGTTGTTGTAGCTCTTGACCGAGCGGTGCGCCCGCGCCCGCGCCCGCGCACTCCGCTCCAGCGCAGCGTACAAAGCTTCCTTGGTCCCGGTCTTGCCGACCGACCCGGTGACGCCGATGATCTTTGCCGCCGTGCGCGCGCGGGCGGCGCGGGCAAGGTTCTCCAGCGCGGCCATCGTATCGGGGACGAGGACATGCGGGTGCACGCTCGGCTGCGACACCAGTGCCCCCGCCGCGCCGCGCGCAAACGCCTGGTCGAGGAAGCGATGGCCATCGGTCGCAGCACCGGTCATCGCCACGAACAAGTCGCCGGGGCCGACTTCGCGCGAATCGAAGGTCACGCCGGTGGTGGTGAAATCGCCCGATGCCGTGCCGCCGGTGGCAGCCGCGATCGCAGCGGAAGTCCACAGGCTCATAACTCCCCTCCCGCTCGCGGGAGGGGTTGGGGGAGGGAAGCAAGGGCGGGACAGCTTGCGCCTGTCCCCTCCCCTAACCCCTCCCGCGAGCGGGAGGGGAATAAGAAATGCCCGCTCATGCCGCCATCTCCCGCGCGACGCTGACATCGTCGAACGGCAGCACCAGATCGCCGACGATCTGCCCCTGCTCATGCCCCTTGCCCGCGATCAGGACGATGTCCTGTGGCCCGGCCATGGCGATCGCCGCGCCGATCGCCTCGCGGCGCGATCCGATTTCGGTGGCACCGGGCGCGCCTGCCAGCACCATCGCGCGGATCGAGGCGGGGTCTTCCGAGCGGGGATTGTCGTCGGTGACGATGACATGGTCGGCCATCGCCGCGGCGATGCGCCCCATTTCGATGCGCTTGCCCTGGTCACGATCGCCGCCCGCGCCGATCACCACGATCAGCCGCCCCGCCGCATGCGGCTTGAGCGCCGAAATCGCCGCTTCGAGCGCGTCGGGGGTATGCGCGTAATCGACATAAACGGGCGCACCCTGCGCCGCGATCACCGCGCGCTCCAGCCGCCCGCGCACCGGCTGCAACCGGCCGAGCGCGGCGATCGTCGTGGCGACATCGCCGCCGCACGCCATCACCAAGCCCGCCGAAGTCAGTGCATTGGCCGCCTGATAGGCACCGATCAGCGGCAGCGTGACCTTATAGGTCTTGCCCTCCGCCTCGATTACCAGCCCCTGCCCCAGCAAGGTCGGATCGCGCCCGACCAGCTTGAGCGTTTCGCCCGTGGTGCCGACCGAGAGCACGCGAATGCCGCGCGCGCGCGCGACCTCAGCGACGCGGGCCGAGGCGGGATCGTCCGCCCACAGCACCGCCGTACCATCGGCTTCCAGCACTTCACTGAACAGGCGCAGCTTGGCGTCGAGATACGCCTCCATCGTGCCGTGATAATCGAGATGATCGCGACTGAGATTGGTGAAGGCGGCCGCGCGCACCGCCAGCCCTTCGGTGCGATATTGCGACAGGCCGTGGCTCGATGCCTCGAACGCGACATGGCTGACGCCTTCGCGTTTCAAACCGGCAACGTTGGACAGGAAGGTTACGATGTCGGGCGTGGTCAGCCCGGTCGAGACGCGGTCATCGGCGGTGGTGACGCCCAGCGTGCCAATCGAGGCGGCGTGAAACCCCGCCATCCGCCACAACTGCCGCACCATTTCGACCGTCGAGGTCTTGCCGTTTGTGCCGGTGACCGCGACCGCAACCTCCGGGAAGGGCGCGAAGAACTGCGCGGCGAGTTGGGCGAAGCGGCGGCGCGGGTTGGCATCCGCAATGTGGAGCGCGCCGACTACGTGCGCCTCGGGGCGCGCCACCACCGCAATCGCGCCACCCGCGACGGCGGCTGCGATATAGTCCTCGCCATTGACGACCGCGCCCTGAAACGCGCCGAACACGACGCCTGGCGCAACCTTGCGATGGTCGATTGCAAAACCCGTGACCGTCGCATCCGGCGCACCGCCGACCAGCGTTGAAAGCTTCACTGTTCCTCCGCGCCGCTCGGCGGCGTTGCCCCGGCGACGAGAGTCAGCATCGGCCGGAGATCACTAATGTCGACGTCGCGCCGGGCGTCGGGCATCACGCCCAGGATCGCCCCGGTCCGCGAGATCACCCGCCCGACCACCGGCGCAGCGTTCCACGCCGCCGTCTTCAAACCGAATGTTTCCCTGGTACCTCCGGGCGAATCGAGCATGGCCAACACGACATAGCGCGGCGCGTCCATCGGGAAAGCGGCAACGAAGGTCGCGACGTTGCGGTGATGATCATAGCCGCCGTTCGACGCCGCTTCGGCGGTGCCGGTCTTGCCGCCGACGCGGTAGCCCGGCGCATCGCCCTTACGCCCGGTGCCGTAAAGGCAGACGAGCCGCAGGAGCTGGCGCATCCGCGCGCTGGTCGCCTCGGACAGCACGCGCCGCCCGGCCGGTGCCTGGCCGGGCGCGACCTTGAGCAGGGTCGTGGGCCGCCAGATGCCACCATTGACCATCGTCGCATAAGCATTGGCGAGGTGCAGCGGGGTCACTGCGATGCCGTGACCGTAAGCTGTCGTCATCACCGTGGTGCGGCCCCAATAGCGCGGCCAGATCGGGCCGGCGCGTTCGCGCAGTTCGATCGACGGGCGCTCGCCAAAGCCCATGCCGGTGAACATCGCGGACAGCTTGTCCTTGCCGAGCTCGTCGGCGATCCGGGCGGTCGCCACGTTGGACGAATAGATCAGCGTCTCGGGAATGTTGAGCCAACGCTTCGGGTCGCCGCGTTCGTCGTGAATCGTGAAGCCACCGACCTTGAGCGGCGCGGTCGCATCGAAGCGGCGCGCCATTGAGGTGATCGTGCCGCTCTGGATCGCGGTCGCCATGGTGATCGGCTTGAAGGTCGAGCCGAGTTCGTACACCGATTGCGTCACGTTGTTGCGCAGCGCGTCGCTGGTCGTGCCGGTCAGTTTGTTGGGATTGTAAACCGGCAGCGACACCATCGCGAGCACTTCCCCGGTGTGCACGTCCAACACCAGCCCGGTCGCCGCCTTGGCCTGGAAGGTGACCATCGCCCGGCCGAGTTCGCTTTCCATCGCCGTCTGCACGCGCGCGTCGATCGACAGCGCGATCGGCTCGCCACGGTGGCGCGGGTCGGTCAGCCGCGTATCGAAGGCGCGCTCGATCCCGGCGCGGCCCATGATGTTGGGGTCGGTCGCGGTCGGCCCGATATAGCCAAGCGCATGCGCCGCCATCGTCGATTGTGGATACAAACGCTCGGGCTCGCGCGCAAAGACGATACCGGGTTCGCCGAGCGCGTGGATCTCGTTCACCATCGCGGGCGAGGCGTGCTTGTCGAGATAGGTGAATTTGGCCTTCATCGTCAGGCGTTGCAGATACCAGGCCGAGTCATGCTCGGGCATCGCCGCCGCCAAGCGATCGGCCAGACCTTGACGATCGCCCAGCAATTCCGCCGGACGCACGCCGATCGTCCAGGCTTCGATCGTGCGCGCCAGCGGCTGGCCGTTGCGATCCAGAATGTCGGCGCGCACCACCGGATTGACCGTCAGCGTCGCCGCCCCGGCGGGGGAGCCGAGCAGCCCCAGCAGCGCAATCCGCACTATCACCAGCAGGAAACCCGCGCCGATCAGCAGCATCAGCATCATCAACCGCACATGCGCAACCGCGACCAGCGCATGGCGCTGATCGCTCGATCGCCTGGCTGGGAGGGGGCGCGCGACGAGGGTGCTCATCGCGCCGACCGGCTTTCCGCTCGAGCGCCGCTGCGCAAATCCCCGATCATGCTATCGTCGAGCAAGGCCCGGTCGAGCATCGCGACCGCAGCACGCGGCCTGGGCGGCGCGGCCGCGGCCATCGCCGTGCGTGGAGGCGGTGCGGCACGCTGGACCGCTGGCCCTTCGACTCGCGGAGCAGGTGTCACCGCAGTGGCCGCGTGCAGGACAGGTTGCGTCGCCGGAGACCGCTCGGTGGTCATCGCAGTAACGGGTGCTGCAGGCACGAACGAGGCCATCTGCACGGCGGGCGTGCCGGGCGCGGGGGCGCTGCCCGGTTCGATCGACGCGAGCGCGGCCTCATCCTGAACGAACTGCCCCTCGGCCGGCGCGACCAGCCCGAGCGTCTCGGCATTCCATTTGTCGAGCTGCGCGAGGTTCGCGCGGGTGTCGAATTCGGTTTCCAGCGCACGGATATCCCGCCGCGCGCGTTCGATCTCGCTCGCGGTACGGTCGAGCTTCTTGCGCTCCGCCGCGACCTGTAGCGGCACGAGCAGGAAGCCAAGCGCCACCGCGACGCCAGCCAGAAACCATCCGAGACTCTTCCACGCCAGCCCCAGCATTATAGCAATCCCTCTGTCCCAGGTGTTTCCGGCCACGCCGCCGCACCGGTACGCCGTGCGGTGCGCAAAGTGGCCGACCGCGCACGCGGGTTGCGCGCAATCTCGTCTTCGGTGGCGCGAACGCCGCGCCCGACCTGTTCGAAGCTCGGCGCGTGCTTCGCCGCCACTTCGGGCAAATGCCGCGATCCCGATGGCAACCCGCCCGAGCGCTCGCGCAGGAAGCGCTTGACCATGCGGTCTTCGAGGCTGTGAAAGGTCACGACCGCCAAGCGACCGCCAGGAGCCAGTACACGCTCGGCCGCCGCCAACCCGTCGGCCAGCTCGCCCAATTCGCGGTTGATGTGGATGCGGATCGCCTGAAAGGTCCGCGTCGCCGGGTCCTTCTTGTCATGCGGTTTGTAGCCAAGCGCACGTCGCACGACATGCGCCAGCTCGCTGGTCCGCGTGATCGGGCGCGCCGCGACGATCGCGCGCGCGACCCGCTTGGCGCGCGGCTCCTCGCCGTAAGTCTTGAGCACATCGGCAATCCGGCCTTCGTCAGCCTCGTTGACGAAGTCGGCTGCACTTTCGCCCTCCTGGCTCATCCGCATATCGAGCGGACCGTCCGACTGGAAACTGAACCCGCGCTCGGCCTGATCGAGCTGCATCGACGACACGCCGATGTCCATCGTCACGCCCTGCACCGGCACGACGTCGCGCGCGGTCAATTCGGCATCCAGCGCGGAGAAGGTGGCAGGGACCAGCGTCAGCGCGCCATCGGCGTCGCGCACCAGCGCCTCGCCTGCGGCAATCGCATCCGGGTCGCGATCGAAAGCGAATACGCGGGCACCGCGCGCCAGCATCGCGCGGGTATAGCCGCCCGCGCCGAACGTCGCGTCGACATGCACCTCGCCCGCTTCGATGGCGAGCGCGTCGACCACTTCGTCGAGCAGCACCGGAATGTGCGGGGCATCGCTCACAACGCGATCCCCTTCACCTTGCAGTGATAGCGGCATGCCGCCTGCATCGCCGGATCGACATCGACCGCGTCGATCAACGTCTTCGGGTCCCAAATTTCGATCCAATCGAACGTGCCCCAGAAGAAGGCGTTTTCCCCGATATTGGCGTAATCGCGCGGGAAGCCGGGCATGATGAAGCGGCCCGATCCATCAAACGGCACGGGCTCGCCGCTCGCGCCGCGGCGCTTCAAATTGTAGTTTGGCTCACCCAGTTCATTGAGCTGGCGCGCCTGGATCGCCTCGATCTCGGCCTTCAGGATTTTGACATAGGCCGGGTCATAGGCGCGCAGGCATTTTTGTTGCGGATGGACGCCGACGATGACGGTGCCGCCATCCTTGCCGTCGGCACGCGGGCTGTTGGTCGCCAGCGCTTGTCGCAGCGATGCAGGAATCGCGACCCGGCCCTTGTCATCGACAAGACCGAGGCCGTCTCCCTGATATTCGCTCCGATCGTCCACGCTTACCCCGCACCCGTCGGGCAAGCCCCTCCCGTGCCCAGAATCGCGGGATCGCGACGCTAGGTGCCCGCATGGTCAGCGCATGATGCGCAGGCGAGATGAGTCTGCCCCTGATGGATCAGAAGTAACACGGGGCGAGCCGGGGATACAAGGGGAAACACGGGGATTTGAGGGGAGAGAGCCTCAATCGTCGCGTTTCTTCGGGGATTTTAGGCGTGCCATATCAGCTTGTTCTTGGTGCGTTCGCAGATCGAGGGGTTACAATCGGGGGATTAACCGGCAAAACCGGTCCCGGCGGGGCGTTTTCCCCGAAAATCCCCGGTGAAGGGGGCGTCACCGAACGGGTGCAGCAGCAGCCTTTGACGAAGCAGCATCGCTCTGATTGCTGGCGGGGGTAACGGCACTGGGCGCGACGCCGAGCTCGGCCAGCGGCTCCTTCGCCGAATCGGCGGTATTTCCGGAAACCATCGTCGCGACAACGTCGGGACGCGCACTACCGATAGCGGCAACTTGCCGATCGCGACTGACCGTCGCGAAGATCGCGGCAGCGAGGCCGATGAGCAGCAGGACCGCGGCGAGGCCGATCATCCCGACTTTCGCACGCTGCATCGTCTGCGCTGGGTCTTGAGCAAGAATTTTCATAGGCTGTGGCATAAATGTAACGCGTTAACGCGTGCTTGTCGATGCCGACGATTCTCAGCCCCTAAGCCAGGGCGGAACCGCCAAGCCCTTCTCCTCCAGCCAGGCGCGATTGTAGAGCGTTGAGAGATAGCGAAAACCGGTGTCGCACAGGATCGTCACCACGCGGCTGCCAGGTCCAAGCTGCCGCGCCAGTCGTACCGCCCCTGCCACGTTTATCCCCGACGACAGGCCAAGACACAGCCCTTCTTCCGCCAGCAGCCGCGTCACCCATTCCATTCCCTCCGCATCCGAAATGCGAAATTGCGTATCGATCGGCGCGCCCTCCAGATTGGCGGTGATTCGCCCTTGCCCGATTCCCTCGGCGACCGAAGAGCCCTCGGCCTTCAACTCGCCATGCGCATAATATTCATAGAGGGCAGCACCGTGCGGGTCGCTGAGCGCGATACAGACAGCCTCGTCCTTTGCCTTCAGCCCCATCCCGACTCCAGCGATCGTGCCGCCGGTGCCAGCCGCGCAGGTGAATCCATCGATTCGCCCGTCCATCTGCGCCCAGATCTCCTCGGCGGTGCCAACGATATGCGCTCGGCGATTGGCGATGTTGTCGAACTGGTTGGCCCAAACCGCGTTCGCGGTTTCCTCCGCGATCCGCCGCGACGTGTGGACGAAATGTGCCGGGTTCGAATAGGGCGCGGCCGGCACCAGCACGAGCTCGGCCCCGAGCGCGCGCAACGTGTCCATTTTCTCGCGGCTTTGCGTCTCGGGCATCACGATGATCGTGCGATAGCCTTTGGCATTGGCGACCAGCGCCAGCCCAATGCCGGTATTGCCGGCGGTCCCCTCGACAAAGCACCCGCCGGGCTCGATCAGCCCGCGCGCCTCCGCATCCTCCACGATACCCAGCGCCGCACGATCCTTTACCGAGGCACCGGGATTGGCAAATTCGCATTTGCCGTAAATCTCGCCCCCAGCCGCCTCGCTTGGCCCTTTGAGCAAGACAAGCGGGGTATTGCCGATGAGGGCGAGCGTATTTGGGGTCGTGTGCATGCTCCCGAAATGCCGCGTGTTGGCTGCGGGGGCAAGCGAGCGTTGCTTGGCCGCGCACAAGCCTGGCCGTTTAGCGGAACGGGATGCGGTGCCCATTACCCCAATCGGCACCAAATCCCGGCCGAAAACCGGCGAAAATGTGGAGCTTGCGTTACACAATTATTGCAGCGCAAAAATGATGGTCCTTACGGGAAACACCACTCTTGACGCCCCGTGCTGCGTGCGCGAAGAAAAATGCCATGACCAAGCGCATCCTCCCCGCCGCCGCCCTTTTCCTGATGCTCTCGGCTTGCGAAAACAAGCCGACCGAAGTGTCGACCGTCGCGCCCGACCCGATGGCAGCGGTGCTGGCCAACAAGGCCCCGGTGGAACTGCCGCCGGCGATCAAGAAGGAAGTGACCTTCCGGTGCAAGGATAACAGCCTAGTTTACGTCACCTTCTTCCAGGGCGACAAGCAGGCGCTGGTCAAGGCGACCGAGAAGGGCACGCCGACCAAGCTCACCGCCGAAAAGCCGGGCGATCCCCTCAAGGCCGATGGCTATGAAATGACCGGCAATGAAAAGGCGGTCACGCTGACTCAGCCCGGCAAGCCCAAGCAGCTTTGCGATATCTGATCCTCGGCACCGGTTGCACGTATCGTCGGCATTCGCCACGATAGGCCGTTCCTGAGCGAGGGGCTTAAAACAGTGTCGACGATTGCGATCTACAGTTTGAAGGGTGGCGTTGGCAAAACCACGCTCGCCGTCAACCTTTCCTGGGCGTCGGCGACATTGTCCTCGCGTCGCACGTTGTTGTGGGATCTCGATCCGCAAGCGGCCAGCACCTTTTTGCTGTCGCAACGCGCCGAGAACGGCAAGCTCAAGGATCAGGCGCAATCGGTCTTCGCCAAGGATGTCGAACCCGACAAACTGATTGAAAAGACCGCGACGCCCCGGCTCGATCTGATCGGGGCCGATGCCTCGTTGCGCGGGCTCGATCTGCTGTTTCACGAACTCGACAAGAAGAAGCGCCTGCAAAAACTGCTGGTCGGGTTGCGCAAGGATTATGACCGCATCCTGCTCGACTGTCCGCCAGGACTGACCGAGACGAGCGACCAGGTGATGCGCGCGGCCGATCTGATCGTCGTCCCGGTCATCCCGTCGCCACTGTCCGAACGGGCGCTGGCGGAGGTCATCAAGCACCTTGGCACCAAGGCGCAGATCATGCCGGTCCATTCGATGGTCGATCGTCGCCGTAAACTTCATGCCGAGGCACTCGCCCGCCATCCCGATTGGCCCGTCGTGCCAATGGCCAGCCTCATCGAGCAAGTCACCGCCAGGCGGGCCCCCGTCGGCAGCTTCGCCGCGCGATCAGCCGGAGCACAGGCGTTTGCGCACTTGTGGCAGGCGATCGAGCGCCGCTTGGCTGCGTGACCCGCGCCACGGACGACTCGCCCTCCCCTCGCCAAACGCTCGACCCGCAACTGGTGCTGGGGGCCTATTCGGTCGGCGTCTTTCCGATGGCCGACAGTCGCGACGCCGAAGAGGTCTACTGGGTCGAACCGCAAGAGCGCGCGATCCTGCCGCTCGATGGCTTTCATCTCTCGCACTCGCTGCGCAAGACCCTCGCCGCGGATCGTTATCGCGTCACTGCGGACACCGCCTTTGCGCAAACGCTGCGGTTGTGCGCGGAATCGGTCCCGAACCGGCCAGACACCTGGATCAACCCCGGGATCGAACGCGTGTTCATCCAGCTTCACGCGATGGGCTTTGCACATTCGGTCGAGGTCTGGGACGGGGCGACACTGGTTGGCGGGCTTTACGGATTGGCACTGGGGCGCGCCTTTTTCGGCGAAAGCATGGTCAGCCGCGCCCGCGATGCGTCGAAAGTGGCGATAGCCTGGCTGGTGGCGCGGCTGCGCGTTGGCGGCTTCACGCTGCTGGATTGCCAGTTCATGACCGATCACCTCGCCTCGCTTGGCGCGATCGAGATCAGCCGTAGCGACTATCTGGTGGCGTTGTCGGCCGCGATCGCGGGAGCGGTCGGCTCGGGGGCCTCGGCGTCGGGGGTGGGCGACTTCTTCGCGCTGGATCGAACGGCCTCGCCGGTGTTGGACAAACCGGTTCCCGCCACGGAGTTCGGCCCGCCTTCGGGGAAGGTCATCGCGCAACTCTTGACCCACACATCATAAATCGGGTGCTGCACGACGTTGAGCGCGGGTCGCTCCTTGAACAGCCACCCCGAAAAAACGCGCCGCCAGTTCTTGTCGCTGCCCGCGACATCAACCTGGACGAATGCCCCGGTATAATGTTCCTGCTCCCACGGCGCGGTTTGCTCGCACGCGCGCAACCGCACGACGACATCGCCGATCCGCGCCGCCTTTCCGGGTTTCAGCACGATATCGCGCGACACGCCGTTACGCTTGTTCAACAGTCCCAAGGTCGCGACGCGTTCCGCCATCGGGGTCGCACCATAGCTCGGATCGACTCCGTCCCCGACATCCACCGTGACGATGTTGCTGGCGCTGGTGTCGGCGTCGAGCGCGGTTTCAGGGGTTTCCTTGGGTTCCGGCGCAACCGTTTTCGACGGGCCGCACCCGGCCAGCACTGCGGCAAGTACCAGCGTCACGCCGCCCGGCGCGAGACGAATCACGCGTCGGGCGTCCACGCTTCGTAATCGCCGGTCGCGGGGGCACGCACACCGCCCTTTTCCAGCGCGCCGCTCGGGCGATAGGCGGCTACCGTGCCAGTCAAATTCGGCTCGGCCGGCTTTTGCCAGGCGCGCGGCGCAGGCAGCGCGCGCGACGGCACGTCATCGACTTGATGGTGGAGCCAACTGAACCACTCCGGCGCGACTCGGCTCGAATCATTGGGGCCGTTGTAGATCACCCAGCGGCGCGGGTTGCCCGCGGTATCGCGCCCGCCCTCATAATAGACGTTGCCAAGCGCGTCTTCGCCTACGCGCGCTTTGCCGCGCAGACCAAAGGCAGTGCCCCAGCTCGCGCCGGTCCACCAGGTGAAAGGATTGAGATTGATGCCCATGAAATGCGCTTAGCGCGACGCCGTGCTGCCTTCAACTGCGATCACTGGCTCTTCTGCCCCGCCCAGGCAACAGGATCGCCTTCGGCGATGCCAAGGTCGAGCGCGCGGCCCCCGCGAAGTTCCAGCACCGCGCTGACCGGTTCGCCCGAGGGGATCTGCGTTTCTGATTGCGGCGCGGTATTTTCGGCGATCCGCGCGATCGTGCCGTCTGCACGGATGAAAATAATGTCGAGCGGGCTCGGCGTGTTCTTCATCCAGAAATTCGCCTCGCGCGGGGGGCCACCCTCTGGCGGATAAGGGGCGAACAGCATCCCGCCATTTTGCGGAATGTCGGTGCGGAACATCAGCCCCCGCTCCTGCTCATCCTTGGTGCGGGCCGTCTCGACGAGGAAGGTATGTTGGCCGTTGGCGCTCTTGATGGTCACCGTGACCGTCTGCGCCGATGCCTCGACCGGATCGGATGCCGCAGTCGTGCCGCTGCAGCCACTTGCCACGCCCAGCGCCGCAACGGCCAACAGCGTTACCCATCGAACGCGCATGATACGGGATTCAGCCTTCCTGTTGCACGACCACTGCAAGGGGGCCTTTATCCCCTGCAACCATCCGCGCAAGCAATAGCTGCCCCGGCTCCACATCGGCCAGTCCAGACCGACGCAACGTCTCGACATGGACAAAAACATCCGCCGAATCGTCATTGCGCACCAGAAAGCCATAGCCTTTCAGTCGATTGAACCACTTGACCGTCACCGGTTCGAACGGGCCCGCTTTATCAAGACCGCAGTCGCGATCCTGCGCGATGGGGGCAGACAGCCGCAGGCGGTCGAGCGGTTCGGCGGCATCGGTCAAATCGATCGAAAGAATCTCGATGGCCTGCAGTCCACGATCTCGCAAAGCCGCCACGCATTCCAGACGCGCGCCTTCGGGAAGGCTGCGCCGCCCGTGCGGGCGCAACACCGAAAAATGAATGAGGATATCGCCCACGGTCGGATCGTCGGCGACCAGGAAGCCGAACCCGCGCGTGATGTCGAACCATTTTAGAACACCCGAATAGACGCGGGTCAACGCGCCGGTCGTAGTCGTCTCCGCCTTGGCCTGTTCCGCGCTTTTCGATCTATCGGGCAACAAAATCGTTTCGTTCAGCATGCCGATACCCCCCCACTCGCTGGCGTAGCACCGACCGCAGGCTAGAGAAAAATCAGACAAGTTCTGTGCGAAACTCCACAGACAGGAAGCGGAATCTATCGGTTTTCGAACAATCGATCGCAATCCTCATCGGGTGCCATCATGGCAATACGACGCGCGAGCGTGAAATCGTGGCCGCCGCGAATCATCGCCGCAATGTGCTTTTCGCGCTCCGTTCGATCCGCCTGTACGCGCGCGAAAGGCCCGATTCGACGGCGGCGGGCAAAGGCCAGCGCGGTCTCTACTGCCCGCGTGGCAACGTCCGGCACAATCGCCGCGCGGTCCTCCTCGGCGAGGCCAGCCTCGCGCAGCGCGCCCGTCACGCGGCGCATGCCCAGCCCGCGCCGCCCCATCGCCGCCGCCCGCGCCTCCCCAAAGGCACGGTCGTCAATATAGCCAAGATCGGCCAGCTTTTGGGCCAGCGCGGCAGGGTCAGCGTCTTCGCCTTCCCATCCACGCTCACGAACCTTCCGCAAAAGGTAGGCGGTCAACCGGCCCCGCGTCGTCGCGAAACGTTCGACATAGCGCAGCGCAAGGCGCTCCAATGCCGCTGCATCCAATGCGGGCGCAATGCGTATCTCTTTGGGATTTGACGGGTTACGGATGGGATCGCGCATGACGCCATCATTGTGCCACAGTCGAACCGGATTTTGAACGCTTGGCATAAGCAGGGGTGCATGCCGAAGGAATTAGAGGCGCAGCGGCCGCGTGCCGTTGCGATCAAGGGCACAAAGACACATGACTATCGATGTTTCGGGCGATCTTTTGGGCGATGCAGAAGTGCGAACCGCCGCAGTGGAAACACCCAAGGCGATCGCGACACCGACCGAGGACACACTGGCGCGACGGTTCGCCGATTTCGACACGCTGGGCGAAGCGCTCGATTATGCGGCAAGCGGGCAACGCGGGCTGAATTTTCACGATGCGCGGGGGTCGCTGACGCGGCCCTACCGGTTCGCCGAGCTGCGCGACGATGCGCTGGCGATGGCGCGCCGACTGATCGCAGCAGGGATCGAGCCCGCCCAGCGGATCGCGATCGTCGCCGAGACCAGCCCGGAATTCGCCGCCCTGTTCTTCGGCGTTATCTATGCAGGGGCCTGGCCCGTGCCTTTGCCGCTGCCGACATCGTTCGGCGGGCGCGATTCCTATATCGAGCAGCTGCGCGTTCAATTGACGAGCTGCGATCCGGTGATGCTCATCTATCCCCCGGAACTATCTCAAATGGCGGGCGATGCAGCGGGATTGGCCGGGGTCGCAGGCATGGATTGGTCCACCTTTGCCACCCGTGCAGCGCCTGATGTGGCCCTGCCCCAGCCGCGCGGCGACGACATCGCCTATCTGCAATATTCAAGCGGGTCGACACGCTTCCCGCATGGCGTGGCGATTACGCACCGCGCCCTGCTCAACAACCTCGCAGCGCACGCCCATGGCATGCAGCTGATCGAGAGTGACCGCTGCGTGTCGTGGCTGCCCTGGTATCACGACATGGGCCTGGTCGGCTGTTTCCTGTCGCCCGTCGCCAACCAGGTTTCGACCGATTATCTGAAGACCGAGGACTTCGCGCGCCGTCCGCTCGCGTGGCTGGACATGATCAGCCGTAACCCCGGCACTTCGGTCAGCTATTCGCCAACCTTCGGCTACGACATTTGCGCCCGCCGCATGTCGAGCCAGACCAAGGCGTCCGACCGCTTCGACCTGTCGCGCTGGCGCATCGCGGGCAATGGTGCCGACATGATCCGGCCCGACGTGATGCAGAGCTTCGTCGATTCGTTCAGCGACGCCGGGTTCAAGGCCAGCGCCTTCCTGCCGAGCTATGGTTTGGCGGAGGCGACGCTGGCCGTGTCGATCATGCCGCCGACCGAGGGCATTCGCGTCGAACTGGTCGAGGAAACCCAATTGTCGGGCGTGCCCGTCGGGCAGGACCGACCACAGCGCTTCCGCGCGATCGTCAATTGCGGCAAGCCCGTGCGCGACATGAAGGTCGAGATTCGCGAAGAAGACGGCACGCCGCTGCCCGAACGCGCGATTGGCAAGGTGTGGTGCTCGGGCCCATCGGTGATGGTCGGCTATTTCCGCGACGAGGCGTCGACCAATGCCTGCCTGGTCGATGGCTGGCTCGACACCGGCGATATGGGCTATCTCAGCGACGGTTATGTCTACATCGTCGGCCGCGCCAAGGACATGATCATCATCAACGGCCGCAACCACTGGCCGCAGGATATTGAATGGGCGGTCGAGCAATTGCCCGGATTCAAGGCGGGCGACATCGCGGCCTTCGCCATCACCACCCCCGGTGGGGAAGAAACCCCCGCCGTTCTTGTACAGTGCCGCAGCTCGGACGATGCCGAGCGCCTGCGCCTGCGCGATGAGATCCGCGAACGGGTGCGTTCGGTTACCGGGATGAACTGCGTGATCGAACTGATCCCGCCGCGCACATTGCCGCGCACCAGCTCGGGCAAGCTCAGCCGGGCGAAGGCACGCAACCTGTATCTGAACGGCGATATCAAGCCCTACGATCTGGCGGCGTAACGGCCCGCAAAAAAGTCGGGCGGCTATAACGATCCGCTAACGCTGCTTGCGGTAGTGTCGGTGTCGTGAGCACCGACAGCACCTCTCAATTCGCAACGCCGCGGATCGACGGCCGGGCATTGCTCGGCCTTTACGACCCGGCGGACACCACCGACTGGGGCCCGATTCGCGCGGCCCAGCTTCATGCCGGTGGGCAATTGGCGCTGTTCCTGCTTGGGGCGAATGTCGTCGGTGCAGCGCTCGTCACGCTGATCCTCGCCGATATCGCCCCGTTATGGGCACTGGCAAGTTGGGCGACGGTGGTCGCCGCCGTGTCGGTGGCGGTTACCTTTCGCCGTCTCGCCGCGCGCCAGCGGGCGGGCAACGCGGCGGGATTGCGCGATGTACGCGATACCGTGCTGGAAGGCATCGCGCTCGCCGCAGTCTGGTCGGTGCCGCCACTCGCACTCGGCATGCGGGCCGATGCCGGGACAGCGCTTGGATTGTGGATCGTTCTATCGCTGTTGATGACCGCGTCCGCCACCGCAATGGCTGCGCTGCCGCTGGCGACGCTCAGCTTTCTCGGTATTTTGGGTTCGGCGATTGCGGCGATGCTGTTTTTTGTCGGGGGGCCGCTCTTTGCCGCAGCGGTGCTGCTGTTTACCGCTTTGCTGATGATCGGCTGTTTCAGTCGCGCGCGCGCCCTGGTGCTGATCCGCGCGGGCGAAATTTCGCTGGCGGAGCGTGATGAAACCGTCAGCCTGTTGCTGCGGGAAGCGGAAGACCATGGCGCAGACTGGCTTTGGGAAACCGATGCCGGTCGCCGGGTGGTCCGCGCATCGTCCCGCTTTGCGCATTCGGTCGGGCTCGATCCGGTCTCTATCAACGGCAAGTCGCTGCTGCAGGTGCTCGCCGGGCCGACTTGGGAAGCAGGAAATTTCTCGGCTGGGCTGCGCCAACTGTCCGACAACCTGAAGGGACGTGAGCCGTTTCGCGGCGTTTTGCTGCCGGTGTTGGTCGGCGACACCGAACGCTGGTTCGAGATCGCCGCCAATCCGCGCCATGACGAACGCGGGGCGTTTATCGGCTTTCGTGGCGTTGGATCGGACGTCACCGAACAGCGGGCATCGGCCGACAAGATCAACCGGATGGCACGGCTCGACACCTTGACTGGCCTCCCCAACCGCTTGCTCATCAACGAAGCGTTGGTGCGTGCCATGGCGGATGCGGAAAAATGGGGCAGCCGCTGCGCCTTCATGATGATCGATCTCGATCGCTTCAAGGCGGTCAACGACACGCTCGGCCACCCGGTCGGAGACCGGTTGCTCAGTCGCGTTTCGGAACGACTCGCAAGTTTGATGAGCGACAACGAAATTATCGGCCGCCTGGGCGGCGACGAATTCGCCGTCGTCGTCCGCGACGCCAGCGACACGTTGCGCCTCGAACGCCTTGCCCAGATGATCGTGGACACGCTGTCGCGCCCGTATGAGATCGATCAGCACACGCTCTACACCGGGGCCAGTGTCGGCTTGGCGACCGGACCACGCGACGGGCGGACCGCTGAAATGTTGATCCGCTCCGCCGATCTGGCGCTGTATCGTTCCAAGGACGCGGGCGGAGGCAAGTTCACCAGCTATGAACCGCAATTGCACGTCGCGGCCGAAGAGCGCCGCTTGCTCGAACAGGCGTTGCGCAAGGCGCTGAGCAATAACGAGCTCCATCTCAACTACCAGCCGGTGGTAAACTCCGACACCGGGCTCCTGACCGGCTTCGAAGCTCTCGTACGCTGGACGCACCCGGAACTGGGCGTCATTTCCCCCGCAAAATTCATCCCGCTCGCCGAAGATGCGCGCCTGATCGCCCCGATTGGGGAATGGGTCTTGCGCACCGCCTGTGCCGAAGCCGCCGGTTGGCCAGGCGAGACGCGGGTCGCGGTCAACGTGTCGCCCGAGCAACTGCACAACCCCGGCTTCGTGTCGATTGTCGCCTCGGCTTTGGCCAATAGCGGCCTGCCTGCCCACCGCCTCGAACTCGAAGTCACCGAAAGCGTCTTCATGCGCGACGACACCGGTGCCGTGAAGGTGCTGGAACGGATTTTGGCGCTCGGCGTGCGGCTCAGCCTCGACGATTTCGGGACAGGCTATTCGTCGCTCGGTTACCTCAGCCGCACGCGCTTCTCGACCATCAAGATCGACCGGAGCTTTGTTATCGGTGCAGCCAAGGGTGTGGCCGAGCCGATCGCGATTATCCGTGCGGTCGTGGTGCTTGCGCAGAGCCTGGGCATGACGACCACCGCGGAAGGCGTAGAAACGGCCGACCAGCATCGCATGGTTCAAGATCTGGGCTGTACCAAGGTGCAGGGCTATTATTTCAGCCGCCCCCTGCCCGTCGCCGAAGCCCGCGCGCTCGCCCATCGTGACGGCCACGAACGCGCCGTTGCATGAGGCATCTTGCGGACTACGCAACCGCTCGCTAAACGGCCCGTCTGATAGGGGTGTAGCTCAGTTGGTTAGAGCGTCGGTCTCCAAAACCGAAGGCCCTCGGTTCGAGTCCGAGCTCCCCTGCCACCGTCCATGCCATCGCGGCTTTGGACAATTCCCAACATCCCTGGAAATTTCGGCGCGGTAAGCGACTGATATCGCGATTCGGTTTTACAATAGAATCGTGTTATGCCTCCCACAACTTCGGGGGAGGTTCTTATGGCATCGGGCATCCGGACTTTCGGAATTGACGTTTCCCACTGGAACGGCAAGGTTTCATGGGATGTGGTGATGAAACCGGACGCACCGGTTACGGTCCATTTCGCCTATGTAAAGGCCAGCCAACTGTATCTTGGCGTATCGGGTCACGCCGTCCATCAGAAAGACAGCGAATTTGATGAAAATTG